>CAJFHE010000004.1 GCA_904378095.1 uncultured Clostridia bacterium | reverse complement strand
ACAAAGTTCTAAAGATATAAACATTCAAAAAGAAAAAGAATGTGATTTAGTATCTTTAAGAATTGCTCAGCTGTTAGAGGATAAGAGTTTTGGTTTTAGTCCTATTACATTAAAGAATATTCATAAACACCTATTTAAAGACATCTATGATTTTGCAGGCGATTATAGAAATTATAATATTACCAAAAAAGAGGACATCCTTAATGGAGATACTGTTAAATATGTCAATTATCAAGACATTGAAAGCTATTTTGATTATGATTTTAAAGAAGAAAAAGAATTTGATTATTCAAAACTAAATAAAGATGAATTGATAAAACATATTGCCAAATTTACTTCAAGCATTTGGCAAGTACATCCTTTTGGAGAAGGCAACACAAGAACAACAGCAGTATTTATTGAAAAGTATCTTATTAATATGGGATTTAATGTTAATAATGATATGTTTAAAAACAACAGCTTATATTTTAGAAATGCTTTAGTTAGAAGTAATTATGGAAATATTCCAAAAGGAATTTATCCTACATTTGATTATTTAGTTATGTTTTTTGAGAATTTATTACAAGGTAAAAATAACGAATTAAACAATAGAGATTTATATATTAAAGAATTATTTGAAAATAATAATTAAAAAAATTATAATTTAAAAAAGAGAAAAAATGGGACTATCTTTTCTTTTATACTTTGAAAAATTTGAATTTTATGTAAATTAATTGTATAATAGAAATCGGTATTTAGTGTAGTATATATCAAAGGCATATTGACTTTGATAGCCTAAAGTGTATATGCACAAATACACTATTAAGAAAGGAGTTAGAAACTATTAAACCAACTACATAGGTAAGGAGGATGTATTCGTGGAAAAAGAATTTTTGGGCTTAATTCCGAAACGCTTTCTCTGTCCCTATTAATGAAAAGTGTCGTTCCTATTAAGAATGTGCTGGGCTTCAGCTGCTACTCGAGAGTTATCGCCCTCAAAGATTTGCTGGGTGATGATGTTGATGTAGAAAAGCTGTTCATTCTTTCAACAATGTACGGACAGGCTGGTGATGATGCCAACCAGATGAATCAGTCAATTGCAGACTCCTGCAATTGACTGACGAGTTATCTGATGCTCGACACTTTTATGAGCAAAAAAGATAACAAGGCTCTTCAGACAGTAGTCGATACTCCTGTTGAGAAAGAGGACAAAATTTCTCAGCCCGCGGTTGACGATACTGCTGAATAAGCGGAAATCAAACTGGTTTAATAGTTTTCTATCTCTAATTAATCCCCCAAGGCGTTTGTCTTGGGGGATTTTCAAATAAAAATAAAATTTAATCAAATAACTGCACTAATTGCATCCACAAGCATTATTCATATTTGAATTCATCATATTGTAATTAGAATTATCATTACACTTCATGTTATTCATATAAAATTTCTTTTCAGCTAGCTTATCTTGTACTCCACGAAGTGCTTCTCCAAATCTTTGGAAATGTACTACTTCTCTTTCACGTAAGAATTTAAGTGGGTCTAGTACATCTGGATCATCTCTACATAAATCAATTAACTTTTCATAAGTTGCTCTTGCCTTTTGCTCTGCTGCTAAGTCCTCTTGTAAATTTGCTATTGGATCTCCTTTACAAGCTATATATGCCGCAGTCCAAGGCGTTCCCGCTGCCGACTGTGGATACACATCTACCCCATGGTCTGTATAATATGCTCCAAGTCCAGCTTTTTCTATTTCTTCTATTGAAGCTCCATCAGTTAATTGATGAACTATAGTTCCTACCATTTCTAAGTGTGCTAACTCTTCTGTACCTATATCATTTAAAACTGCTTTTGATTTTTGATCTGGCATACCAAATCTTTGAGATAAATATCTAAGAGAAGCTGCAAGTTCTCCATCTGGTCCACCATATTGTGATATTATAAATTTTGCAAGTTTTGGATTAGGACATTTTATATTTATTGGGTATTGTAATACTTTATTATAAGTCCACATTAAAATCACTCCTTTCCCAAGGCCATGGCTCTTCTAGCCATCTCCATTTGTTGCATGGATAATATATACTAAGTGGGCCAAATATTCTTTGATATTTATCTTTTAATTCTTCTAATTGATTACAATATTCTTTGTGTAAACATATTGCTTTTCTATCATCTGGATGTGTATCAAGATATTGTGCTATATCCACAACTGCAAAGCTTAAGCATTTTATTTGTTTCATCATTTCACTTCTTATTCTGTTTCTGTTTTGCATACACTCTTCATGATTGCAACTATTGCAACAATTCAAATCATCTGTTAAAGCTTCAGCTGTATTGTATCCAAATGCTGCATTTATTCCTTGAGGTGTATATTGACAGTTGTTTTGATTATACATACAGTTTCTATTTTCATCATTACTTTCCATTATCCATTACACCCCTCTCCGATAGTATTTCTTCTTTTTAAATAATTTATAAATTCCATACTTTGACATGGCTCATAAGGGCTAACTAATTCTGGAAATATTGTTCCATTTCTTAGCCCCCAACAAGGTGTGAAAGTTTTATCTAATGTTTGAATCGGCACATAACTTTGAGCCAACATTGGGTTAGTTGGAAATACACTTGATTCTTCATCAAAGCCACAACCACAATCATAATCATTCATGTAACAATCATCCATATTGCAACAATTATTATCATCATTTGATATGTTATCACATACATCTTCTAGCACTTGATTATCGTTGCAATACATACAATTACGTCTTCTGAATCTATTATACATATTTCTTCCTCCTCATATTCATATGTTATATTACATAATATGTTTGTTTTATGTAAATTGACACAAAAAAACAGAAGTTACAACTACTAATAGTTATTACCTCTGTTTTCTTTATTATACTAAAAATTGTTTATTTTTTATTATTTTTCCGTGTGCAAAGGTAACAGATTAAAATCTGTCACCTTTACCTTACTAAATTTATTATACTTTTAAAATTCCACCAATTGTTTTATTCATTTCTGAATGTTGACCATCAAGAATTGATGCTCCACCAGCTATTGCAATTAAATCTCCTTTTTCAAGAATTCCAACTTCTTTAGCTTTTTCTACTCCTGCTTTAATCATGTCATCTATGTTTTCTTTTTTCTCTACTAAAATTGGATTAACATTGCAAACTAATGCAAGTTGTTTGCTTACTTCTTCATTTGAAGTTATAGCATATATTGGGCATTTTGGCATAAATCCAGCTAAATTCATTGCTGTTCTTCCTGTATCTGTATAAGCAAAAATAGCTTTTGTATCTAAGTTCATAGCTGTCATACATGTTGAATAATTTAGATTAAATTCATAATCTTTTTCTAGTATTGGAAATTCTCCATTTCTAAATCTCTTCCAATATTTTATAGAGCCTTCTATTGATCTTGCTATTGTATTCATAGTTTTTACAGCTTCAATTGGATATTTTCCTGCTGCAGATTCTGCTGAAAGCATGATAGCGCTTGTTTGGTCGTAAATTGCATTTGCAACATCGCTTACTTCTGCTCTTGTAGGTCTTGGATTATTTATCATAGACTCTAACATTTGTGTTGCAGTTACAACTAATTTTCCTGCTTTGTTACATTTTTTAATAAACTCTTTTTGTCTAATTGGTACTTCTTCCATTGGAATTTCAACACCTAAGTCTCCTCTTGCTACCATTATTCCGTCAGAAACTTCTAGAATTGCATCAAAGTTATCAATTCCTTCTCTGTTCTCTATTTTAGAAATTACTTTGATGTATTCTCCACCATTTTCTTTTAATACTTTTTTAATATTTATTACATCTTCTGCTTTTCTTATAAAAGATGCAGCTATGTAATCAAATCCATTTTTTATACCAAATAATATGTCAGATTTATCTTTTTCTGTCATACTTGGTAATTGAATTTTTGAGTTTGGTATGTTAATACTCTTTTTATTTGTTAATCTTCCACCATTTTGAACTTTACATACAACGTCTTTTCCATCTATTTTTTCAACAATAACTTCAATTAATCCGTCATTTATTAATATTCTAGTTCCTGGTGTAACTTCATTATATAAATTTTTATATGTAACAGAAACTTTTGTGTTGTCTCCATCAACATCTTCATTTAATAAAGTAAATGTGTCTCCTCCTTTTAAGATAGCTTCTCCTGTAGCAAATTTTCCAATTCTTATTTCTGGACCTTTTGTATCCAATAACATTGCTACTGGAAGTCCTACAGCTTCTCTTGCTTTTTTGAATGTCTCTATTCTAGAGCCTTGCTCCTCATAATCTCCATGTGAGAAGTTAAATCTAGCTACATTCATTCCAGCTTTAATTAAACCTTCCATCATTTCTTGTGCATCTACTGCTGGTCCTAAAGTACAAATAATTTTTGTTTTTCTTGGCATTAAAATCAAATCCTTTCTATCTTTTTAATATCATACTTATCTATTATATCACAACTAATTAGAAAATGCTACTAAAATTGTAATTTTTTTGTGTAATTAAGAGCGTTCCTCTTCTGTACATTTTTTATTTTACAACAAATTTCTAGGCTCATTCAAATCCTTATTAGTCTCCTTTATTTCGTTATAGCGGTCTATAAAATATAATGGTCTACCTTTTGTCTCATAGAATGCTCGTCCTAGATATTCACCTATTACACCTAAGAAAACAAGCTGAATTCCTCCTAAGAACAATATTACAACCATTGTAGATGCATATCCTGGCACATCTACTCCAGATACTATTGTTTTTATGATAATGTATATCATGTATATAAAACCAATAATTGATACTAAAATACCTATTATTGCTGACCATCTAAGTGGTGAAGTTGTAAATGATGTTATTCCATCAATAGATAAGTCTATCAGCTTCTTGTAATTCCACTTCGTTTTTCCTGCTGCTCTTGGGTCTCTATCATATAAAATTTCTTTTTTGTTATATCCAATCCAGCTAAATAATCCTTTAGTATATCTTTGAGACTCACGAATTGACTTTAATGCCTCCACACATCTTCTATCTAATAACCTAAAATCACCTGTATCTTTTTGTATTTGTATTTTAGTAAATGCTTGCAATACTTTGTAGTACATTGTAGAAGTAAACTTTTTAAGCCAGCTTTCTCCTTTTCTAGAGCGTCTTTTGGCATAAATGTCATCATAGCCTTCTTCCCAGTATTTTAACATCTCTGGGATTAATTCTGGTGGATCTTGCAAATCTGCATCAATAATAATAACAGCATCTCCTTTACTATAATCAAGACCTGCAATCATTGCTGTTTCCTTACCAAAATTTCTAGATAAGCTCAAATAATTTATTCTTTTATCTTTCTCTCTTAGCTCTTGCATAATCTTCAAGGAATTATCCTTGCTTCCATCATTTACAATTAATATTTCAAAATCATATTTTGTATTTTCATCCATCAACTTTTTTAGCCTATCATACAACATATTTAGCACTTCTTGCTCATTATATGCTGGTACTAATATTGTTACTAATTTTTTTCCCTCTTCCATAATTTTTTATCCCTTCTATATATTTTTATTTTAAAACAATTATATATTATCACAAAAAAATTAAATAGTAAATATTACTATTTAAAGTTATTTATTAGCAGAGATAATAAATATATATTATCTCTGCATATTGATTTCTAAAAAAGTATATTATATTTTCTTTGCAGTTTGCAGCATCCTATAAGTTCTGCAAATATTACAATCTGTACAAATTCTAACTCTATCTTCAAAAATTAATTTGAGTGTGTTAATAAACTCATCTTCCTTATCTATTATATGAATCTCGATTTTTTCTGGAAGTAAACTGAGCAATGTATTTAGAGCAATATCATTCGAAGAAAAAGTAATATCAGACAAATATTTTGCATTATTTATATTTCCTTCTAATTGAACAATATTTTTTTGTTTATCCAACAATATTGATTCCCCATTAAGATATATCAAATGAAACATATCTGTCTTTGCCTCTGTGGCATTAACATAAATTTTAAGTAGATTTATAAATTCCTTATATTCTTTTTCAATTATATATTTGTTTACAGCCATATCCACAATATTATCTAACTTTTTTACATACTCAGTTAGTCTAAAATTTATAACACCCTCAAGTACAATATTTTTATTTTCTTTTATATATTTCTTTAATTCTCTAAACACTGTTTCTATTATTTCCTCTTCATCTTGTTTAAAGAATTCTTGACAATTTTCAAATATTATTTTCTTTTCAAAATCTTCAAAATAAAAATAATTAATATTTATTATCCTTTTTATAATCCCCTCTTGATAAAATTCTAAAATAGCATCAACAATCATACTAATTACTATGCTTTGAAATTTTGCCACATTGTTTTCTTTATAATGCATTATCACATTATCGTATATTTTAAAGCTTTTTTTGCAATAATATATATCAGGAAAATCTAAATTTGCAATTTTATTTAGTAGATAATCAATTATTTTTTCATTATCTGTTTTAATACAATATGATTTCATTTAGGAATACTCCTTTCCTTATGTAATATATTATCTACTAAATCCTTGCTAGATATACATATTTTATTCTATTTTTTTATAAATGTGATAAAAGTAAAATCTTGTTTTTTTCCTCCGTCCCCAAAAACAAGTAAAACTTGGAGACAGGTTTAAATCTGCTTCCAAGTTCCACTTGTTAATATTTATTTTTTATTTTCTTCAACTGATACAGTTGTTAGTTTTTTCTCATTCTTAAATCCTAAAATTGTAATTATAACTATAAGTAATAATAATCCCACTGGAATAACAAATCTATTAATAGGTAATCTTGTTATTGCTATTATACTAAGCAAAATCATTTCAACTGCTCCTATAGATAGTATATATGTTACAAGTGTTTTTAATACTCCTAATTTTTTATAGCGTATGCCCACAAATACAAGTATAATTATCATACTTATTCCTATTGTTAAAGCATATGGCATAATTAAGCTAGATAATTTTATTTTTGGATTATGTGTTACCGATATATCATCTACTGAGTTTTCTAGCTCATATTTTTCATTTATTTTTGTATTTAATTCTTCTATTTTTGTATTTAACTCTTCTTCAGTTCTATTATCTGATATCGTTATAGAAACCATATCTTGGAAAAGCTCTATTTCCTGTACTATTATTCTTTCTCCTGGAAATACCTCTCGAGCAATGCTTTCTATATCTTTTATATCAACTATTTTTCCTATATATACGTCTATTTGTACATTTTTACTATATATGATATCTGCGTTTAAGCCAAGTGTGGCAATAATTACAATTCCTGCAATTATAACACATATTAAAACTGCATATATTATTTTTTTCATTCTAATATCTTCCTTTCTCTATTTGCTATTCTTTTATACTATTTAAGAAAAGTATTCTTGTTATAAGTGCATTATAAATCATTATTATTAATACTCCCCAGAACATTATAGTTCCAAAACTATATACTGGAAGCCATGCAGCAAAGCACATAGCTATACCTATTATCATTGTTGGTATTAGCACTAATAGCATAGACTTCATAGATTTGTTAAATACATTCTTATATTCTTCTCTATTTTTATCTGTTTTCTTTAATGCTTGCAATACATAAATTAGTAAAATATAATTTAATATTGCAGATATTAGTATTGCAAAAATTCCTTCCATTGTAATTACTAAGTTTGTATATCTTATTACTATTAAAAGTATAGCCATATAACCTATATAAGATATTATTGCTAATAATCCTAATTTTCTATATTTTACAATTAATACAATAAATCCAATTAGTAAAATAGCGCCTAATACAATTGCTGGTATAAATGCATCACTTAAAGTTATATCTGATTTTATAAATCTATTTTGCTCTATAGCGTATGTTATTGGTAGATTACCATTGTTTAATAATATTGCTATATTAGTTGCTTGTTGCAAATATGCATTAATCATTTCACTGTCTGTGCTTGTTCCTAGTGTTAATTGCAATACACCATTTGATATTTCTGAATCAAACGTTGTATCAATTAAAGAGGTGTCATCTACTTTGATTGATACTTGTTTACTTGTATCATTTCCTTCTTCGTCAGTACTTTCAACATATGTGTTAGTAATTTCTTTAAGTTTTTCTACTGAATCATCATTAAATGTGAAAGCTAAGTATATAGTTGTTCCTGATGTTGATGTAGTATATCCAACTTGTACCATTTCTAAATTCGAATTATCCATAAGAACTTGTCCATCTTCATCTTCTATTGTAAATCTTCCAATACTATATAAAAATTGAGAGGCAATATCTGTCATATCATCTTCTGGCATTTGGACTGTAATAGAGCCATTATCTTCATTTAAACGAATTAAATATTCAGAAATAGCTAAATCTTTTAATCTGTTTTCAATTATTTGTTTTGTCTTTTCATAATTTTCCTTAGTCAAATTTTCTTCACTATTAACTGGTACTTCCTCGCTTGTACCACCTTCAGCTTCTTCTTCTACTTCATTTCCATCAGCATCATAATATACTGTTTCAGTATCATCACTTACATTAATTGTAACTGCTCTGTGCCCTTCTAAGTCCATTCCTAGCTTATATTCTGGTAATATGTTTTTCATAAATTTTGTGTCTTGTACAAATAATCCTACAAAAGAAATTAATGCTAAAAGTACAATTAATAATGTTATAAATGTTATTTTTAATTTTCTATTCATTTTGCTACATTCCTTATTAAAAAATTTAGGTTTTTAAAGGATTTACCTATAAACCAAATTATAATAGTTTAGTATCATTAATAATAAGCTCAAACCAAATTCCTAAATATTTTGCAGCATGCTTGCTCATCATTGTTCTGTCCATAAATATTTCAAAATAATCAAGAACTGGAGAGATTTTTGTATCGATTGTTAGATTTAATGATGCTTTTCTTTCTTCTTTACTTATTGTAAACTCTGCATTTGTAACAGCATAATTTACTTTATCATGTTTATCAAATGAAGAAATATTTTTATTTACTACTCTAGACCTGTGAACATCGGATTTATCTGCCAAAATTAATGCTGCTGAGATATCACTTACCGCTGTTCCAGTTTGCTCATCATGGTTACCGATTGCCATCATTATTTCTGTTCTTGCTCTAGAATCCATCCCCATACCCTTTAGAATTTGATATGCAAGAATTGCTCCAGTATGTGCATGGTCTACTCTATTTACACAATTTCCAATGTCATGCATATATCCAGCAATTTTAGCTAGCTCTATTCTTTCCTCAGGATAACCTAATGTTTCTAAAACTTCGGCAGCACGATTTGAAACTAATGTAACATGCCTTACAGAATGCTCTGTATATCCTAAAGCATTTAATTGCTTTTGCGCTCCTTCAACTAAAGCTTTCACCTCTATATTATTTTTCACATCATCAAAAGTTATCATACTTTCCTCCGTATTTATTTATCGAAAGATAAATATACCTTATAATTTTATCCTAAAATCCTAAAAATATCAACTATTTCAGTAAAATTTTCAAAAAATTTGTTGCTAGATAATGGTTAATAAAACTTTAAAGTCCGCGCAGGGAGTTTCTAATTAAAATAGCTGAGCGGAGCAGGGAGCTCCGTCGGGACGTAGCGAGGCTATTTTAATTAGAACTACCGTTGCAGGACAAAAATAATTTAAAAACCATTATCTAGCAACAAATTTTTGTTTCACTTAAGATTAACACCAATAATTCCACCAATCATTCCTGTTAAAATTGACACAATAATCATAATAATTGAATTCATATTTAGGCTAAATCCAGCAAACACAATGCTTGATAATATATAAAGAAAAATTATATATATAAGTCCAACTAACCCTCCATTAATTATTCCCTTTTTCTTAATACTTATGCTACTTATTGAGCTTCCTATTAATATACTAATTCCTGTTATAGTTATTACAACCGGCACCATAGTTGATTCTGAAACAGTCGTATATGAAAGTACTGCTGCATATATAGTGAGCACTATTAATGTTATTATAATTGATATAATACTTCCTTTTATGACTTTGAATATATTTTTATCTTTTGTAACATCTTCCACCTTTTTTATAGAAGCAATATTGCTAATTGACATAACCACATCATCCCTCTCAATTAAAATCCAATTTATTCATTTATTTATATATATTTTACTAATTGAATTTTTATTCATTTTTTTAGGAATTCTGTTTCTGGCTTATATTAAAACAAGGTGACAGATAAAAATCTGTCACCTTGACTTCAATGGTTTATTTTTATTGTTGTGCTACATTACTTGATGTGTCTTCAGTCTGAGTGTTTGAATCAGCAGTGTTTTCTGGTATAGTTTGCGTATTTGCATCAACAGTATTTTGCGTTGTAGTTTCATTTGCTATTAAATTTTGGTCTATTTCTGGTGTCTCTGGTGTTTGCACAACATGCTCCTCAAAGTATTGGTCTACATCATATGTTACTTGCTGACCATTTTCTTCTGGCCAAGTAAACGACATATAATATTTATCTTCTCCTGAAGAGGTAATCGAATATACCGTGTCTAGCATTCTAGGCACATATTCTTCACCATTTGTATTTATTATTCCATATTTATCTTCTTTTCCAACAACGATTGCTTCATATTGAGGAATAACCAAAACATTATTGCTGTTACTATTTGATTGTCCTCCTCCTATGCAACCAATGTTATCATATTCAATTGGTAATATAACATTGCCATTTATATCTAGTATTCCCCATTTGTTATTTTGTCTAACAGGGATACATTTTTCAAATAAAATATATGCATTATTTATTCCATTTGGATTAAAATTACTTTCGTCAATGCCTATTTTGTCATATTCTAAGTAGATAACTATATTTCCATTTTGATTGATTACTCCATATTTATTATTATTGTTAACCAAGTAATAATTAAGCTCTCTACTTATTTGCTTTATATCGGTATAATTTGGCTCAATTTTAGTTGCTCCATCTGATGTTAATATACCCATTTTTTCTTCATCTGTTCTAACAGTAAATTCTTGGCTATCTTCTTTAAATGTTATGCTTGTATATTTCGTACCAATTATTTCTTGTCCAGAAGAATTATATACGCCATAATGTCCATCCGTATTTGTTACTACTACTAAATTATATAATAATGCCTTCTTATTATTAAAATCTGTATTTGCATCCACAACTACTGCATTTTGGAAATTATTTGCATAAGTATCTACTATATAATCTAAAGATAATATTGAAATCCTATTATTGCTTGCGTCATATTGTATTTTACTATTTGTTCCTATTTCAATACCTTTTTGTATTATATAAAGTTTATCGTTAATTAACTTTACTGGCTCTTCTAAATCAAAATATTCATAATCTTCATTGCTCGTAACTTTTTTATAAATTGTATTTGAATTTAATGTAAATGAAGCAATTTCATTTTGGCTTGTTATGTAGCAATTATTCCTATCCTCTGAATATTTTCCAGATTTATAGTCACCGTTATATGTTTCATATCCCAACAATTCCGCATATGCTTTTATATCTACATATAGTTTATCATCTTCAAATACAAACATATCACTTGCAAAGTTATTTACATTTGCTCTATCTAAACTCACTTTTAAAGTAGTTCTTTGCACCTCATAAATCATGTATAGCAATACCATGCTAACTATAAGTAATAGAACAATTAAAACAATAATAATTATCATTAATTTTTTAGACTTTGCTCTTTTTTTGTTAAACTCTTCATTTTCTAATAAATCCACTTCTACTTTCCTCCATTTCATAGGGACTCTTATTATAAGCATGCCCTAGCTCCGAGTTGTTTTAATCATTTGTGTATCCATACTTTTTATAGAATTCTTTTTTGAATTCTAATAAATTGTCATGCTCTATCTCTATTCTAACCTTTTCCATTAATTTAGTCAAGAAGTTTATGTTATGAATTGATAATAATCTTACACCCAATATCTCATTTGTTTTTATTAAGTGGCGTATATATGCACGTGTGTAGTTTTTGCAGGTATAGCAATCACACTCTGGGTCCAATGGTCCCCAATCTCTTTCATATGTTGCATTTCTTACAACAACTTTTCCATTCCATGTCATTGCAGTTCCATTACGTGCAATTCTTGTAGGTAATACACAATCACACATATCAATTCCAGCTAGTGCTGATTCGATTAGATAATCTGGCGTACCTACTCCCATTAGATAACGAGGTTTATTTTCTGGCATTAGTGGAGCTGTAAAATATAGCATTTTTAAAAATTCTTCTTTAGGCTCTCCTACACTTATTCCACCTATAGCATAACCCGGAAAATCTAGTGCGATTA
This sequence comes from uncultured Clostridia bacterium, assembly GCA_904378095.1. GTDB lineage: Bacteria > Bacillota > Clostridia > TANB77 > CAG-508 > CALXVA01. The sequence continues at coordinate 74,950 of CAJFHE010000004.1, read as the reverse complement.
AATCTTCTGCACTTTGCTTTCTTAGATCTTCGTAAAATCCTCCCTGAATAATTCCAAAAATAGCTTGGTCGTCCCTTTTTTGGGCAGCTTTGCAACGTTTAGCCCATCTTGTTGTTCTTTCCATAGACTGTTTTGTATATTCATAACTTGCAGGATATTCTACACATTCATCAAAAGACATAATAATATCCGCGCCTAAATCTTCTTCGGTTTTTATTACACTTTCAGGTGAAAAGAAATGCTTGCTTCCATCTAAGTGTGAGCGAAATTCAACTCCATCCTCTGTAATAGTTCTAAGAGCTGCCAAACTAAACACTTGAAAGCCACCACAATCAGTTAAAATTGGTCTGTCCCAATTCATAAACTTGTGAAGCCCTCCAGCTTCCTTTACAATATCTTGTCCAGGTCTTAGATACAGATGGTATGTATTTGATAAAATAATTTGTGCACCTATTTCTTTTAATTCCTCAGGCGTCATGGATTTTACAGTCGCCTGAGTTCCAACAGGCATAAACACTGGAGTTTGAATATCTCCGTGAGGCGTATGTACCACACCTCTTCTTGCGCCTGAATTTTTATCCACATGTAATAATTCATATGTTACTGCTGGTTTCATTCTTTCTCTCCTTTACGTTTTTGCACATTAGGGACACTCCTTTTTGTGCAAGTTCTTGCACGTTTGGGACACTACTTAATTTTCTCTAAGAAAGATAAAACATGTATTTTGAGAAATATATGTTTTATCTTGATAAATGTCTGTCCCTTCTGTCCAAGTTTTCAATTAATAAATAAACATTGCGTCCCCAAAGCTAAAGAAACGGTATCTTTCCTTTACAGCTTCGTTGTAAGCTTTAAGTATATAATCTCTTCCTGCCAATGCTGATACTAGCATTAACAAAGTAGATTGTGGTAAATGGAAGTTAGTAATTAATCCATCTAAGCATTTGAATTTATAGCCTGGATAGATAAATATTTGTGTATCTCCTTCTGTTTCTTTTACCATTCCATTTTCATCTGCAATTGTTTCTAGTACTCTACATGATGTAGTTCCTACTGCAATTACTCTTTTTCCATTTTTCTTTGCTCTATTTATTTTTTCCACATCTTCTTGTTTAATGTAGAAGTGCTCTGAATGCATTTCATGGTCTTCAACCTTTTCTTCTTTTACAGGTCTAAATGTTCCTATTCCAACATGCAAAGTTACATTTGCTATATCCACACCTTTTTCTTCAATTTTTTTAAGCAATTCTGGTGTGAAATGCAATCCTGCTGTAGGAGCAGCTGCTGAGCCTTCATATTTTGCATAAACAGTTTGATATCTATCTTTTTCTTTTAGCTCTTCGTGTATATATGGTGGAAGTGGCATAAGTCCTATTTTATCTAGAATTTCGTTAAATATTCCATCATAATAAAATTTTACTTTTCTAGTTCCACCTGGCATTATTTCTAATATTTCCGCTTCTAGTAATGCTTTTTCGCTTTCTTTATTGCTGTTATTAGCCACGGCACTTTTATTTGCTTTGTTATTATCTATGGCCACATTCTTCTTATTATTTTCTCCAAAAAGCACCTTTGTTCCCACATGAAGTTTATTACCTGGCCTTACTATGCATTCCCATATATCTCCTTCTATATTGTTTAGTAGCAAAAATTCCACATGTGCACCAGTTGCTTTTCTTCCATATATACGTGCTGGTATTACTTTTGTATTATTTCGTACTAAACAATCGCCTGGCTCTAAATAGTCAATTATTTCTTTAAAAGTTTTATGCTCTATTGTTTGTTTTTCTCTATTTAGCACCATTAATCTTGATTCATCTCTTTTTTCTATTGGTACTTGTGCTATTAATTCTTCTGGTAAATCATAATTGAAATCCGATACCTGCATTTTCATTTCCTTTCATTATTTTATATTCTCACTGCATCTATGGCAGATTGTAGGATTTTCCTTATCCTCTCCAACTGTTTCAGAATACATCCAGCATCTTTCGCATTTTTCTCCTGGTGCTTGCTCTACTTTAACTCCAAGTTTTACTTCATCTTTTCTTTCATTTTCTTTTATTTCTAATGCAGATATAATAAATACAGTTTTTAGTAATTCTTCATTTTCTTTTAAGAATTTATATTGCTCTCCTTCTGCAAAAATTGTAACCTTAGCATTCAAAGAGTGTCCTATAGTCTTTGCCGCTCTAGCATTCTCTAGCTCTTTTGCTACTATATCTTTAAGTTTTATAATTCTATCCCATTTCTCTGTTATTTCTGCATTATCATATTTATCGTTTACTTCTGGGAAATCAGTAAGCATTACACTTTCTACTTCCTCATTTCCAGTATGTTTCATTGCTTTCCAAATTTCTTCTGCTGTAAATGGAATCATTGGAGTAAGAATTTTTACTAAACTATCCAATATTATATACATTGTAGTTTGTGCTGATTTTCTTTCTTTAGAATCTTTTTTATATGTGTATAATCTATCTTTTATAATATCTAAATAGAAATTACTCATATCTATTACGCAGAATTGATTTATATCATGATAGCAGTTGTTAAAGCTATAGTTATCATAATTTTCAGTACAATCTTTTACTAACTTATTTAGTCTAGTTAGTGCCCATTTATCTATTTCTTCTAAATCTTCATATTTTACTGGATTTTCTGGCTCATAGTCAAATGTATTTCCTAATATATATCTTGCTGTATTTCTTATTTTTCTATACACTTCTGATATTTGTTTTAAAATATCATCTGATAAACTTACCTCTCCAGTATAATCTGCAGAAAGTGCCCAAAGTCTTAATATATCTGCTCCATATTTATCTGCCACATCACTTGGTGCAACACCATTACCAAGACTCTTTGACATTTTTCTTCCTTGTCCATCTGTTACAAATCCATGTGTTATAACTTGTTTATATGGTGCAATTCCATTTGTTGCAACTGATGTTAAAAGTGATGATTGGAACCAGCCTCTATATTGGTCATTTCCCTCTAAATATAAATCTGCTGGATATGGAAGTCCACGCTCAACTAAAACACTTTGATGTGTTGAGCCAGAATCAAACCATACATCCATGATGTCAGTTTCCTTTTTAAAATGTGTAGAGCCACATTTTGCGCATTTTGAGCCATCAGGCATTAGCTCTTCTTCAGTCATGTCATACCATGCATTAGAGCCTTTTTCTCTAAATATATCTTGGATTTTCTTTATTGACTCTTCTGTTACATATGGCTCACCACAGTCTTTACAATAGAAAATTGGAAGTGGAACACCCCATGTACGTTGTCTTGAAATACACCAATCATTTCTATCTCTTACCATGCTTGCAATTCTTTCTTCACCCCAAGCTGGTATCCATCTTACTCCTTCTATTGCTTTTAGTGCAGCATCTCTAAATCCATCAACAGATGCAAACCATTGGTCCGTAGCTCTATATATAACTGGCTTTTTACATCTCCAACAATGTGGATATGAGTGAGCTATATCTACTGCTTTTAATAGATAACCATTCTCTTCAAGCCATTTTGTTATCTCTTTATTAGACTTAGCATAGAACATTCCTGCAAATGGTCCAGCGCCTTCTGTTTGGTGACCTTTTTCGTCTACAGTAACTACTATATCAAGTCCATTTTTTAGACCTGCTAAATAGTCCTCTTTACCATAACCAGGAGCAGTATGAACAGCACCTGTACCTTCTGTTAATTGTACATCTACTGTATCTTCGCTACCCATTATAACTACAGAGCTTCTATCTAAGAATGGATGCTTGCAAAGCACACCTTCTAGCTCTTTACCTTTTAATTTTTGAACTTCTGTATATTCTTTAATTCCAGCAAGCTCCATAACCTTGTCTACAAGCTCAGAAGCTATAATATATCTTTCAACTGTATTACCATCTACAAAATTTGTATTTTCTCCTTTTGCCACTTCAACTATGCTATAATCAAAATCCTCTCCTATAGTTATTGCAAGGTTTCCAGGAAGTGTCCATGGAGTTGTTGTCCAAATTACAAAGAAAGTATTTTTTTCATCAAATTTTCCTTTTGCATCTTCTACAGGAAACTTAACATATATAGATGTTCCTGTTACATCTTTATACTCAATCTCTGCCTCAGCCAAAGCAGTCTCACAATCTGTACACCAGTAAACAGGTTTTAAACCTTTGTAGATATATCCCTTTTTGTACATATCTCCAAATACACCTATTTGTCTAGCTTCCATTTTAGGGTCATATGTTACATATGGATGCTCCCAATCACCTAAAACGCCAAGTCTTTTAAACCCTTCTGTTTGAACTTCTTTGTAATTACTTGTAAACTCCTTGCAAGTATCTCTAAACTTTGTTACAGGTATTTTACTTCTATCTAGTCCTAACTTTTCGATAGCCTTCTTTTCTGTAGGCATACCATGTGTATCATAACCTGGAATGTATGGTGAATAATATCCTTTCAAAGATTTATATCTTACAATAGTATCCTTCAAAATCTTATTCAAGGCATGTCCAGCATGAATCTCTCCATTTGCATATGGAGGTCCATCGTGTAGTATAAAAGTTTTGTGGCCTTCATTCTTCTTCAATATTTTTTCATACAAACCATTATCAAAAATATCCTTTTGAATTTGTGGTTCTCTTTCTGGCAAGCTGGCTCTCATAGGAAAGTCAGTACTTGGCAAATTCAATGTTTTTCCGTAATCTTTTTTCTCTTCACTCATCGTAATTCCTCCTCTTTTTGTCGCTATAGGGACAGGCCTAAAAACGACAACCTTGTCGTTTTGGGGACAGACCTTCTTAAGCTAAAATAAAAACAAAGCTACTTCATCTTTAGGACGAAATAGCTTTGTTTCCGCGGTACCACCTATTTTAAAAGAATTTATATCTGTTTTTCTTATTCTTTTCTCTCAACTGCTTTTAACGCAAGCATACGACTTGATTTAATAAAATTACATTTTATGATATAAATTCGTTCAATCAAGCAACTAAAAGGTGATAACAAATATACACTTATCTGCCAACTCTCAGCTTACATGGCTCTCTGTAAGATAGCACTTATATTTATCTTGTCCTTTATTATGGTTTTTATAAATTCAATGCAAATATAATATCACATATTTACGTAAAGTTCAAGGGGTTTTTGCCATTTTTATTAGACCTTTTAACTATTTTTTTGCTCTTTACATCTCTGCCATAGTATGATATTAATAATGTATAATTAAAGTGGAGATGATATATAGATGACAAGTTTTGCTTTAAAAATAATTGCTATAGTTTCAATGTTTTGTGACCATTTTGGTGATGCATATATCGGCAGTTTTAGCTTTTTTAATCTAATAGGAAGAATCGCCTTCCCTATATTTGCATTTCAAATTAGCGAGGGATTTATACATACTAAGAGCATAAAAAAATACTTTTTAAGATTAGGAATTTTTGCACTTATTTCACAAATTCCATTTTGGCTATTTGCTCATAAATTTTTAGGTACAAATGACCTTTCACTTAATGTGTTCTTTACTTTATTCCTAGGACTTCTAGGTATTTACTTATATGACTACATCGTTAAATTGTTTCAAAAATCGAACAGTAACACTCGGTGAATCTGTCACCAATGCTACGCCAGTTAATAAAAAAATTAAGATATCGACTTTTCATCTTGATAAAATTTTAGGTATAATTATTGTTTTGCTAATCGGATTTGTAGCAGAATTGCTACACACAGATTATGGCTTCTGGGGAGTAATAGTTATCTTTATATTTTATCTATTTAAAAATGATAAATTGGCGATGATAATCTCATTTGTAACATTATGCATCCTAAAATATGGAATACAAATAATTCAATATGGATACCACATCGGATATGTTTTATTAGGACTATTCACTGCTCTAGCAATTATATTTATTAGCTTATATAATGGAAAACAAGGTAAAAAAATAAAGTATCTACTCTATATTTTCTACCCTGTACATTTATTACTTTTGTATTTTATTTTTTAAAAAACGAAAAACATGTTTTTCGTTTTTATAACTAAATAATATAAATATTATTTCTTATTCCAATCCTCTTTGTTTACTTGTCTTTCTCTAGCTATAGCTAAAGCATAATCTGGCACATCTTCTGTGATAGTAGAGCCTGCTGCAATAAATGTTTCGTTTCCAATATTTACTGGCGCAACCAAATTTGAGTTTGAGCCAATAAATGAATGGTCTCCTATTATTGTCTTGCTCTTATGGAATCCATCATAATTACATGTGATTGTTCCACAGCCAATATTACATTTTTCTCCTACTTCACAATCTCCCAAATAAATGAAGTGAGGAACTTTTGTACCTTCTCCAATAATTGTTTTCTTTATTTCAACAAAGTTTCCTATCTTTACATTATTTGCAAGTCTACATCCTTCTCTAATATATGCATTTGGTCCAATTTCGCAATCTTCACCAATTTGCACATCAGATTTGATTGTAGTATTTGGATGTATTACTGTATCCATGCCAATTTCCACATCATCATAAATATATGTAGTGTTTACATCTTCTATTGTTACGCCTTTTTTCATAAATTCTGTATTAATTCTCATTTGTAATACTTTTGTGAGCATCTCTAATTGAATTCTATCATTAATTCCAAGGATTTCTGTATTATCTTCTACAATAACTGCGCCCGTTTTTAATCCCTTTTCATTCATAATTTTAATTACATCAGTTATATAATACTCTCCCTGTGCATTATCTGGTCTTATTTTTTCTAATGCAGATAATAATTCTTCTATATCAAAACAATATATACCAGCATTAATCTCTTTTATCTCTTTTTGCTCTGCATTTGTATCCTTTTCTTCTACTATTGCTTCAATATTTCCGCCTTCATCTCTTACTATTCTTCCATATCCTGTTGGATTGTCATAGATAGCTGTTAAAAGTGTTGCATATTCTTTATTTTCTATACTCTTCTCTAAAAGTTTATTCAATGTTTCTGGTCTTATTAAAGGAACATCTCCATTTAATACTAAAACTTTTCCTTTCTTACCTTTTAAGAATTCTTTTGCCTGCATTACTGCATGACCTGTTCCTAACATTTCTTCCTGATATGCATATTGCACGTTACTTCCAAGTACTGCCATAACTTCTTCTTTCATATAACCTACAACTGCCACAATATCTTTTACTCCTGCTTTTTGTGCATTTTCGACTGCTCTTTTTACAACTTCTTTTCCATATATTTTTTGAACTAGTTTTGATTTTTTAGATTTCATTCTAGTACCTTTTCCAGCAGCCATTACAATTGCCATAATGTTATTTTCCATTAAACTCACTTCTCCTTTTTTGAGCATTCTAATATTATTGTATGTTTTTTTTAACATAACGTCCTTATTCTATCACAAAAAAATTTTTTTGGCAAATTTATTTATTCAATTTAGAATGCAATATTTATGTGCATTTTTTTCATAATTTAGTCATAACTTCAAAATAACTTAATATACATTAAATAAAGTTTAGTACAAACATTTTTAAGGAGGGTATTTTATTCATGGAAGAAAATTTAAAATTATACCAAGATATAGCTAATCGTACTCAAGGAGATATTTATGTTGGTGTTGTAGGTCCGGTAAGAACAGGTAAATCTACCTTTATCAAGAATTTCATGGATTTACTTGTTATTCCAAATATTGAAAATGAATACAAAAAAGAGCGAGCTAGAGATGAGCTTCCACAAAGTGCTGGTGGCAGGACAATAATGACTACAGAGCCAAAATTTATCCCAAATGAAGCCGTTGAAATTACTATAGGTGATAATCTAAAACTTAAAACTCGTCTAGTAGACTGCGTTGGGTATTTGGTTAATAATGCTATAGGATATTTAGAAGACGATATGCCTAGAATGGTAAAAACACCTTGGTTTGAAGAGGAAATTCCTTTTGAGCAAGCTGCAGAAATTGGTACCAAAAAAGTTATAGAAGAGCATTCAACTATTGGTATTTTAGTAACAACAGATGGAAGTATTACTGATATTCCAAGAGAAGATTATGTTCAAGCTGAGGAAAGAGTTGTAAAAGAATTAAAAGAAATAAATAAACCTTTTGTAATAGTATTGAATTCTGATGACCCATTTTCTGATTACACCAAAAATTTAGCACATGACTTAGAGCAAAAATATCAAACTGCAGTTATCCCTACAGATTGCTCAAGACTTGATATGGAAGATATTGAAGAAATATTTGGGAAAATTCTATATGAATTTCCTATAGAAAAAATGAATATTGATTTTCCAAAATGGGTTGATGGTTTGCCAGACTCACATTGGTTAAAAGAGGAATTATATTCTGAAATTAAAGATGCATTTCAAAATGTACGCATTTTAAAACAAGTAGATGGTGGAATTGCGAAACTACAGAGTACTAAAATAATTAACACAACAATAGTAAATGAAATCAAACTTGGAGAAGGCACTATAAACATCTCTATTAATCTATTCGATGAATTGTTTTATAAAGTACTTACTGAAATATCTGGAGTGGAAATCAATAACGAAGGTGATTTGTTCTCTACTATAACTAATATGGCTGAAATCAAAAAAGAATATGATAAAATAGCACCTGCTTTGGAAGAAGTAAAAGCAACTGGCTACGGAATTGTTACTCCATCAATTGATGAGCTAATTTTAGATGAGCCAGAAATTATAAAACAAGGAAGCAGGTTCGGTGTAAAACTACGTGCCCGTGCTCCATCAATTCACTTAATAAAAGCTGAAATAGAAACAGAAGTATCGCCTATTGTAGGAAGTGAAAAACAATCTGAAGAATTAGTAAATTACTTACTTTCTAACTTTGAGGATGACCCAGCAAAAATTTGGGAATCAAATATATTTGGAAGAAGCTTACATGAACTTGTAAACGAAGGATTACAAACAAAACTTGCTAAAATGCCAGTAGATGCACAAGCAAAATTACAAGAAACTTTAGAGCGCATTGTAAATGAAGGCAGTGGCGGACTAATCTGCATTATCTTATAATTTCAAACATGAGCAGAAGAAATACTGAAATAAATCTTCTGCTCATGTTTTATTTTTTTAGCTATATCTTTCAAACGACAACTTTGTCGTTTTTAGGCCTGTCCCTAAAGCGCCAAATGTTAATCTACTCTTTTATATGAGAAAGTATAAATTCCTTCTACTCCCCATTGTGCTCCTTGTGCTGCACTTGTTGTTTCTAGTTTTAAAGTTATTTTATTATCTCCAAGTGTAATAGTTCCATTTCCACTTGTTCCCCAGTTATCTGTGTAAGTAAATGTTCCTACATTATCTGTTAAATTTACTACAATGTTATCTAGTTTACCTTCTCTTTGTGTTGGGGCTGGACTAGTTAATTTAAAATCAAATCTTATAGTATTTCTAGAATAACTCTCTACGTCTAATTCTACAATATTTGTATTAATTTCTGAGCTCATTCGTCTTTCAAATTCTTCATCTGTAATTAAATTATCTTCTTTTCTATCTAAAATATCATCTATCTCTTGTGCATTATTATATGCCTCTTGGCTAATATACCATTCTCCCAAATAATTTGTTGAATTAACTGTTGTATTTACATTTGTATCAATCGTATTAGTTTCTCCCACAGTATTTGTTTCATTCACTTGAACTTCATTGCTAATAATATTTTGCTCTAAAGTATTTCCTGCATTGTCTTCTACATTTTGTGCTTGCTCAGAATTTGCTCCATCCACATTATTTAAGGATTGATTAGCATCCCATATAGCAAAGCCAAAAATTGCTGCAATGGCTATTATAATTAAGAAAAAAATTATAATGTTACTTTTTTTCATTTTACATTCCTCCTTTGATTTTATTAATAATTTAAGTATAACATATCTTAATTTATTTGGCTAGATATTTATTTTAAGAAATTATACCTACCTTTTCTTCTTCTTTTGCACAGAAAATCCAAATCGTCCTATTTTCCTGCCCAGGCTATAATAATGACCATTTGAATATGCAATCAAATTACATTTAGAAATATCGAATGCCCCTTTTTCATCTATATACTTGTCGTCAGCATCTATTGATAAAACCTCTGCCACAAACATATGGTGGCTGCCAAGCTTTCTTATTTCTTTTACTTTACATTCTATTGCTACAGGACTTTCCTTTATTATAGGACATTTGACAAACTCAGCCTTCTCTTTAGTAAGATGCATTTTTTTAAATTTATCTACCTTTGCACCAGTTTTTACACCGCACCAATCGGTTGCAAATGCAAGTTTTTCATTTGTTAGATTAATTACAAATTCTCCTTGCTCCTTTATTAAATTATATGAATATCTCTCCGGTCTCACTGAAATATAGCACATAGCTGGATTTGTATTAATTATTCCCGTCCAAGCCACAGTCATAATATTAGATTTTTCCATAGTGCCACAAGACACCATCACCGCTGGAAGTGGATAAATAAATGTTCCAGCTTTCCAAATTTTTCTACTCATTTTTTCCTCCGCTTCTCACTTTTTTAATATATTATCAGAAAAGCAAAACAAAATCAAGCAATTTAGAGTCTTAAAATCCAATGTAACTATTTAATAGTTTTTAGATTACGCATGTCCTGCAACGGTAGTTTTATTTAAATAATCTCGCTCCGTCCCGACGGAGCTCCCTGCTCCGCTCGATTATTTAAATATAAACTCCCTGCGCGGACTTTGAATGTATTTTAACTATTAAATAGTTACATTGGATTGGAGAAAACATAATTTTAAAAAATTTTCAATTTCGTACATAATTTCTCATTTTTAGGAAAACATATATATGAAAAATTTTGCAAGAATTGAAATAATTAAAAAATCTTTTCTAATCAATTACTAGAAAAAAACTAGAAAGGAGATATTTTTAATGAAAATTGTAGATACTTTCAAAAAGGTTTTCTTTCCTATAGAGAGCCCTTCTCATCATTTTTCTATGCCTGCTATTGATACAACAAATGCAGAAATAGACAACGAAGCAATAGACAAAATCGATGATGTGGAAAAAATCTTTCCCAGTATTGATGTTAACATGGAATATATAAAAGTTAAGTACAATTTATTAATTAATAGTGATATTGTATTAAGAGAATTCACTCTTACAGCACGAAACAAGCAATATAAAGCTTTTCTTCTTTTCATTGATGGAATGATAAATATGGATTTAGTGAATAATTATGTTCTAAAGCCATTGATGCTGAAAAATGTCGCAAATTCGTTTGATGGCAATCAAAATCAAGTAATCTCTGAAGCAGTAACTAATAATATAACTGTTAGAAAAGTAAAAAGGTTTGATTTAAAAGACTATATTTTAAATTGCCTACTTCCTCAAAATACTGTAAAAACAAAAACGGATTTTAAAGATATTTTTTCTAGTGTCAATATAGGAAATTGTGCTCTTTTTATTGACACTCTTAATCTTGCTTTTGATATTGATGTAAAGGGATTTCAAACAAGGAGTATTTCTAAACCGGAAAATGAAGTCGTAATTCGTGGTCCTCAAGAAGCTTTTGTAGAAAATATACGTGTTAACACAAGTTTAATTAGACGAATTGTAAATAATGAAAATCTTATAATAGAAAATTTTAAAATTGGTAAAGTAAGTCAAACTAATTGTGTTTTATGTTACATGAAAAATATTGCGAATGATGATTTAGTTGCAGAAGCAAAATACAGACTTAATAATATTAATATTGATTATTTAATTTCTTCTGGTCAATTGGAGCAATTACTAGAAGATAATAGTAAATACAGTTTGCCTCAAATTATTGCTACAGAAAGACCTGATAAAGCTTCTACTTATTTGCTAGAAGGCAGAATCGTAGTAATAGTGAATGGAAGCCCTTATGCTCTAGTTGTCCCTGCTGTCTTTATTGATTTTTTGGAATCTTCAGAAGATAAAAATATAAAGTTTCAATTTGCAAATCTTTTGAAACTTGTCAGAATAGCAGCTCTTTTAATCACATTGTTATTACCTGGATTATATGTTGCAATAACCAGCTTTCATCAGGAATTTATACCAACCGAGCTACTCTTTGCAATAGTTGCTTCCAGAGCTACTGTGCCGTTTTCTATTATTTTTGAAATTATTATTATGGAATTATCTTTTGAGCTTATTAGAGAAGCAGGTCTTAGAGTTCCTACTCCTATTCGGACCGACACTGGGCATTATTGGTGCTTTAATTATGGGACAAGCAGCAGTTGATGCTGGGATTGTAAGTCCAATATTAATTATAATAGTGGCAATAACGGGTATTACATCTTTTGCAATTCCAGACTATTACTTAGCATTTCACTGTAGAGTTAGCAGATTTGCTTATATTATACTAGGATATTTGGCAGGTCTCCTTGGCATAGCTTTTGGAGCCATCATTCATCTTTTAATAGCTACTAAGATACAATCTTTTGGTGTGTCTTATTTGGAGCCATATATTCCATCTAAAGGTGCACTATTTAATGGAATTTTTAACTCACCTACTTGGAAAAGAGAAAAAAGAGCAGATTTCTTAGATACTAAAAAAGAAAATAGACAAGAGCATATTAGCATGAAGTGGAAATATCCAAACAACTAGGAAAGGAGTTTTTATGAATTATTCTAAACTTGGTAATTTTGAAGCGATTTGTTTAATTGTTGTGGTTTTTGTAAATCATATTGTACTAAATTTGCCTCAAATGATTTTAAATAGCACCGGCAGTGCTTCTATTTTAAACACAATTTATATACTACTCATTGTTATTATATTTGCAATTTTAATACTAAAACTTCTAAAGAAATTTATTGGTTTGGATATTATTGATATTTCCGAATACCTAGGTGGCAAGCCATTAAAAATATTAATTGGCATTTTATGCATTATATATCTCATTTTTGAAACCGTATTTTTAACAAGAATGTTCTCACAAAACTTGCTTTTAGTATATTTCCCTAACTACCCTATTTCCTTTATTATCTTCTTGTTCTTGTTTATTGGAGTGGTTGCTAACATTATTGGAAAAAAATCTATTATAAAAACAAATGCGATAATAGTACCAATTGCTCTATTTAGCATTCTTTTCACTTTTATATTTGTGGCAGATATGCTTAGAATAGAGCGCTCTTTGCCTATATTTAACAATGGATTAGATAAAATATTTCTAAGTGGTGCAAGTAATATTTTCGCTTTCAATGGGCTTTTCTTCCTATTTTTTATATCACCAATGCTAAACAAAAAGGAAGACATGTCTAAAGTTACCTTATGGTCTGTTTTAATTTGTGGAATATTTTTAATATTATCAATTGCTACATTAATATTTGCTTTTTCAGACATTTACTCTGTGAGCAGACTTGCGCCAATTTATTTTATCATTATTAATAGTAGACTTAGCGCTTTTCTAGAAAGACCTGAAGCAATATTTATTTTCATTTGGACTTTAGCTCTTATGTCTTTTATAAATATTGCTGTCATGTTTATACTGAATATATTTAAGAAACTAACAAATGTGAAAGAGCCAAAGTATCTAGTAATTTCGGCCTGTACTATTATATTTGTTCTTGCCATGGCACTTAATGGACTCTTCAATTTTGAATCCATTGCTAATGCTTTTTATAAATATGGCTCTCTTATCCTCATATTTGGTATTTTCACTTTAATACTAATATTGGCTTACATTAAGAAAAGGAGGTCATCATGAATTACAAAGTCCAAAAATTCTTTGCCATTTTTATTCTTGCCGTTCTGTTAGTTGTTGCTAGCTCTAGCTATTATGGAATTCAGGGTATTGATAATTTAGCATATGTAGTAGCTATTGGGCTTGACGCCGGTAAAGACAACAATATAAAGCTAAGTCTGCAAATTTCTGTGCCAAATGGTGGCGAAGGAGGCTCTAGTAGCTCTTCTCAGTCGTCTTCTTCTTTAGTTAACACTATAGAATGCTCTTCTATTAGCACCGGTATAGCATTATTCAATAGTTACCTTGGCAAAGAAGTTAATTTGTCACATTGCAAAGTGCTTGTGATTTCAGAAGAATTAGCCACCAAGGGAATAAGCGAATATCTATACACACTAACTAATGATATTCAATTTAGAACAGACTCTAATATCATCATTAGTAAATGTGATGCTTCCGCATTTTTGGAATATTCTACACCTGAGTTAGATAAGGTGGCTGCTAGATATTACGAAATTGCTCCTACTTCCAGTGAATATACTGGTTATACAGAAAGCATAACTTGTAACGAATTTTTCACAGCTATCAACGCTACTACTTCTGAGCCTGTTGCTATTCTTGGCTCAATTAATACAGATGATACCCACAGCACAGGTCAAGACACGGATTCTTCCTATACTGCTGGCGAAACTCCTATTACTGGAAATACTAGTATTGAAACCATGGGACTTGCTGTATTCAATGGAGATAAATTCGTTGGTGAGCTAAATGGAATAGAATCCATATGCCATTTAATTATATCCAACAAATTAAAAAATGCTCAAATTAGAATACCTAGTCCTATTGAGGAGCTAGATTATATAGATTTATATATTGAATTAAAAAAGAATACTAAAAATTCATTATATTTGGTAAATAGCTCCCCATATATTACTTCTAATGTGAAAATTACTGCCAGAATACACTCAATGAATCAAAATATAGATTTAGATGATGATTCTCTTGTTGCCAATATTGAAAAATATGCAGAAAACTATTTAAAAGAAAATATAAGTTCCTATTTATATAAAACGTCAAAAGAGCTACACGCTGATATAGATAGTTTTGGTTTATATGCTCTAAAGTATTTTAATTATCTTTCAGATTGGGAAGATTATAATTGGCTACACCATTATCAAGATGCTTTTTTTGATGTAAATGTAGATGTGGATTTGAACTCAAGCTATTTGCTTGTAAACACATCAAAAGAGAAGGATGCTTAAAATATACCAATTTAGTGAAACACAGGAATGGAGGTTAAAATGGAAATAGTTATTTTTCTTACATCGATTTATGCTTGTCTAGAGACAGCTATAACTGGATACATGGAATATAAAGAAAATAATAATAAGGGAGTAGGAATTTTTTTATATGTCTTAGCAGTTTTCTGCTTGATTATGCCTAATTTGGTTGTATGAGGAAGGAAAAAATGCATAGCTATGTTCTGCTATGCATTTTTTTACATTTATAATTTTTCTATTTCTTCCTTCTTGAGACCTGTTATTTCTATTATTGTTGATATATCTATTCCTTTTTCTTTCATTTTTTTTGCTATTTCTTGTTGTTTTTCCTTTTCCCCTTCTTCTTTACCTCGTTTTTATGCCTCTTCTAGATTTGTGTTATAATCCCATATAGCTAGTTTCCTTTTGAAAGCCTCTATTCTTTCGTTCTCATCTGCACTCGTTTCGTCCAAATCTTCTACCTCTTTTCATACATAGAAAAAATATTATCTCACTATCCTTGCTTTTCCTCATAAACTATAGTATAATTAATAATGTACTTGGGGATGTATTTGGTTTCGACAGTACTTCTGAAGTATAAATAGCGAGTAGTGGATGGTCGCTTCGGCCACTATAAAAAAGCGAAAATAAAAATAAACGCTGATAACAATAGAGAATTAGCATACGCTGCTGCCTAAGTATAGGTAGCCCGTCTTACTAAGGCTTCCCACAGTTTTAGATAAGGCGTTAATTAGTGGGATAACAAATTAAGCTTTTGCCATAGGGCTTAAGGGTATTTTAATGGCTACCTAAAAGATAAGTTTGTTTGTTAATTTGCTTTTGGGGAATTTTTATAACAAACTGCACTCGGAGAAGTTTATATGGACGGATTATTGGACAGGAGTTCGACTCTCCTCATCTCCACCAAAAAAATATAATTTAATATTATCCACCAAAAAAATATAATTTAATATTATAAAAAATCCTTGCACAAATTTATTTTTTGTGTTAATATAATATAGTAATTTTCATAGGGGTATAGTGTCAATGGTTAGCACGATGGTCTCCAAAACCACAAGTCTGAGTTCGAATCTTAGTACCCCTGCCAATTCTAACTTATAACTTGTATGGTTATAAGTTTTATTTTTTCTAACATATAAATTTCTAAAAAACTTGAAAAGATATAATTACTATGATACTATATAGCAAAACAATTTAAATTAATATGTATAAAAAGGAAAAATCAAAATGGAAAAAGTAGAGAAAAAAAATAACAATAATTTTTGTAAAAAAATCATGGAGAATAAATTAGTAAAAAAAATTTTGACTAAAGAAATAATTTTGTATGCTGTATTCGGAGTATTAACTACAATTGTAAACATAGGCTCATTTTTTATAATGACTACTTTCTGGCATGTTAATGATAATCTAGCAAATAATATTGCAATTGTTCTTGCAGTACTTTTTGCTTATATTACTAATAAAGATTTAGTATTCCATTCTCAAGCATCAGGATTCAGTGAAAAGTTCATTGAATTTTGCAAATTTATTCTAGGCAGGCTTGTTACAATGTTTATTGAGTCCATTGGAGGCTCTTTGCTATTTAAGTATGTTCCATTTCCAACTATAGTAAGTAAGTGTTTGATAACAGTAATTGTTATTATTTTAAATTTCTTTATTAGTAAATTCTTTGCATTTAAAACAAATGATAAAGAAAAAAATTAATTATTTCGGGGGCTATTAGATTATAGAAAGTGAGGATTTTATATGTCTAATAGTTTTTTTTCGCCTTTAAAACTTTTAATCTTTATAATTATTTTTATCATAATTTTTATTTCTGTTTTCTTTATTCCTATATTTCCAGAGGAATTCAATTCATACTCATATTCGACAAATGGCAATATTCAGATTGATATAAGCTCCTCTGGATATGCATGGCCATCTCCTGGCTATACAAGGATTAATTCTTACTTTGGTTATAGGACTTCGCCAACTGCTGGTGCTTCTTCTTACCATTCTGGGTTAGATATTGGTGCACCTGAAGGAACTAGTCTAATCGCTGTTACATCTGGCGAGATAACATTCGCTAGTTTTCTAGGCGGTGGCGGCTATACCATCACACTAACTTCTGGCAATATGAAGTTTACTTATTGCCATGTCTCTCCTAATTATATAGTTAAAGTGCGGTGACCATGTAATGCAAGGGCAAGTAATTGGTCATGTAGGGCCTAAATATGTATATGGAGTTAAAGGAAATCAATATTCAGATGCGAGCGGAAGACCTACAAATGGTGCCACTACTCGGTCCACATCTGCATTTTGGAGTGCGTGTCAACGGAAATTATATTGACCCTTTGAGCTTGTTTAATTAAAAAAGATGAGGTTCTACATATCCTCATCTTCGTTATTATCTTCTTGCTCTTCTTCTTTTTTCTTTTTATTTTCAGAGTTTGTATATTTCGCCTCATCCTCTGCAACTTGCTCTCCATGACAATGTGCGCAATCTCCTTCACAAGCAATTTCTTCTTCAGGATTCCAGTCCAATTCAATTATATTATTGCAGTTTGGGCATTTTACTTCGTCCTTTTCTCCATCTTCCATATCAGTTGTAAATTCATAATTGCAATAAGGACAAATTATTTCAAATTCATAATCATTGTCATCTTCATAAATGTCGCCTTCTATTTCATCAACCATAGATTGAACGTTATTTATTCTGCTATTTATTTCTTCTTGTCTTTCCTCTATTTCTTTTATTCTAGCATCTGTAAGAGCTGTTAATCTGTCTATTATATCCATAAAAATTAATGTTAATTCCATAAATTTTTCCTTGGTATAAAGCAAATCCTCTGGATCTTTAATATTGTTTTCTAAATCCTCAAGAATTTTTTTATATTTACCTTTTATATCAGACATAAAAACCTCACATTTCTGACTTCTTTTTTAGTCAAGCCCCTGAAAATTTTATATTGGGTTTAGATTATTCTAAACTCTTTCCATATATTCGCCAGTTCTTGTATCTATTCTTACAGTATCTCCGATGTTTACAAATAGTGGAACTGTAAGTTTATATCCATTTTCTAGTGTTGCTGGCTTACCAGAAGTTGTTGTTGTATTTCCAGCAAATCCTGGTTCTGTATATGTAACTTGTAATTCAACAAACATTGGTGGCTCTACTGAGAAAACATTTCCCTTAAATGATAATATTTTTACATTCATGTTTTCCTTTAGGAATTTTAATCCATCACCAATTTGCTCTGCATTAAGTGGAATTTGCTCATATGTTTCATTATCCATAAAATAATACAAATCACCATCATTATATAGATATTGCATATCTCTTTTCTCAATCTCTGCTCCTGGGAATTTTTCTGATGGGTTAAATGTTTTTTCTAAAACTGCTCCTGTTATTACATTTTTTAGTTTTGTTCTAACAAATGCTGCTCCCTTTCCTGGTTTAACGTGTTGGAATTCAACTACTTTAAATACATTTCCATCCATTTCAAATGTTGTTCCATTTCTAAAATCTCCTGCCATATATACTTCTGCCATGATTATTACTCCTTTCAAATTTACATAAATTTAACATTGTTATTTTACCACATTTCTTTAACAAAATCAACCCTCATCCACTATAATATAATTTTTGTCAGATTTCGTTAAATTTATACATCCAGATTTTGTAATTAAACACGTGTCCTCAATTCTGACGCCAAAACTTCCTGGTATATATATTCCTGGCTCATTCGACACTACCATGTTTGCCTTTAAGCTATTATCGTTTTTGCTATTTATATAAGGCATTTCATGAATTTCTAATCCAATTCCATGTCCCAAACTATGAATTAAATCGTATCCATTTAATTTAAAATCATTTTCTACCATTTTTGAGATAACTCTTATGCTAGCTCCATCTTTATATTCTTTTAATGTTTGTAACTCGTTTTTTAACACTAAATCATAAATTTTTTGTATTTGAACTGGAACATAGCCAGCAAAAATAGTTCTAGTCATATCTGAGCAATATCCTTTGTATTTGCAGCCCATATCAATGGTTATTGCATCTCCCGCTTCTATCTTTTTATCTGTTGGTACAGCATGCGGCTTTGAAGAATTTTTCCCAGATGCCACAATCGTATCAAATGCTAGTCCATCTGCTCCATTGTCTCTAAAGAACTTCTCTATTTCATAAGCTATTTCTTTTTCTGTCATTCCTATTTTTATATAATCACATAAATGAGAAAAACATAAATCGGTAATATAACATGCTTTCTCAATTAGCCCTATCTCGTCGTCATCTTTAATCATACGTTGCTTTTCTATAAAATTTTCGGTTTCTTCAAAATTATTTATTTTATATCTTTCTATATATTTTTTATATGTCGCATAGGTAATATAGTTTTCTTCAAATCCTACATTTTCACAAAAAAGAAAGAAATTTTCATAATCATCTCTAGTGATATTCGCTATATCATTAACTATAATCCCATCATTTATAGTTAATGTTGACTTTACATCTTCCAAATATCTACTATCTGTAATAAAAAAATTTTCTTTTCTTGTAATTAGCAGTACTCCCTCTGCCTGTATGTCTGTAAGATATCTAATATTTATAGGATTGGATATTATCATACCCTGCATATTTTCCATATTTATCTTATCTCTTAGCCATTTGATTTTAGGATTCATAAAATCGCCCCTTTTATGATACATTTTTTACTACATTTAATAAGTGCCAAGTGAAAATATTTTTAATAAGACATATATTAAATCCGTCGTTTCTATAAAAATCGGTATAAGACTTGCAACCACTATAAATGGTCCAAATGGTATATACTCGCTAAACTTTTTCCTTCTAGCTATTAGTATTACAATGCTTACAACCGCTGCGAACAAAAATGACATTACAGAAATAAGTATCATGTTTATCCATCCAAAGAAAAGCCCCAAAGCTCCCATTAGCTTAACATCGCCAAAGCCCATTGCTTCTTTTCCTGCAATGGCTCCGCCAATTAATGTTATAAGCAAGAAGATACCTCCACCTACTAACATTCCTAAAATACTATCAACAAATATGCTTATTCCAAAATTTGGTGCGACTAATGTTTCTATAAAAGTAAATACAAGTCCTGTTTCAAATATAGTAAGTGTCAATCTATTTGGTATAATTTGTAGTTTTAAATCTATTATAAAGGCACTTAGCAGCATTGGTATTAAAAGCATAAACTTTAATGTATCTATCGTAATACCTTTAAAGTATAATAACGAAATATATAATACCGCTATAATTACCATTAATAAATATTTTGGCTTAGTATTTTTTAAATATTCCTTAAAAAAGTCTTTTGAAAATATTTTTTTGTATTCTGGCATTCTAATATTGCACCAATCTATAAATTGTCCTACCAATAATCCTATAATTCCTGCTACCACATATGTTAATATATGTATATCATTAATGTACATTTTATTTTTCCTCCGTTTTATTTTAAGCTTTCTTTTCTTTTATTTTTTTCAAATCTTTTTATAATTAATTTTTCTATTGGTCTTTTAATTCTTGTTATTAAATAATCCTTTTCCTCAATTGGCTTTACTAAGATAGAAAACATGCCACATCTATTAGCGCCTATAATATCAGTCAAAATCTGGTCCCCTACAACTGCAATGTTTTCATTTGGCAATTTTAAAATCTCTCTTGCACGTAAAAAGCCTGATTTAAGTGGTTTCTTGCCAAAAAATATATAGGGCACATCAATTATCTTAGCAACTGCTTCGACTTTATCCAATTTGTTACTATTAGATAAAATACACATTTTTATGCCCTCTGCCTTTAATTTTCTTGCCCAGTCAGAAACTCCGGCAGGCATCTTTCTGTCAAGGTTTATCAAAGTATTATCTACATCTAAAATTAGTCCCTTTATATTATTTTTATTCAATAATTCTATATTTATATCTTTAACACTATTAAAATATTCTTTTGGATATATCATGGTCTCCTCATTTCTTCAACCATAATATTATCAATATGTTTAGCGTTTGTCAAGAATTTGAAGCATTATTCAATAAAAATTTCATAGCAAGCAAAAAACGAAAGCAATTAATGCTCTCGTTTTTTGCTATCTGTTGCAGCCACAATTGCAGAAAAGTATTAAGAAAATTAATATAAAGAATAATATGCTATTATCTCCTGAGCCACATCCTCCAAAAAAATTACCTAAAAATCCGCCATTGTTGCAGCCGCATCCACAATTTCTTTCTTCTTCTTGCATATGTTTACATTCCTTTCCGAGGTAATATTAGTTTTGTGTAAACCCAATCCTCTTTGTTATTTATATATAAATATGCAGAAAGTTGATTTTGGTTACAGTTTACTAATCTACAGAAAAATGCGCAAAATCGGTACATTTCCAATTGCGTAGACTCGTTGATTTTTTATTTTTTATATAATATAATTAGAATATAAGAGAAAACATGAAAGGATGAAATCTAATTATGAAATCTGATATTGAGCTTTTATCACCTGTAGGTGATTTTGAATGTTTAAAAGCAGCAGTTCAAAATGGTGCTGATAGTGTTTACTTTGGTGCTAGCCTATTTAATGCTAGGGCTTCTGCTACCAATTTTGATTTTGACGAGCTTGAAAAAGTAATAAATTACTGTGCTTTAAGGAATGTAAGAACACATCTAACATTAAATATTCTTATAAAAGATAGTGAATTTAAAGAAGCTGTTATGGTTGCTAAAAAAGCTTATGAATTAGGTATAGATGCGTTAATCGTTCAAGATGTTGGACTAGCACAATTTTTAATGAAGTTATTTCCAGATTTACCTATACACGCAAGTACTCAGATGACAATACATAATTTAGAAGGAGTACAAGAGCTAGAAAAGTTGGGATATTCTAGAGCAGTTCTATCACGTGAGCTATCTATGCAGGAAATAGAGTTTATATGTAATAATTCCAATATAGAAATTGAAACTTTTGTACATGGTGCACTTTGTATATCATACTCAGGTCAATGCTTCTTTTCTAGTATGGTGGGTGGTCGCTCTGGAAACCGCGGCAGATGTGCCCAACCATGTAGACTTCCATATGAATTAGTTGAAGAAAAAAGCTCAAATACTAAAACCTCGGAATCGGTTATTGACAAAGGCTATTTAATTAGTCCTAGAGATTTATGCTCTCTTGAGTTTATTCCACAATTAATAAAAGCAGGTGTAAAGTGCTTTAAAATTGAAGGAAGATTAAAATCTCCAGAATATGTTGCAACAGTAACACGAATATACAGAAAGTACATCGACATGGTTCTAAATGATGAAGAATATATTGTTGATGAAAAAGACATTAAAGATTTAAAACAAATATTTAATAGAGGCGGATTTTCTTCTGGACACTTATCAAATCATTCAAATCATGATTTGGTTTTTAAAGAAAAACCTAATAATATGGGATTATATATAGGAAATGTTGCAGGATATAACAAAGCTAAAGGCCACATAAAAGTATTATTAAACGAAAAACTTGCAATAGGAGATAGTATTAATTTTGAAAAAGAAAATACAAAATATACTATATCCGAGTTAATGCTAAATAATTCCAACATACCACATGCTGAAGTTGGTCAAAAAGTAGTTATTGGAAGAATGAAAGGAAACATCCATGTGGGAGATAAGATTTATAAATTGTCCAGTAAAGAGTTGTTGGACGTTGCTAAGCAGTCGTACTCTAATGAGAAAATAAAACTTCCATTAAAATGTAATATTAGTGTCAAAAAAGATGAGCCAATTGTCATGGAAGTATCTTTGCAAAATTTAAATTATAAATTATACAAGAACATTAATGTGAAAATCCAATCTACATTAATACCAGAAAAAGCTTTAAATAACCCAATTAGTAAGGATAGAATAATCTCGCAAGTTTGCAAAACGAATGATACTCCTTTTGAATTTGCAGAAATAAATGTCGAGCTAGAAGATGATGTGTTTATACCTAGCATAAAAGAGCTTAACGAAATTAGAAGAATGGCCATTTCAAAATTAGAAAATATGATAATACAAAAAAATAAGAGAGCTACTGATTTTGATGAGATTAAATTAGATAATCTTTACGAAAAATATTTATCAGGGTTTGCTAAAAAATTTAAAATTTCATCTGGAAATACTCGTTTAGATGATGGCTCTAAGCTCACAGGGGACAAATCAATTGCAGTATATTTAAATATTATTAATCCTGAGCTAGACTATAACAAATTGTCTAAGAAATATATTTCATGCGTATATATTCCTTTGCGCTATTTTATGAGAAAAGATTATGCTAAAGCCCTTGAAAGTATTACTTCTAATTTTAAAACATACATATACATGCCAGCCATTGTGAAAACAAACTATAAAAACGTATTAAAACATGAATTAGAAGGACTAATTAAGCAATATAATATTGCAGGATTTATCATTTCCAGTTTGGGTGACCTCATTTTATTAGATAAATATCGAAATAAATACGAATTCATTGGCAATTTTACGCTAAATTCTTTTAATGTAAGTACTATTAATAATTACAGAAATTTAGGAATAGATAAGATTACTCTTTCGCCCGAATTAAATATAGATGATATAAACAATATTGTTGATGCTGAAAAAAGTCACATTCCTTTAGAAATGATAGTATATGGAAATACTCCTATAATGAAAATGAATTACTGTTTATTAGGATGTGCAAATAAATGCTATCCAACTTGTCAAGTGCGCTGCTCTACATCAAATAAATATTATTTGAGAGATAGACTTCGGATTTGAATTTAGAATTCTTCCAGATAATATACAAACGGTAACAACAATATTTAATAGTAAAACAACTTGCATAACAAATGTAGACACTGGTATTTCTTCTCTTCGCATTGATTTATTAGATGAGTCAATAGAGGAAATTAATTTAATAGCTAAATCCTCTTACAACAAAGAAAAACTAGAAGGAAAACAATTTACATATGGTAACTTAAATAGAGATGTATAAAATAAACAGACGGCTCCATCACTCTATTTCCAGAGCAATGGGCCGTCCTTTTGTTTATTTTTTTAATGTCTTGCAGTTAGTTTGATAATCAAATCCATGTTATCATCTTTTGCAGCTTTATTTCTTCTTATTGCACCACATTTTTTACATCTAAAAATTATTACATATCCTTTTTTGCTGTCCAACTCTACTCCAATTGGCTCAAGCAAACCATGACATGTTTCTTCTCTATCTCCTGGATTTACATCAACATGCTTTGAGCACAGGCACTTTGGGCAATGGTTCCTACATGAATATCCAAGTGGCTTTACTTTTTCTCCACAATTTTCACAAACAAATTCTTCATCTATTTCTGTAAATTTTCTTCCCATCTTCTCTCCCTTTTGCATATCACACATTAAAGATGCTTCCACCTATAAACTCTCTAAGCAACGAATTTTTAGGTATATATTCATCTCCAATATCGTCAAAATATTTTAACAATTCATATAAACTCTTTGCTTCTGAATATTCTGGATGAGTATTATCAATTGCTTTCAAAAGTGGCATTGCATACTTTTTAAGAACGGATATTTCATAAATAAGAGAAGTATTGAACATGCTATCTGCATCCTCTTGAAATGGGAAAATATAATTTTCCTCTCCTCTATTTACCATATCCCAATTTTGCAATGTGTGTAGAGCCTCATATCCTCTGAAATTATAATCCCTGACTAGTCTACGTATTAATCTTGTATCCGTTGTAGAAATTCTATTATAGTAGTCTATATTTAGCACAGTTAGCGCACTTATATATATTTTATATTTTTGCTCTTTTGGTATAGCTTCAGTAAGCTTATCATTTAAGCAATGAATTCCCTCTATTACCAAGACTTCGTTGTTTCTCATTCGCATTTTTTCGCCATTATAATGTTTTCTTCCTGTTTTAAAATCAAATGTAGGAAGTTCTATTTCTTCTCCTTTTAGCAATTTACACAAATGATCATTGAATAAATTTAAATCAATAGCCTCCAAACATTCAAAATTATAATTTCCATTTTCATCTTTAGGCGTTTGCTCCCTTTCAACAAAATAATTATCAACCGAAATAGTAAGAGGTTTAATTCCATTTAATTTCAATTGAATTCCTAATCTTTGTGCAAATGTAGTTTTTCCTGAAGATGATGGACCTGCAATCAAAATTATTTTTATACCTTTTCTTCTAACTATTTTATCTGCAATATCTGAAATTTTCTTTTCGTGTAATGCTTCTGCAAGAAGGATTAGCTCTTTTTCTCCTCCTTCTTCTATCTTTTTGTTCAATTTGTAAATTGTATTTATATCCAATACTCTATGAATATCCTCGTATTCTTCCAAAGTATGAAGCAACTTTTTCGTTTCTACATATTTATCAATTTTGTTTGGAGTCTTTTTATCCGGGTATCTTAACAAAAATCCGTCATGATATTTTACCACATCAAACAAATTGATATACCCTGTAGATATTGGCATTACCCCGTAGAAATAGTTGTAATAGTCCTCACAGAAATATAGTGAGACTTCATCTTTGTATTTGTTATCCAATTGAAGTCTTCCTCTTAAAGTCTTTTCCTTTTGATAAAACTTTTCCGCTTCTTCCTTCGTCATTTCTATCTTCTTTATAGGTAAATCACTATCTACAATATCTTGCATTTCGTTTTTTATATTGTTAATCATTTCATTTGTTACTTTCATGTTTTCTACACTACAGTATATTGAATTTGAAAGCTGGCAATTTACTGTAAGAAGTGCTTTCGGATAGACTCTATTAAACGCCATAGCCATTATATATAGAATTCCTCTTTGATAAACTCTTCTTCCATCTCGAGTTGTTATATCTATTGGTACAACATCCTCTAAGTTTTCTACCTCAAAATCTAAAGCTCTTACCTCATTTTTATACTTGCATGCAAGTATTTTTTTGCTTGTGTCTTCCTTAAATTTTTCTATAGCTCTCATCAAATTCATCCTTTCTAATTGGTTACGCAGATTTAGGTCTGTCCCCAAAGCGACAACTTTGTCGTTTTTAGGCCTGTCCCTATGACGACATTTTTTCCTTAATCTTCACTAAAGTATTTAACGCTTCTATTGGAGTTATGTCATTTACGTCAACTTTATCTAATTCATGTGCAATCTCTGCTAGTTTATAATTATACATTGTAAGTTGTCCCTCTGCAACCCCTTTTTCTTGCTTTTCTATTTTTTTATTGTTTAATACATTTTTTCTCTCTATTGATTTTAATATTTCATTTGCTCTTTTTGTAACAACTTGTGGAACTCCTGCAAGTTTTGCAACGTGTACACCATAGCTCTCGTCTGTTCCGCCTTTTACTATTTTTCTTAGGAAAATAACATCTTCGCCTTTTTCTTTTACTGCTACTGAGTAATTTTTTACTCCCTCTAGTTTGTTTTCCAAACCAGTTAGCTCATGGTAATGTGTTGCAAATAGTGTTTTTGCTCCGCATTTTTCTTTGTCGGAAATGTATTCTGCCACTGCCCAAGCGATTGAAAGTCCGTCATATGTTGATGTTCCTCTTCCTATTTCATCTAATATAACTAAACTGTTCTCAGTTGCTTCTTTTAGTATTTGTGCCACTTCCATCATTTCTACCATAAATGTACTTTGTCCCATACTTAAATCGTCTGATGCGCCAACTCTTGTGAAGATTTTATCTACCACACCAATTGTAGCACTACTTGCTGGTACAAAGCTGCCAACCTGTGCCATTAGTGTAATTAAAGCGACCTGTCTCATATAAGTTGATTTTCCTGCCATGTTTGGACCTGTTATAATAGCTAGTCTATTCTCTTCTTTGTCCAAATATGTATCATTTTGAACAAAACTTCCACTAGGTAAAATTTTCTCAATAACAGGATGGCGTCCATCTTTTATATCTATAACTCCATTATTGTCAACAGTTGGTCTTACATAGTTTTGGTCTTCTGCTATAGTTGCAAATGAGCAAAGTGCGTCTAGCATAGCAACTATTCCCGCTGATTTTTGCAATCTTTCTAGTTGTGCTTCTATTTTATCTCTTACTTCAACAAATACATTATACTCTAAGTTTACAACTTTTTCTTCTGCTCCTAATATTTGATTTTCTAGATTTTTAAGCTCTTCTGTAATGTATCTTTCTCCATTTGTTAGTGTCTGCTTTCTAATGTATCTATCTGGAACTAATGACATATTTGACTTTGTTACTTCTATGTAGTAGCCAAACACCTTGTTAAATCCTACTTTCAAGCCTTTTATTCCAGTCTTTTCTCTTTCTTCTGCCTCCAATTGGATTATCCAGTTTTTGCCATCTGTAGTTGCAGTTTTTAATTTGTCTATTTCTTCATCATATCCTACCTTAATAAGTCCGCCTTCTTTAACACTAACTGGTGGCTCCTCTACAATAGTTTTGTCTATTAATTCATATACATCCTCTAAAACGTCTAACTCGCTATAAAGTTCTTGTAGCATGGCAGATTTCGTACCTGCTAATATTTTCTTTATTTCTGGCAATTGCTTTGCAGAATTTTTTAATGATATTAAATCTCTACCATTTGCACTTCCATAAGAAATTTTAGAAGCTAACCTTTCCATATCATATACCTTTTTTAAATTATCTGCAATATCTCCCCTTAGAATAATGTTATCTTTTAATTCTTGAACTGCATCTAATCTTTTATTAATTTGCTTTACATCTATTAATGGATTGTTAAGCCATCTTCTAATCATTCGTCCGCCCATGGCTGTTGCAGATTTATCCAATACCCATAAAAGAGTTCCCTTTTTAGATTTATCTCTTAATTTCTCTGTAATTTCCAAATTTCTTCTGGCATTAATATCAAGCGCCATGTACTTAGTAGTGCTGTACACTATTATTTTGTTGATATGGTCCAAATTATTTTTTTGTGTTTCCAACAAATATGCAAAAAGCGCATTAGTTGAAGCAACCGATAACATATAATTTGAGATATTTTCTACTGTACTATCTTCATCATCAACTATTTTATATTTTTCTGATAAAGCTTCATAATTATCTGTAAATTCTTTTTCTTCTAATCTTGTAACATAAATATCAAATCTTTCTTTTATTTTATTCATTTCTTCAGAGCAATCAAACAACATAGGATTTACAACAAGTTCTGCTGGAGAATATTTAGATATTTCGTCAAGTAGCACCGCAAAATTATTGCTTTCTTTGATTTCAGTTGTCCTAAGGTCACCAGTTGTTATATCACAAACCGTAACCCCAAAATAAATCCCATTTTTATATATGCACATAATGTAGTTGTTTTTCTTATCCTCTAGCAAGTTTGCTTCCATTACTGTGCCCGGTGTTACTACCCTAATAACATCCCTTTTTACCATACCTTTTGCGAACTTAGGGTCTTCTAGCTGCTCACATATCGCCACTTTATACCCCTTCGAAATTAATCTTGCGATGTAGGTATCTGCTGCATGGAATGGTATTCCGCACATAGGTGCTCTTTCTTCCTTTCCACAATCCTTTCCTGTTAATGTAAGCTCTAGCTCTCTTGATACGTTAATCGCATCATCGAAGAACATCTCGTAAAAATCCCCTAATCTATAAAATAAAATGCAATCCTTATATTTTTCCTTCATATCTAAATAATGTTGCATCATTGGTGTGTATTCTGACATGTTTATTCCTTCTTTCTATTTGATATTACTTTCTCCTTTTAAATACCACATATGCTCTGAAACTATTTTTACTGGTATTACTTTTCCTATTAAACTACCATCTCCTTCTAGTACAACAACTTTATTAGTATCTGTTCTTCCGGTAAGTAGCTCTTTATTTGTTTTGCTATATCCTTCTATTAAAATCTGCTCCACTTTGCCAATGTACTCGTGGTTATTTTCTTTTAAAATTTCTTCATACAGTGATTTTAATCTGTCAAAACGCTTATGCTTTATCTCCTCTGGAATTTGATTTTCCATTTTATCTGCCGGTGTTCCTACCCTTCTAGAATAGATAAACATAAATATTTGCTCAAACTTCACTTTTCTTACCACATCTAATGTATCCTCAAAATCCTCTTCTGTCTCGCCAGGAAATCCCACAATTATGTCCGTAGAAAATTTAACATTTGATATTTTCTTTTTCATTTTTTCTACTAGTTCCAAGTACTGCTCTTTTGTATATACACGATTCATTACCTTTAGTACTTCTGTACTTCCAGACTGTAATGGTAAATGAATAAACTTAGATACCTTACTACAGTCGCGTATTGCTTCTATTACATCATCTGTAAAATCTTTTGGATGTGGAGAAATAAAGCGTATTTTCTCAATTCCTGGAATTTCATTTACTGCTCTTAAAAGTTTAGCAAAAGAGTCAATTTCATTTATAGAATTTCTTTGTCCTGCACTAGAACTTTTTTCTACATTATCGCTTTCATCTTTAATGCTCTGTTTAAACTTTTCTCTTTCCACACGCATGTATGAATTCACATTTTGCCCCAACAAAGTTATCTCCTTGTAACCTTCTTGAGCCAATTTTCTTACTTCATTTAAAATATCTTCTGGAGCTCTACTTCTTTCTCTGCCACGTACATAAGGCACAATACAATATGTACAGAAATTGTTACATCCATTCATTATAGTAACAGAAGCTCTGATATTATCATTCCTCTTGATTGGCAATCCTTCAATTATCTCTCCGTCAATATCTAAAATATCTGTAATTTTCTTTCTTTCTAAAATGGCATCATATAAATCTTTTGGAAAATTCTTTAATGTATGAGTTCCAAATATCACATCATATGAATAACTCTTTTTAATTTTATCCACAATGTGCTTTTCTTGCATCATACATCCGCCAATAGCAATAATCGTCCCTTTAGCTTCTTTTAACTTTTTTACCTCGCCTAGCTTTCCAAAAAGCCTCTCCTCTGCATTCTCTCTTACGCAACAAGTATTGTAGATAACCAAATCAGCATCCATAACATCATCTGTTTTAGTATATCCCATTTGCTCCACCATTCCACATATTTTTTCAGAGTCATTCTCGTTTAACTGGCATCCCATTGTTAAAATATGATATTTTAAATTCTTTCCCTCATTTATTTTTTTCACTTTTTCTATATATGTTAATTCATCTTTTATATCTGTTTTTAGCATTTTAATTTTCCCTTCTTGTCAATATTGTTAATCTCCAGATTTTTATATAAACTTATTTTAATGCAAAAAATATTTTTTTAACTTTTATATTTTACACGAAAAAAGCACTTTTTTCAAGTGCCTTTTTTGACATATACTAGTTTTATATTGCTTATTTTTTTTATTTCTTGTCCATTGGTGACAAGTATTATTTGCAAAATCTATGTTTTCCAATTGTCACAGTCATTGGTCTTGACCAAATCCATTTATTAGTTGCTGTACTTGGGTTAAAATAATATATTGCTCCATTTGTTGGGTCCCAGCCATTCAAAGCATCTTGCGCAGCTTTTTTAGCAGTATCATTTGGAGTCAAATTTATCTGTCCATCACTCACAACATCAAATGCACCTTTTTGGTAAATAACGCCCGAAATTGTATTTGGAAATGAGCTGTTTTTTACCCTATTAAGTACAACTGCCGCAACAGCAACTTGTCCTGTATACGGCTCTCCACGTGCTTCTCCATACACCAGCCTGCTTAGCAAATTCAAATCACTTGAATTTGTAGATGAGCTTGAATTACTGCTAGAATTAGAAGATGAGCTATATATACCCATTGCTTGAAGAGTCTTTGTACCAGCAATTCCGTCAGCCGTCAATCCATTTTTCTGTTGAAACTTCTTCACGGCAGCCAGAGTTTGACTACCATAAATTCCATCAACATTTCCGTTATAATAGCCCCATCTTTTTAACTTGGTTTGTATAGTTCTTACCTCTTCACCTCTTGAGCCATACTTTGAAAGAGCTAAAGCTTCATTACCTCTAAAAAACACATTATATGAAACAAAAATTGTACTTACTAGAAGTATTACAATTATTGCTTTTAAGTTTCTTTTTATTTTAATTGCCACTAAAAAACACCACTTTCGTTTAAAATTTCTTAACGTTATTTTATCCAAAAATGGTGTGATTATACAATTAATTTTTCTTATTTATATTATAAAAACTTTTTTTATATTCTTCTATGTTTTTATCATCAACAGTCCCTATTTTAAATAATATATTTTCATTGTTTATTTTATAGATTACATCAGTTTTTACAATGCTATCTTTATGTAATCCATTCTTATTATTCTTTTACGAATACAATATCTCCGATTGAATATGTACTATAATTATGTTTATCTTCATTTAAAACATTTTCTATTTTTCCTTCGTGCCACTCATCTTTTGGATTAAATTCAACGAATGCTTCATCTAATTCTTTGACTTTTCCTTTTTCATATGCAAATTTTAAAAAATCACTCATTTGGTTATTCATAATTATCATCTTCTTCCATTATAAATTTTAATTAAAAAATTCCGACTATGTTTCCGTCTTCATCCAAGTCAATTTTCTCAGCTGCTGGCACTCTTGGAAGTCCTGGCATTGTCATAATCTTTCCTGTAATTGCAACTACAAACTCTGCTCCAGACTTTAATATAACTTCCTGTACATGAATTTTGAAAGGCTCTAAACATTCCAAATTTTTTGCATCGTCAGAAAAAGAGTACTGCGTTTTTGCTATACATACTGGCAGATTTCCAAACCCAAGCTTTTCTATTTTATCTATTTGCTCGCTTGCTTCTTCAGAAAATTCCACACCTTCTGCTCCATAAATTTTTGTTGCCACATCATTTATTTTTTCTTTAATACCCTTATCTAAATCATATGCAAAATTCAAATGCGAATTTTTATCAGTTAATCTTACTATTTTTTCAGCTAAATCTATTGCACCTTTTCCGCCTTTTTCCCAGCTTTCAACTAAGCTAAGCTCTATATCATGCTCTTTTAATTTATTTCTTAAAAACTCTATTTCTTTTTCTGTATCATGTGTGTATTTATTAATTGCTACTATAACATTTAACCCATATTTATTTTTCAAATTATCTACATGTCTTAAAAGATTTCTAAAGCCACGCTCTAAGGCTTCAATATTTTCATTTTTTATTTCTTCCTTTGGCATACCACCATGATATTTTAATGCTTTTATTGTTGCAACACATACCACAGCATCTGGCTTTATATCTGCTTTTCTGCACTTTATATCTAAGAACTTCTCTGCTCCAAGGTCTGCACCAAATCCTGCTTCTGTTATAACATAGTCACCAAGTTTAAGCGCCATCTTTGTTGCTATAATGCTATTACAGCCGTGTGCAATATTTGCAAATGGTCCACCATGAACTATAGCAGGCGTATGCTCTAAAGTTTGCACTAAATTTGGATTTATTGCATCTTTTAATAATACAGTTAATGCTCCATCAGCTTTTAAATCACTTGCAGTAATAGGTTTATTTTCTTTAGTATAACCAACTATGATGTTTCCAATTCTTCTCTTTAAATCTTTTACATCTGTAGCAAGGCAAAAAATTGCCATAATCTCAGATGCAACCGATATATCAAATCCATCCTCTCGTGGTACTATATTTTTTTCTCCAGATAATCCGGTTTCCACTTTTCTCAATTGTCTATCATTTAAATCCACACATCTTTTCCATGTTACTCTATCAAAACCAAGCTCATTCCCAAAATATATGTGGTTATCAATCATTGCAGAAAGTAAATTATTTGCAGATGTTATTGCATGAATATCCCCTGTAAAATGTAGATTTATATCTTCCATTGGTGCAATTTGAGAATGACCTCCTCCGGTTGCACCACCCTTAATTCCAAAAACAGGTCCAAGCGAAGGCTCTCTTAATGCTAGTATGGACTTCTTACCAATTTCTTGTAATCCATCAGCCAAGCCAATTGCCATAGTAGTTTTACCTTCACCCAAAGGTGTAGGATTTATAGCTGTTACTAAAACTAGTTTTCCATCTTTTTTATTTTTTAGTCTCTCATAAGCCTTTAAAGAAATTTTAGCCTTGTATCTACCATATGGCTCTAGCTCTTCTTCCTCTATACCTATTTTGCTTGCTATATCTACTATTTTATCAAGCTTAGTACTTCTTGCAATCTCAACATCTTCCACAAAAATCACTTTCCTTTCTTCTTGTGCAATTTCGCTGATTGGTCTATATAGTATGAATTTACTGTATAATCACAAAACTTTAGAATACCCAGTATCAAAATTGCACATTATCCGAAAATCAATCCAACAACCAAACCAATAAATGCCCCAACAAATACCTGTATAGGTGTGTGGCCTAGCACTTCTTGTAGCTTTTCTGTAACTTCCACTCCAGAAAGTCCTGGTGTTTGCACAATTTTATTTAAAAGCTTTGCTTGCTTTCCTGCTGCTCTTCTTACTCCAGCAGCATCATACATTACAACAAATGCAAAAACAACAGCCAATCCAAATATTGCTGAATTTATCCCATAGTTTTTGCCTATCATTGTACATAATGCTACTACAACAGCAGAATGAGAGCTAGGCATTCCACCAGCTCCTAATATTCTTTTAAAATTAAATTTCTTTGTTGTTGCTAAATCATACATTAATTTAAAAAGTTGTATAAAAAACCATGTTGCAAATGGCACTATTAAATATTTATAATCTGAAATTATCCCCATCATTTTCCTTATTCCTCATTTTGTACAAAATTTTCTTCTGCTAATTCTCCATTTTCTCCTTTGATTAGCATTGTTATTTTCTTTTCTGCTTTTTCTAGCATTTCGCTACATTCTTTTGAAAGCTTCATTCCTTCTTCAAATTTAGCTACTGAAGTGTCCAAATCTAAATCTCCTTTTTCTAATTCAGTTGCTATCTGCTCTAATTTTTTCATATTATCTTCAAAGCTTGTTTTTTCTTCCATTGTTAAATCCTTCCTAATTATTATTTTTTAATTTTCTGAAACCTCACCTTTGTCTATATTTACATATAAAAACATATTTGTTCCACTATCTGCATTGCCTGCTCTTACTATATATCTTCCATCCGAATTAATTTCTTGGCATGTGAAATATACTTCATCTGCACTTCCATATTCTTCTTCGTAATATTGTTTTGCAAGCTCTACTGCTTTTTCTTCTCTACTTGTTGTTGTTCCAGACACAACTTCTGATTCGCTTTCACTGCTACTGTTATCATTTTCTGTTGCTTCTTGCTCATTGGCTTCTTCTTCAACCACCTCATTAGCAACTTCATTTACGACTTCATTCTGAGTTTCTGTATTTGTTATAGCATTTTCAGCTACTGAATTTGATGTATCACTTATTCCCATATTTTCATCTGACAAACTATTTGCAGAACTTACACTAGATTCTTCTACTCCAAAAGTTGCATACAATCCCCATATTAATGCTAAAATAATTACTACAGCTAGAACTATTGTTGTTATAGTTTTTGTTTCTTTCTTCATTTTATCTTTCCTCCTTTGAATTTAATTTTACTTTATCTCTCTGTAAAATCTTGTTTTTTTCCTCCGTCCCCAAAAACAAGATTTCACATAATCTTTGCTTTCGCCTGACCATCGACTAACTTTAGCACCACCTCATCATCTTTTTTTAGTTGGTTAACCGATTTTACCACTTTGCCTTCTAGTTGAATTATAGAATATCCTCTAGTTAGCGTCTTAAGTGGGCTTAAAGCATCCAATTTTGCTATATGTTTTACCATATTTGTCTTCTTTGCATTATATATATTAGAAATACTATTCTGCATAGATTTTACTTTCATGTCTATTAGCATATATTTTTCGTTTATCTTTTGCAATGGCTCTTTAAACACTCTGCTATTCATGCACTTTTCGTATCTTAGTCTCATGAACTCCACTTTTTTCTTTAATGCCAATTTATATCTATTATTATATGATTCAAGCTTAAGCATAATATCTGATATATTTGGTACTGCAAGCTCTGCAGCTGCTGATGGAGTAGGTGCTCTTAAATCTGCTACAAAGTCTGCTATTGTAAAGTCTGTTTCATGTCCCACCGCAGAAATTATTGGGAGCTCGGAATCATAAATTGCTCTTGCTACAATCTCTTCATTAAAAGGCCATAAATCTTCTAGAGAGCCTCCTCCTCTTGCAACAATTATTACATCTGCCAGCTTCTTGTCATTCATTATTTTTATTGCTTCTGCTATTTTTTCTGCTGCGCCTTCTCCTTGCACTGGAACTGGCAACAACTTAATATATACATTTGGATTTCTTCTTGTTGAAACATTTATAATATCTCTTATAACAGCTCCTGTGTTAGATGTAAGCACTCCAATGCATTTTGGAAACATTGGTATTTTCTTTTTATGGCTCTGCTCAAATAATCCTTCTTTTTCAAGCCTTGCTTTCATCTCTTCATATGCCTTATACAAGCTGCCCATTCCATCTTCTTGCATTGCTTTGCAATAAATTTGGTACACTCCATCTCTTTCAAAAACAGAAACTGTGCCAAATACCATTACTTTCATTCCATCTTTAGGCTCAAATTTTAAGTTTACAGCAGCACTTCTAAACATTATGCACTTTATTAAAGAATTTTCATCTTTTAGAGTAAAATACAAATGCCCAGTATAATGATGTTTGTAGTTAGAGATTTCCCCCTTAACTAACACATTATTTAGTACTTCATCTCCTGCTATTTTTTCTTTAATATATTTGTTTAAATCTGTTACACTTATTGGATTATATGTCATTAGTTTTTGCTTTCTCCTTCATCTAAATTGTTCTTCTTAACTATACTTGCAAGCACACCATTAACAAAAGCTGGTGCCTTTGCATCTCCATATGCTTTTGCAAGCTCTACTGCTTCATTTATCGCAACTTTGTATGGAGTTTTTAAATATAACATTTCAAAAATTGCAATCTCTAGTATTGCTATATTTATTTTTGAAACTCTGTCATAACTCCACTTTTCAGATAAGCAATCCTCTATTTGCTTTTTTATTTGTTTTCCATGTCTTTTTGTACCATACACAATGTCCTTTATAAATTTACTTGTTGACTTTCCATGTACTTCTTTTTCTTCAAAAAACATGTCCACATTTTCTTTATAATCCTCATATTTTACATTTTGCGATTCTAAACTATATACTATTTCAAATGCTATTTTTCTATTTCCTGACATACTCATTTTGCGTTTAATTTTCCCTTCTATAATCTATCTATAAAATTTTTAAGTCTATCCTTAACATTATCTTTGTTATGTTGGATGTAAAAACCTGCATATCCACAAACGACAATCAAAATAATGGCAATTATTAGCTCATAAAATCTTGTAAGCAATAGCACAATTGCTACTATTATGCCGATTATCATTCCGCCATATTGTGACATAAATTTCTTAAAATCGTCCATATATCACCATCTTCCTTTCTATACATCTACAATGTTATCTTTTGCTGGCTCTATATTTTTAACTTTTATATTTACTTCTTTAACATCTAAATCTGAAGAATTTTTAATTGCTTCTTTAATTTTGTTTTGTAAATTTGTTGATAGCTCCTTAATAACAGCATTTTCCTTAACACTTAAATTTACAAAAACTCTTAAATTATTATCTTTGTCTAGCTCAATTCTTGTTGATACGTCTTCTGCACTGTCAAAACCTTTTACTACTGCATTAACAAGATTTTCTATTGTTTCTCTTGTTATTAAAAGTTTACCATTAGAATTTTCTAATAAAATTCCATTTTTGTATTCTTCCTTTTCTTTACTACTTGAATCAAAGAAAATACATCTTATTGCAAGAAGAATAAATATTATACTTAATACCAAAATAATATTTGATGTTATATTATTTGTAAATGCCAAGTTTAGCACATTTGTTATAGCCGATACATCTACCCAGCCAAATATTGCCAAGCAAAATATTACTGATATTATAAGCATAAGTGTTGAAAAAAGTACCAATGTTATTTTTTCTATTGTTTTCATATTACAACTTCCTTTCAAAAAAATTAAAGGCACTTCGTACAATTTCAATTCAAACATTAGACCATATTTAAAATTAAAATAATACTAATCTTAAAGTGCCTTCTTTCTATTATTCTGTTTTATTAGAGTCCTCTGTTTTTTCTTCCTCTACATTATTACTATCTGTGTTAACGCCTTGTACATGTACATTTACATCTACTACTTTTAATCCAGTCATGCTTTCTACTGCTTTTTTTACTCTGTTTTGAATTTCAAAAGCAACATCTGGAATTCTAACACCATATTCTACAATAATGTTTACATCTATTCTTGTTTCCTTTTCTCCAGCTTCTACTTTAATGCCTTTTGCAAAATTTTTCTTTCCACTAAATACTTCAGAGATTCCTCCAGCAAATCCACCTGCCATAGATGCAACTCCTGGTACTTCTGAAGCAGCAGCTCCAGCTATAACTGCTATAACGTCGTCTGCTATTTTGATGTTTGAGTTTTCAAGTGATACTTCACCTTGATTCTCCTCGTTATTTACAACATTTTCTAAATCTTTATTTTCCTCCATAATAATACCTCCTAAAATTTATATTATTTGTAAAACTATTTTGTTCCTTTTCCATATCATTAGTATAACAATTTTTCTATTTTTTTACAACAGTTTTAATAAAATTTTAATTTTTTATTATAATTCGAAGTCTTCTATTTTTGTTATAGGTATTGCACCTTCCTTTATTAATTCATTTGTTCCATACGAATTTTCGCTTGTTATATTTCCTGGAATTGCATATACATTTTTTCCTTGCTCCAATGCATACTCTACTGTAATTAAAGTTCCGCTTCTTTCTTTAGCTTCTACCACTAGCACTCCATCCGAAAGCCCACTAATTATTCTATTGCGTGCTGGAAAATGATGTTTTTCTGGTCTACTTCCTAATGGATACTCTGTAATAATGGCTCCATTGTTCATTACAATTTGTTTATATAAATCTACATTTTCTGGTGGATACACCACATCCAATCCACAACCTAGCACTGCAATTGTAGCTCCTTTTGCTGCCAATGCTCCTTTGTGTGCATATGAATCTATACCTCTTGCAAATCCACTAACTACACATATTCCTTTTTTAGCAAGCTCATAACCAAATTTATATGCATTTTTTAATCCATAGTCACTTGCCTTTCTACATCCTATAATCGCTATGGACTGCGCATCTAGCAATTTTTCATTTCCTAATACATACAGTGTTTGTGGCTTTCCATATATATGCATCAAATTCTCTGGATACGCCTCGTCTCCAACTGTTATAGTCTTTATTTTATTAACATTTAATTTTAAATTCATTGCAATTTCTCCTTCTTTAAGAAATTGCCCCCGAAATTATTTATTATTGCTAGATAATGGCAAAGCTAGTCTTATTTGAGTAATTTAGCTGCTTTAACCACATTGTACATTAGCATAGCAATCGTCATAGGTCCCACTCCTCCTGGAACCGGTGTTATATATGATGCTTTTTTAGACACATTCTCAAAATCCACATCACCAACTAGTTTGCCTTCTTCATTTCTATTTATTCCAACATCAATAACTACTGCTCCATCTTTTACCATATCAGCTGTTATAAACTTTGGTTTACCTAAAGCCGCAACTAATATATCCGCTTCTCTTGTTATCTCTTCTATGTTTTTCGTTCTAGAGTGACATACAGTTACAGTAGCATTTTTATTTAGCAAACATTGTATTAAAGGTTTACCAACAATATTGCTTCTTCCTACTATTACCGCTCTTTTTCCTTCAGTTGGAATATTGTATTCCTCTAGCATTTTTACTACTCCATATGGTGTACATGAAACGAAGCAATCCTCGCCTATGGATAATTTTCCTACATTTATAGGATTAAAGCCATCTACATCTTTTCTGTAATCTATAGTATTAAACGCTTCTCTTATATCCAATCCGTCTGGTATTGGGCTTTGCAAAAGTATTCCATGTATATCTTCTCTTTCGTTTAATCCTTTAATTAAATTTATTAGCCTCTCTTGAGTAATTGAGCTATCTCTCAAAAATTCTTCATACTCTATTCCTATTTCATTGCAAGCTTTACTTTTGTTACGTACATATACTGCAGATGCTTTATCATCTCCAACCATTATAACCGCAAGCTTTGGATGTACATCTTGTTTTTTTAACTCCTCTACTTCTTCTTTTAACTCACTTCTTATCTTTTTTGCAAGTGCTTTTCCATCTATTATTTCCATTTCTTTCCTCCTTGTCGTTATAGGGACAGGCCTAAAAACGACAACTTTGTCGTTTTTGGGACAAGCCTACTTTTTTCTTTTCTACACATACTTATCCACTTCCACAACCAAGTTTCCTTTTTTTGTTTGATTTAGCATATCTCCCACTTTAAATCTGCCTTTTCCTCTAACAGTAATTATATCGCCAGTCTTTACCTCTTTTGAGCCCTTTACAATTAGCTCATGATTTACAAATACTCTTTCCTCTTTTACAACTTCTGTTGCCTTTGCTCTTGATGTTCTAATTATTTCAGCCACAATACTATCTATCCTCATTGATGGAATAATTATATTTATTTTCTGTGTTTTTGGCTCTTCTATTTTTAGCTCTTCAAGGCTAACACGCTCAAATTCGGACTTACTAAATCTTTTTAATTCCTTGAGGCCATTCAAAATATATTTTTCTGCTTCTTTTAGAACTATTAAGTCAGCCCCATCAACACATGTAAGAATGTCTCCTACTTTTTCTCTTTTCATTCCTATTTTTATTACTGCACCTAAGTAGTCTCTGTGAGAATAGAGCCTTTTTAACTCATTTGGTAGTGCTATTCTTATCACTCCAAATATTGTATTGAAATCAAACTTTTCTTCTTTAAATAAATCTTCTAGCTTGTCTGGATATATTATTAATACAGTCCTTTCAGCTGTTTTGTACCCACCATAGCCTATGTAATTGCTAAACTTTATCTCTTTTAGCACTTTTTCTAACATCTGTCTTTGTCTCATGTCCAAGAAATCTGTGTACTCTATAGAATTTCTCTTTGCTGTAAACTCTATTTTATCCAGTAATTTTGAAACTAAGAATCTGTCTTCTTCATTTGTGAATTTGTTTAATATTTCTTGTCTATTCACTTCTTGCCCAATTCCCTCCTAAATCATGCCTTCTATGTATGCACAAATTGTGTCTACATCTAATCCATATTTTGCTTCTAATTCTTCAATGCTTCCATGCTCTATAAATTTATCTGGATATGCAAATGATTTTATTTGTATATCTTTCAAATTTTCTTCTGAAATCAATTCTTTTATTGCAGAGCCTAATCCCCCTATAATAGTTCCATCCTCAATTGTAATGCATTTTTTTGTCTTTTCTATGGATTGTATTATACTCTCTTTGTCCAACGGTTTTAAAAATCTAGCATTAATTACCTCAGCCTCTATATTTTTTTCTGAAAGTGCCCTAGCAACTTGCATAGATTTTGACACCATATTGCCAATTGCAATTATTGTAACATATTTTTTGTCATTTTCCAACAAAATCGTTTTAACTTTTTCACATTTTCCCAATTCGATATTATTATGCTCTGTAAACTTTTCTTTTTCTTCTCCACCTCTTGGATAGCGAATTACAACTGGCTTTTTTAACGAAACCGCAAACTCTAGCATTTGCTCAAGCTCTGTAAAATCCTTTGGTGCCATTATACAGATATTTGGAATCAGTCTAAAGAAAGCCATGTCATATATACCTTGATGTGTTTCACCATCATTTCCTACTATTCCTGCTCTGTCCACACACATTATAACAGGAAGGTTTTGCAAGCAAATGTCATGTATTACTTGGTCATACCCCCTTTGATAAAACGAAGAATAAATACTAACTACAGGAATTAGCCCATTTTTTGCAATTCCTGCTGCCATGGTTAAAGCATGCTGCTCAGCGATGCCAACATCAAAAAATCTTCCTGGGAATTTTTCTGCAAATTCTGTAAGTCCTGTTCCATCTTTCATTGCAGCTGTTACTGCCACTATCTTTTTATTATTTTCAGCAAGCTTCACTAATTTTTTGCCAAAAATTTTAGAATAATCGTCACCCTTCTTCTTTTTTGGCATTCCTGTTGCTATTTCAAACGCTGATGAGCTATGAAATTTGTCTGGATTTTCCTCCGCAGGTCTGTATCCTTTTCCTTTTTTTGTAATTGCATGTATTAGAATTGGTCCTTCCAAATCTTTTGCTTTCTTGAATATTTCCTCTAAATCTTCTATATTGTTGCCATCAACTGGTCCAAGATATTTGAAGCCTAAATCTTCAAATAGCATGTTTGGAATAATTAGCTGCTTTATTCCATATTTTATTTTTCTTACAAATTTAATTATCCCATTCCCAACTCTCGGAATATGTGACACAGCATTTTTTATATATCTATTTGACTTGTTGTAAAGCTTTCTTGTTCTTATTCTAGTTAAAAACTCAGAAATTCCGCCAACATTTTTCGCTATGCTCATTTCGTTGTCATTTAAAACCACTATTAAATTGGTATTGCTATTTCCAGCATCATTTAACGCCTCTAATGCCATACCTCCAGTTAATGCGCCATCTCCAATCACAGCAATCACATAATTATTTTCTTTTTTTATATCTCGAGCTCTCGCAATGCCCAGAGCTGCCGAAATTGATGTGCTGCTATGTCCTGTATTAAAGCTATCATACTCAGACTCGACTGATTTTGGAAAACCCGCCAATCCATTAAATTTTCTTAATGTGCTTATTTTATTCTTTCTGCCTGTAAGTATTTTATGAATATATGTCTGGTGCCCAACATCCCATACTATGACATCATTTGGCAAATCAAATGTGTCAAGAAGTGCGATAGTAAGCTCTACAACTCCCAAATTAGAAGCAAGATGCCCTCCTGTTTCCGACACTGTCTCTATAACTAACTGACGTAACTCTTGCGCCAACTGTGCCTTTTCTTCTTTATTAAGTTGTTTCAAGTCTTTTGGTAAATTAATATTATCTAAAATTTTCATAAGATTTCCTTTCATGCATTTGCATATATGATATCATATGTGTCAATATAATATAATTACAAATTTTAGTTGATAATTCCGTGCATTTATTATATAATATATATTGAAGTTTTTGTAAAAAAGGAGAAATGTAATATGGTAAAAATTAGTTTTAAAAAGTTTTTATTTGCATTTGTAGCTTTCATTTTTGTATTTAGCATGATGACAAGTGTTTTAGCAACAAATGATATAGCACTTAACACGCCAAGCGGAAATGAAACTCAAAATACTACTCAAACAGCTCAAGGTACTACTTCTTTAGAGATTGTAGAAGATACAGTTTGTCACATTGATGTTGGAGGCATTGGCGAATTCGAAAAGAAAATTACTGATTATGATGCCACAGAAAAGTCAGTCACTCTTACACTTACAATGACAAATACAAAGGAAGTTGAAGAATCTTATAAAGATGTTGAAATTTTCTTTGTTATAGATAATTCTTCTAGTATGGTTGAAAGCTATATTGGAGATAAAACAAGAAAGCAAGCAGTTATTGATTCTGCTAACTCGCTAGTTGACAAGCTATTTGCTTCAAATCCAAATGTAAAAATCGGTGTTGTTGGATTTTCTAGCTTAGATACAACTGCTGGTGAAACAGAAGGAACAATTAATGATGCAACACTTAGATTAGAGCTAAGCAATTCGCAAGATGATGTTAAAGGCGCTATAACAAATCTATCAAACTTAGATGTTGGACCAAGAACAAATATTGAAGCAGGTTTAACTATTGCACAGGAAAATTTTTCTGATGAAGAAAATGTAAATAGATATGTTGTACTTTTAACAGATGGTGTACCAAATAATGATACAAACGGTACTTTTGGAACATACTCTGGAGTAGTTGCAACAAGGACTAAAGCAAAATTA
This sequence comes from uncultured Clostridia bacterium, assembly GCA_904378095.1. GTDB lineage: Bacteria > Bacillota > Clostridia > TANB77 > CAG-508 > CALXVA01. Next base: position 32,099 of record CAJFHE010000004.1, on the reverse strand, counting down.
GAGGAAATGGAAAATTCAGGGACTCAAATTGTAGCTGCTATGATTAACTTAGATAGTGAAACTATTGAGCCAACTACACAAAGAACATATAGAGACTTAGCAGAAGAAATATTTGGAACTGAAGAAAATTCTACAACAAGTGCATACTTTTACATTCCAGACGATGAGCTTGAAGATACTATTGTAAATGACATTTTTAACAATTTAGTTGTGACTACAGATAACACATTGAGAAATATTACTATTACAGATTATTTTCCACAAGAAATAATTGACAACTTTAATTTTGAATATGTTGCAAGTCCTAACATTGGCGAAGTATCACAAAGTATAGATACAACAAATAATTCTATCACATGGAATATAGAGCTATTAAGCGAAGGTGAAGTTGCAACACTAGTATATAAGCTTACTTTAAAAGATGATTATGACGAAGAGATTATAGACCAAATATTACCGACAAATACTCATGTAGACATTACAGGAGAAAATAATGGAGAGCAAATAGATAGTACATCTGATGAATCTCCTACAATTGTAGTTAAATATGAAGAACCAACTATAACACCTCCTGATAATACAGTATCACCAGACCCTATACCTCAAACAGGTGAAGGAATTGGATTGATTGTTGCAATAGTTGCTATAATTGTAATTGCTGTAATTAGCAGAATGGTTTATTTGAAGAAGATTTTCTAAATAATTTTTTAATAAATAAACTATTGACAGTCAGCCTTTAATTTGTTAGACATTTTGTTAGACAGGCAAAAAAATAGCAACTCTCAATTTTCTGAAAGTTGCTATTTCACCTGGTTGGGCTGGCTAGATTCGAACTAGCGCATGCCAGAGTCAAAGTCTGGTGCCTTACCGCTTGGCTACAGCCCAATGTATAAAATATAAAATTGATGGGGTGGAAGATGGGACTCGAACCCACGGCCTCCAGTGCCACAAACTGGCGCTCTAACCAACTGCGCTACATCCACCATCTTCAAGTAACTGCATTTATTATTTTACCCCATCTCTAACAATTTGTCAACCTATTTTTTAAATTTTCTCAGCTGCCCAAATAATTAATCTTTCTTTTGTATCATCTGTACATGTAGATAATGAAATTTCTCTTCTACCGTTTGTGTCTCTGTTCATATATTCTGAATCACTTGTTGTTGTTTCATATATATTATATATTTCATATGTTACTTTTCTTCCTGTCAAATCTGTTATGTAGATTTCGTCACCTTTTTCTAACTTTTTATTGTTTGAAAAGAATGTACCATTTTTATAGTTGTGACCAGCCAATACTGTATTTCCTACTTCATTTAATAAATCTGAACTTGGGTATAATTTTACAATTGCAACATTTAATGAGTTGATACTTGCATCTTCATCAGCAATTATTGGGTATTCAATATCCGTTTTTGGAATTTCTATAGTACCAATCATACTATAACCCATATAATCTACACCTGTTATTTCGTCATCATCTATACTTGAGCCATTATTTTGATAGAGCGTATTTAAATCGACATTTGGTGATACATCATTTAATATTGTATTCTCATCTACAGGTAGTGATGCAATTTTGTTTACCTCGTCTTTAAATTCTTCTACAGCATCCCCTGCTGTACTTTCTATATAATATCTTCTATAAACATCTACGCCAAAGAATATAAGTAAGCCTATAATTGCAATTATTACTACTATTAAAATTACAGTTAAAGTTTTACTATATTTACTATTAAACATATTTTTTCCTCCCTTGTTTCTTAATTATATACATATATTATACCACAAATTTCATATATGATCTACACTTTTGTAAACTAATTTTTACTGTATCTTAAATAACATTCTTATTTTTTTGTAAGTAATATTCAATTTTCAATCTATATTACCCTACTATTTTTGCACCTAGTTTTTTGCCGCCTAGTACATGAAAATGAATGTGCATTACTTCTTGTCCAGAATCTTTGCCGCAATTTGCAATAACTCTAAAGCCGTTTTCTGCAAATCCTCTTTCTTTAGCAATTTTATTTATCACTTGATATATATAAGAAATTAGTGTGTCATCTTCTTCTGATACTTCAAGCAAAGTAGCAATATGCTTCTTTGGAACAACTAATATATGGATTGGGGCAGCTGGGTTTACGTCATTAAATACTATAACTTTTTCATCTTCATATACTATTTCAGAAGGAATCTCTCTTTTTATTATTTTACAAAAAATACAATCTTCCATTTTTATTACCTCTCTTTTATATTCCTTAGTTTGTCGTTATAGGGACAGGCCTAAAAACGACAAACTTGTCGCCATAAAGCCTGTCCCTATAACGACATTATTCTAAAACTGCCTTAATTCTTCTTACTCCTGCTGAGCTTGATTCTTCTTTCTTTATTTTGAAATGTCCTAATTCACCTGTGTGTGACACATGAGGACCACCACATATTTCTTTGCTAAAATCTCCTATTGTATATACTTTTACTTTGTCACCATATTTATTTTCGAATAAGCCCATTGCACCTGATTTTTTTGCTTCTTCAAGTGTCATTTCTTCACATGTTACTGGTAAATCTCTTTTTATTTGCTCATTTACTATGTCTTCAACTTGTTGTAATTGCTCTTTTGTCATTTTTTCTGGATGTGAAAAGTCAAATCTTAATCTTTCTGTTGTGATGTTTGAGCCTTTTTGTGTTGCATGCTCACCTAAAACTATTTGTAATGCCTTATGAAGTAAATGTGTTGCTGTGTGGTATGCTATTGTTTTTTCGTTTTGCTCAGCCAAACCACCTTTGAATTTTTGCTCACTACCCATTCTTGATTTTTCTTGATGCTCTTTGAATAGCTTTTCAAATTCTGAATTATCTATTTCAAATCCTTGCTCCCTTGCTAAGTCTGCTGTAATTTCTGGTGGGAATCCATATGTTTCATATAGTTTAAATATAGTTTGTCCATCTATTACATTTTTATTCTCATTTTTTGCTTTATTTATAGCTTTTTCAAATTCTTTCTCTCCATGGGCAAGAGTTTTCATAAACTTGTCTTTTTCTTCTGTAATGACTTGTTTGATTGTGTCTCTATTCTTTTCAAGCTCTGGATACATTTCTTTTAAAATATCTATGTCTAAATCTATTAATCCTTCTAACTCGCTTAAATCTACTTGCAATTTGTTTAAATGTCTTGACATTCTTCTTATTAATTTTCTTAAAACATATCCTCTATCTATGTTTGAAGGTCTGCCGCCATCTGCAATTACCATCATGCTAGCACGCAAATGCTCTGCTACAATTCTTCTGCTAGCTATATCATCTACTTTTTCAATCTCTTCTAATTTTTCCATAATTGGAGCAAATAACTCTGTGTCAAATGGTGTTTCCTTGCCTTGTAAAAGCATAGTCATTCTCTCTAGTCCAAGTCCTGTATCAACATTATGTTGTTTTAATTTTTCGTATTTTCCATCTTTTGTTTTGTAGTATTCCATGAAAACATTATTCCATATTTCCACATATTTTCCACAATCACAAGATGGCTGACAATCTGGCGAGCATGCTGGTTTTCCTGTATCATAAAACATTTCTGTATCTGGTCCGCATGGTCCTTCCTCTCCTGCTATCCACCAGTTATCATCTTTTCCGTAAAAATAAATTCTATCTTCTGGAATTCCAGCTTTTTTCCAACATTCTGCTGTAATTTCATCTCTTGGAGCATCTTCGTCTCCTGCAAAGCATGTAACAGAAAGCCTTTCTACTGGTATTCCTAACTCTTTTGTTAGAAACTCAAAGCTCATTGCTACAGATTCTTCTTTAAAATAGTCGCCTAATGACCAGTTTCCAAGCATTTCAAAGTATGTTAAATGTCTATTGTCTCCAACTTCGTCTATATCATTAGTACGTAAACATTTTTGATAATCTGTAAGACGAGTTCCCTCTGGGTGTTTCTCACCTAACAAATATGGTACCAATGGTTGCATTCCAGCTGTTGTAAATAAAACCGATGGGTCATTTTCTGGTATAAGTGGTGCACTTGGAATTACCTTATGCCCATGGTTTTTAAAGTAATTTAAATATTTGTTTCTAATTTCTATTGCTTTCATCTATATATTCATTCCTTTCTTTTTGTCATGGTGAATCTCATTATAAACTTGAAATAATTGCATAAATAATTACGAAAGTTATTACAGTAACAATAAGTGAGAAAACCCAGTTAGCTGCGAAAAGCTTAATGAAGCTATTGCTTGCCATAACTTTGGCATTACTCTTTATCATTAATATTCCATTTTCATCTTTAATTTTAAAGTTTTTAATATTTGTTCTAACCATTGCACCATAGCTGTTTTGACTATCAACCCAACCAGAAACATAATACATGTTATTTTGCTTTACAATTTGTAGCTCTTCTTCTTTACAAAATACAGCAGTAGAAGGTGCTTTTAAGTTAGCTGTTATTTCTTTGCAGAATAGTGCATAAATGTCACGTCTAATGTCTTTGTCTTCTTCGTTTGTTGCGCTTATTGCTTTTGTCTCACCTATTTCCATTTCTTCTAAGAGCTTTTTATCCTTAGAATCTTTAGCATTATTTATCCAATTATAGTAATTATAGAAATATGGTATAAATGCTATGTTTGCTAAAAGCTGAATTATATCATAAATAGATAAATACATTAATGGTGAAGTTATGAGTGGATATATATTATAAATTGCTATATATACAACCATTGCGCATAAAAATACTTTATTATTTACAAACTCAAATTTTTTATAAAAAATATTATATAAATACATAATAAATATTACATTTACTAGCAAAGGAATTATTGTGTTAAATCCCCTAAAAGGTATTAGTGAAAATATTGTTGAAATAGCCACAAAAAGAATCAATAAATTTTTTGCCATTTCTACATTTCCTTTTTGTTTGCTCATATTCATTACAATAATAGCAAAATAAATTGTTAGGCCTATATCCTTAGTCATATACAAAATAGACATTAACATATAACTCAACAAATTATTTGATATCACTGAATATAATTTTAGTAAAACTATAATGGCGCAAAAAAGCAAGCCTAAAATAGCTGTTTTCTTTGGATTTTTTAAAAATTCTTTAACTTTTTCCATTTTTATCCCCTCTCATTTTTACAAATACATGAATATAATACCATTTTTTACATGCAAAAGCAAGATTTATTATGCAAAACTTTATTTTTATGCTTTTAGTACATTATATGTTTTTAACTAAATCCCAATTCCAAAATAGCACATATATTTACACTCTATTAACTCAAGAGATATAAATATATGTGCCAGCTTTTTCTCCATCCTAAAAAGAATTTCTTTTCTTATGTACTTAGTCTTTAATTCTAAATATAAATTTTACAATTCCTCTTAAAAATTTTGGAACTTTTTTTACAACAATTGTCATATGCATTTCCCTCCTTATTATATCTGACATTAGCAACAAAGCCACATCAGTCCAACTGCTACAACAATAACTCCAATTAAAAATAGCCAACCAGATAATGGAAGTAATAATACAAGCAATATTCCTAATCCCAATCCAATTAAACATACTGCAATTGTTTTTTTCAATAGTCTTAGCATTGTTATTACCTCCCATCATTTGTATATTATATTAGGAAAACTATTTATTGGTTACTATTTTATGTTTAACCATATCTTTATTTTTCAATACTGGTTATCGTTTACTTTTTCATATAAACCTGGTATAATAATCTTGCTAATGAATATATGAAAGGAAGAAATGTATGGCTCAAAAAGACGCAATAAAAATTATTGAAATATTGAAGGAAACCTATTCTGATGCTAAATGTAGCTTAGATTTTGCTACACCTTTTGAATTGCTAGTTGCAGTTATTTTATCTGCACAATGCACTGATGAAAGAGTTAATAAAACTACACCAAGCATTTTTGCTAAATATAATACACCTGAAGATTTTGACAAAATGCCTTTAGAAACTTTGGAAGAGCTTATTCACCCATGCGGATTTTATAAAAATAAAGCAAAAAACATAAAGCTTACTGCTAAAAAGATTTTAGAGGATTTTGATGGCAAAGTGCCTGAAAGTATGGATGAGCTAATGAGTTTGCCAGGAGTTGGAAGAAAGACTGCAAATGTAGTAATGCTTGAGGCTTTCAATAAGCCACAAGGAATCGCTGTGGACACGCATGCCAAAAGATTATCAAACAGGATTGGTCTTTCTAAAGAAGAAACTCCAGAAAAAATTGAAAAAGATTTATTAAAGCTTTTTCCCTATGAATATTTAAAAGATATTAATCACATACTTATATATCATGGAAGAGCTATTTGTACAGCTCGCTCACCAAAATGCGAGCAATGTCCAATTAATAAATTTTGCGATTACTATAAAAATAATTAATTTTCGTATATTTTTTGTTAACCATCCCATAATATGTGTTATGGGGTGATTTTATTTTGACAAATATAAATTGTTCGTGTGATTGTAAATATCAAATTGATGGGAAATGCCATTTAGAAAATGTCAAAACTCAAAAAATATCTCCAAATAAAGATTGCATTTATTTTTCTTCAAAATGAGACTATTTTCTTGCTTTGCCATTGGAACTCAGAGTGATAGATTAGAATCTGTCACCAGTATTCCAATGGCTATTTTTTTGCTTGACAAATAAAACATATCATTATATTATAGGCATATATTAATTAAGGAGGGATTTTTTTGAAAAAAAGTTTGTGTTTTAAGGTAATTTTGATTACTATGCTAATTCTATTTTGCATTTTTTCGCTACAAGTATTTGCATCAGATGCTGAGGCTATATCAGCAGATGCTAACACCATAGATGAAGAGCATATCAATGACATTATTGCAACATATCAGACTGATTACGAGTTTTCTTCTTCAGATTTATATTTGTTTGAGCAAAATGTAGAAGTATCTGAAACTGTTGATGGAAATGTATTTGCATATGGCTCATCTGTAAATATAACTGGTGAAATTTATGGTGACCTTTTTGTTATGGCCAATACTTTAGAAATTTCTGATGGAGCAGTAATTTACGGTAATGTATTTGCATATGTAACAGATATAACTGTATCTGGCATCGTTTCAGACATATATGCTATATCATCTAATTTTACATTAGCAGATTCTGGAATGCTTGCAAGAAACCTATATTTAAGCTCTAATAGCACAACATTAACAGGGCATATTTCAAGAGACGCATATATTAGTACTGGAAATTTAAGTTTTGGAGAAGCTACAGAAACCGTAATTGATGGAAATTTAAATTATAGAGCTAAGTCAAATTTTGAAATTGCTGAAGGCGTTGTAGGTGGAGATGTGAACTACACACCTGTGCAAGTAGATACAGGAAGCATTGTTGTATCTATTATAAATAACGTTATAACAGCACTACTTTTCAGCCTTGCAGTAATATTGCTAGCAATGTGGATTACGCCTAAGTTTAAAGATAGAGCTTGCGAAATTTTATCTAAGAAAGGCTTTAAGGCATTTGGAATAGGAATATTAGTATTTGTAGTAACAATAGTAGCTGCATTTATACTTGTAGTATTCACATCTGGACTTTGCTTCAGCATAGCATTAGCTTTAATTGTATTACTAATTTTAGCTTACTCAATTTCGAACACAGTATTTAGTATGGCTGTTGGTAAATTGATTACACAAAAATTAAACTTAAACAAAAATGTGGCATATGTGCTATTCTCATTGCTAATAGTTTTAGTAATTACATTAATTAGATATATTCCTTACGTTGGTGGATTTATTACATTTATAACTTCTATAATTGGTCTTGGAATTCTTTGTGTAAATGCTTACAAACGTAAAGATTTAGTAAATAGTGATTCAGATGTAAAAGAATAAAAAATAGAAAACTTGCACAGAAGGGCATTCCTTTTTGTGCAAGTTTCATTTTGTTTCAACTAATCTTGTTTTTTCCTCCGTCCCCAAAAACAAGTTTTGCGGCTTTTACAAGACCTGCAAATAATGGTGAAGGTCTATCCGGTCTTGATTTAAACTCTGGATGGAATTGACAAGCTATAAAATATGGGTGATTTTTTAATTCTACGATTTCTACTAAGTTTCCGTCTGGCGATGTTCCTGAAACCATCAATCCGTTTTTTTCCATTTCTTCTCTATAATCATTATTATATTCAAAACGATGTCTATGTCTCTCGCTTATCTCGTTTGTCTTATACAATTTTTCTGCTATGCTTCCCTTTTTTAATATACAAGGATAACTTCCAAGTCTCATTGTTCCACCTTTTTTGGTTACATCTTTTTGGTCATACATTATATGTATAACAGGATTTTCGCATATCTCGTCAAATTCTTCTGAATTTGCATCTTTTAGATTTAAAGCATCTCTTGCGAATTCTACTACTGCCATTTGCATTCCCAAACAAATTCCTAAAAATGGCACATTGTTTTCTCTAGCATATTTTATTGTTTGAATTTTTCCTTCTATTCCTCGGTTGCCAAATCCCCCTGGGACTACAATTCCATCACAGCCTTTAAGCATTTCCTTTGCTGTACTTTCTGTTATTTTTTCAGCATCTATAAGCTTTGGCTTTACTGTCACACCATTTTCTATACCCGCATGTTTTAGGCTTTCTATTACAGACAAATACGAGTCTTCTAGCTTTATGTATTTTCCAACTATTGCTATAGTTATTTCTTTGTCAGACACATTATGGATTTTATCAATAAGTTTTTCCCAACTTTTATTGTTTGGCTCGCATTTTTCTAATTTTAGATGTTTACAAACTTCTCTTGCTAATCCTTCCTCTTCTAACATCAATGGAACTTCGTACAAGCATTTAGCTGTTTTATTAGCTATAACACTTTCTTTCCTTACATTACAGAATAACGCTATTTTCTCTTTTAAATTTTCTGGTATCTCTAGCTCTGTTCTGCAGACCAAAATGTCCGGCTTTATTCCTAAAGATTGTAATTCTTTTGCAGAATGCTGAGTTGGTTTAGATTTTAGCTCATTAGAGCCATGTATGTATGGAAGAAGTGTAACATGAATATATATAACATCTTCTACAGAGTTTTCTATTCCAACTTGTCTGATTGCTTCTATCATAGACAATCCTTCTATATCGCCAACTGTTCCACCAATTTCAGTAATTACAATATCTACGTCCGAATCTTCAAATGCATATATCTTTTCTTTGATTGCATTTGTTATATGTGGTATAACTTGCACAGTTTTACCTAAATAATCCCCTCTGCGCTCTCTTTCAATAACTTCTTGATATATTTTGCCCATGGTTATGCTAGAATTCTTTGTTAAATTTTCATCTGTAAATCTTTCATAATGTCCTAAATCTAAATCCGTCTCAGCACCATCATCTGTTACAAATACCTCTCCATGCTCATATGGGCTCATTGTGCCAGGGTCTACATTTATATATGGGTCAAACTTTTGGTTTGTCACTTTATATCCTCTATTTTTTAATAGTCGTCCTAGTGATGCTGCAGTTATTCCCTTCCCTAGTCCAGATACTACTCCTCCGAGTTACAAAAATATACTTTGTTTTCATTTTGCCGCCTTTCCAAAACCGATTCTAGCTACCAAATCTTATCCTTAATCTTACTTATTAATAGATTAGTCTTTTTGGTGGAAAGATAACCTTCATAAATATTACTTACTAACAGTTTCGTCTTTCTTCATAGTGTGTAATGCTTTTATTAAAAAAGAAAAAAAGTAGATTAAAACAAAAACGCAAAAATCGGTTTTTTTTTAATCTACTTAAATCATGTTGTTATAATATCACTAAATTGAATAATAGGCAAGAGATTTTTATAAATTTTTGTAATCTTGTTTTTTTCCTCCGTCCCTAAAAACAAGATTTTAATTTTTCAATTGTCTCTTTATAATTGCTTGAATCAATTATGCTGGTTCCAGCAACTATGATGTCACATCCCGCTTCTCTTATCTTTTCTACATTATCTAAATTGATTCCGCCATCTGCCTCTATGTCTACTTCCAGATTATTTTTGCTAATGTATTCTTTTAATTTCTTTATTTTATCAATTGTTTCTGGTATAAGCTCTTGTCCACCTTTTCCCGGCTCTACTGTCATTATAAGCACTGTATGTACATATGGAAGGATATTATATATTTTTTCTATTTCCGTATTTGGTTTTATGCTAATTCCAGCTTTGCAATTATGCTCTTTGATATATGTTATCCAACTAAGTAGCTCTCCTTCATCTTTTGCTGCTTCGTAGTGAACTGTTATGTTGCGTGGCTCAAATATAATAAAACTTTTAATATATGACATAACATCTTCCACCATAAGATGCACATCAAGTGGCACATTAGTTATACTATTTAAATATTCTGAATACTCAGTCATTAATTCTGTGGTATCATTTTTTACAAACTTTCCGTCCATAACATCTATATGAAAATAATCTGTACCAGCCGTTTCTAGATTATAGAATGTTTGGATACATTTTTCTTTTTTTACACTTAATATTGATGTTGCTACTTCCATCATTTATTCTCCTTTTCAAATTGAGGATAGGTACCATTAGGCCTGTCCCAAAAGCGACAAAGTTGTCGTTTTTAGGCCTGTCCCCATAACGACACATACCTATTATACCTCTCTTCAGATATTCTACCTTCTTGAAATGCTTTCTTTATTCCACATTTTTCTTCTTTTACGTGGCTACAGTCTGCATATTCACATTTTCCTAAATATGGTCTAAATTCTACAAAGTAGTATGCTAAATCTTCTTTTGGTATTTCGTTTATATCAAATGTTGAAAATCCTGGTGTGTCTGCTAAATATGAATTAGTTTCTATTTTATATAATAGCACTTGTGTTGTTGTGTTTTTTCCTCTTTTATTTTTGCTACTAATTATTCCTTCTTCTGCTGCATTTTTGCCAACTAAAGCATTAATTAATGTTGATTTTCCCACTCCAGAGTTTCCAGAAAATGCTGTTATATTATTCTTTAAATATGGCTTTATTTCGCTTACGCCAGCATTATTTTTAGCATCTGTTTTTATTACTTTATATCCTATGCTAGTATATAAATTATATATTTTTTCTATCTTGCTTTCATCTTCCAAGTCTATTTTGTTTAAGCAAATAATTGGTTTTATCCCTAAATATTCTGCATACACTAGTTGTTTATCTAAAAGCTCTAAGTCTGGTTTGGGTAATTTCATAGAAAGCACTAGTATTATTTGTGAAAGGTTTGCCATCTTTGGTCTTTTCAAATAGTTTCTTCTTTCTTCTATTTTATTAATTACTCCAGCTCTTTTAGCTTCATCCGTTATTTCAATTTCTACTATATCTCCCGCAACAGGGCTCATCTCACCAGCTTTAAATTTTCCTCTGGCATTACAATCATACACCTCATTATTTACTTCTACTTTATATAAGTCTGAAATGTTGCTTATTACTATTCCTTTTTGCACTTTTCCCTCCAATTTATTTAAAAGAGAAAGTTTTTATCTTTCTCTTTTATCAATACTATTAACTTACTCAAATGTAACAGTGTCTTTTGAGCCTACAGTTATAGTTTTGGTTGTACTATATATTACATTATCTGTTGTTGGGTCACTGATTGAAAGCTTAACGTCTAGTCTTTCACCAACTTTTCCAGATAAGGTTATTCCTGAATACGCTGTTTCGTTTTTACTTATTCCTGTTCTTGTTTCATCATTTACTGTAATATTTACTGTTGAACTTCCTGTGGTTGCTCCTGTTGAGCCTTCTGTTGTACCATCACCTTCTGTTGGCTCTGTATATCCTCCTGTTATTTTTAAAAGATTAATTACTACGTTGACAGTTTTAGTTTCTGCCACTTTATTTACAGTCAATGTTACTTTTGTGCCTTCATCAACAGTTGTGCCTACATCAATACTTTGTTTTAATACAATTCCATCATCTTTGCTTGTGTCTTCTTCGTAAACTACAGTTACATCAAATCCTAAGTCTGTAAGTGTCTTCTTAGCTTCATCTTCTGTTTGACCTATTACATGCTCCATTGTGATTTGTTTTACACCTGTGCTTACATATATAGTTACTGTTTCGCCTGCATTTAATTCTTCATTTGCTGCTGGCTCTTGTCTTATAACATATCCTGCTTCTACTTTGCTACTTGCTTCTTCTTTAACTTCTACTTCTAACTCTTCTGCCTTGATTGCTTGTTCCGCTTCTTCTCTTGATTGTCCTGTAACTTTTGGAACTATTTTTATATTTTCACCTTTGCTTAGTACTAGTTTTACTGTTGAGCCCTCTTTTACTGTATATCCCTCTAAGTATGGTGGGTCTTGTGATACAATTTTTCCAGCTTCTACATCAGAATTAAATTCTTCTGTAATCTCTAATACTAAATTTGCATCTGTTGCTGTGGTTTCTGCTTGCTCTCTAGTCATTTCTACAAAGTTTGGAAGTGCTACATCTTTAGTTCTTCCTGCACTTAGTATTGCTTGTGTTCCAAAGAAACCTACTACTGGTATTAATATAACTAAAAGTACTATAATAACTATTTTTAATGCTGGATGTTTTGCAAAGAATGCACTAATTTTTCCTTTTTTCTTTTTGCCATTCTCTGCTTTTTCTTCGCTATCTCTAGCATTATCACTTTTTATTGCTTCCTCCGATATTGTATCTATTCTTTGTGTATATGCCATCTCATTAGAAGCAGTTTTTACGAAATCCCCATCTGGGTCTTTTAATGCCATATTTAAATCTTTAAGCATTTCGGTTGCTGATTGATAACGTAAATTTAAGTCTTTTTCCATTGCTTTCATAATTATTTTATTTACTGAATATGGTATGGATGGATTTAGCTTAATTGGCTCTACTGGCTTTTCTTGCATATGCTTCAATGCAACAGATACTGGAGTATCCGCATCAAATGGAACTCTACCTGTAAGCATTTCGTACATTACTACACCAAGTGAATACAAGTCTGACTTAGCATCAGTATATCCTCCCCTTGCATGCTCTGGTGAGAAATAGTGTACTGAGCCTATTGTCGTACCAAAAGCTGTAATTGTAGAATTTGAAACTGCTTTTGCTATTCCAAAGTCTGTAACCTTTGCCACTCCGTCTTCTGTAATTATTATATTATGTGGTTTTATGTCTCTATGTACTATATTGTTTTTATGTGCCACCTCTAGTGCTGATGCAATTTGTATTGCTATGTTTAGAGACCATTTCCATGGTAATACTCCATCTTCGTCTATTATTTGTTTTAAAGTTTTTCCTTGTATTAATTCCATTACAATGTAATAAATATTGTCATCCATTCCTACATCGTATATTGATACTATATTTGGATGTGTAAGGCTTGCAGCTGACTGTGCTTCCGTGTTAAACCTTCTAATAAATTCTTCGTCTGTAGTAAATTCCTCTCTTAATACTTTGACAGCAACATATCTTTTTAGCACTGTATCCATTGCTTTATATACTGTTGCCATTCCTCCATTACCAATTTTCTCTAGTATTTCATACCTATTTCCTATCAATCTTCCTTCTAGGTTCATAACTAATCTTCTCCTCTTAATTTATAATAATAACAGTTATATTGTCAAATCCACCAGCTTCATTTGCTTCTTTTATTAGATTATCTGCTGCAGTGTTTATGTTTTCTTTTACTAATTCTTGTATTCTTTTTTCTTCAACCATATTTGTTAAACCATCTGAGCACATAATAAAAACATCGCCTTTTTCAAAGTTTCTAGCTCTTATATCTGGCTCCACATATGGTGTACAACCAAGCGCCTTTGTTAGCATATTCTTTTTAGGATGAGTTTTCGCTTCTTCTCTTGTGATTTTTTTATCTTCTACAAGCTGTTGTACATAACTATGGTCTTTTGTAAGCTTTCGAATAACATCTTTTCGAATTCTATAAATTCTACTGTCTCCAACATGTCCTATATATGCCTTATTATTATATATTAAACAAAGCTCCAAAGTAGTACCCATTCCTTCTAATTCTTTGTCTTCTTTTGATTTTTCATATACCACCATATTTGCATATTCGACAGCATTTTTAATAAGCTTTAAGATTTCTTCTTTTTCTTTTACTATATTTTCAAAATTGCTTTTTATATACTTTACAGTTGACTCAGCGGCAAGTTTGCTAGCTATTTCTCCGCCTTTATATCCGTCCCATTCCATCAGCTAATATATATACTTTTGGCTCATCCGTTTCTTGTGAGATATAGTAATAGTCTTGATTTAGCTCTCTTGCTTTTCCTATATCTGTTTTAGCAAAAACCATTATTTTTCCTATCCTTTCTTATTTTTCAATTCAAATTTTTTCTGCGTAGTTGCCCACAGGCCGCATCAATATCAGAGCCTAGCTCCCTTCTAATTGTTGCAACTATTCCTTTTTCGTTTAAATAATCTCTAAATTTTATAATATTTTCATTGGAGCTTTTTACATATTCTCCATTTTCAATTTTATTTATTGGAATCAAGTTTACATGGCATAGCATTCCTTTTAGCAATTTGACTAATTCCTTGGCATCTTCTAAATTGTCGTTGTTGTCCTTTGCCAATGCATACTCAAACGAAATTCTTTTATTTGTTTTATTTATATAGTATTTGCACGCTTCCATCAACTCTTTAATATTGTATCTATTATTAATTGGCATCATTTTGCTTCTTTTTTCGTCAGTTGTTGCATGAAGCGAAATTGAAAGTGTACATTGCAATTCTTCATCTGCAAATTTGTATATCATTGGTACTAAACCACTTGTAGAAATACTTATATGCCTTGCTCCTATGTTTAGCCCTTTTTGATTGTTAATTATTTGTATTGCCTTCATTACATTGTCGTAATTGTCGAATGGCTCTCCAATCCCCATAAATACTACATTTGATATTTTATCTCCAATATCCTGCTCTACAGCTAGTATTTGCTCCACAATTTCTCCTGCTGTTAGACTTCTTATAAATTTAATTCCTGTAGATGCACAGAACTTGCAACCCATTTTACATCCAATTTGTGATGACACACAAATTGTTTTTCCATGATGGTATTCCATAAGTACTGTTTCTATTGCATTTCCATCTAATACATCAAATAAGTATTTTTTAGTTCCATCAGAAGATTCTTGCTTTTTTAAAATTTTGAAATTACACATTGTGTATTCTTGTTTTAGTTTTTCTCTTAGCTCTATAGATAAATTTGTCATTTCATCAAATTCTTTAACTTTATCTATATATATCCATTTAAAAATTTGCTCGGCTCTGTACTTTTTCTCTCCTAAAGCTAAAATCTCATCTTGTAAGTCACTTAAATTATATTCTTTTATATTTTTCACATTTTACCTTCATTTCTATTTGTATTTTGCTTACTTATATCACATTTTTTATTATTTTTCAATAGGTAACTTTCTTAGCTCTTTAAGTCTTGCTTCATATGCTGTCATTGTCTCCTCTTCTAAAGCAATTGCTGCTTCTGCACCCATTTTATTTATTAATTTTTTTGTAAATAATGGATTCAATATTAAAATTGGTCCTAAAATATATGTGCCTATAAAATTATTTTTTTGTATTCCCTCAAATTTACTTTCTTTGTTAATTCCAATTCCTTTTTCTACTTCAACAAAATATGAGTTCGAATTGTCTCCATACATCATTGTGAATTGGCTTTTAAATCCAACTATTTCAATATCTTCATACTTTCCTATTAAATAACTATTATGTCTATTCATCATATTTCTTTTGCTATATACATCAAATATTCCAACTGCTTCTATTTTTGAGCCGTCTTCGTTTTCTATGTATTTTCCTAGTACTTCTAATGCATTACCTGTAAATAGAAAAACTACACCTTTTTCTATTAATTCTTCTATTCTGTCTTTGTATGGTAAAAGTCTTTCAATGACTTTCTCCTGTGTTTTTTCTGTCATTGGGGCTAAATAGATTAAATTCACATCTTCTTTTGAAAATGTTGGCACGTCATCTAAAGCTGTCTCTATAAACTCTGCATCTGGCAAGCACATTTTTAAATACTTCATGTTAAACATGTCTCCAAACAAGTTACACACTTCTGGAAACAGAATTTCTATTTTCATTTTTATTCTCCTCTCGATTTGATTATGTTTTCGACCTTATGCTTAGCCGCCTCTTTCAGCTCCATAGCATACAAATCATGTAAAATAAATACTGTATCTATTCCGTCAAGTTTTAAGCTATCTATTGCAGTAAGCTCATCTCTTTTATGTACTATTTTTTCTTTATCTACACCTGCTATTAAAAGTCTTACATATCCATCCAAATATCTTGCTCCTGCAATAATTACTTGCTTAATACTTTCATTATTCAAAAATTCATAATCAGTATCATATTGCCATGCAGTATTTTCACTTCCATTTGCTGCTTCATGTAAATCATCTAGAAAAAGGATTACTGCTTTATTTCCTTTATATTTTCTAACATAATCAAATACTCTAGAGCAAGCAATCGGATTCATTCCTTTAGATAAATGGGTTATTATTTTTATGTTGTTTACATTTTCTTCGCTATATCTTGTATCAACTATCTTTTGCTTTTTAAGCGATTCATTTATCTGGTTACTATTAAGTCCAATTTGCTTTAGTACAACTATTGTTGTAAGAATATTGTATATGTTTATAATATTATCACTTATTAAGTCATATACTTCTTCTCGATTACCGCTTTTTAGAGTCATTTTTTTATTTTCCAAATCTAAATTTGTTACTAAATAATCTTTTTCTGGAGAGCTAAAATCACATTTTGGGCAATGTGCTTTGCCAATATGGTTATATCTTACATAATCATACACTAATTTTGTATTACATTTTGGGCACACAACAATATCTCGTGATATATTCTCACAAGTTTCGCCATCTGTATCTAATTTATCTATTCCAAAATATATACGCTTATTACTTGGCGCTATATTGCTTGCTATTAAGTCATCACCATTTAAAATTAATGTAGTATCTTTTGGAATATATTTAGTTAATAAGCCTGATATAAATTCTGTATGTGCATTACGCATCATTGAATCTCTAAATAAATTTGTACATACCAAATATGTAGGAGTAAGATATGGATAAATTTTGGGAGAGCTTCTTTCATCGACTTCTAAAACAGCTAAATCTTTTTTAGCTTTCCCCATAATAGTAGCTCCTCCAATTAATGTTGTGGCTACTCCTGCATCAATATTTGAGCCATATTTATTATCTATAAATACATAATTATTATCTTTTAATACATCCTCTATCATATTACATACAGTGGTTTTTCCATTTGTTCCTGTTACAGCAACTATTGTTTTAGGCTTGTCTATTTTTTTTATAAAATCTGGACATACTTTAAGTGCAAATTTTCCTGGAAAAAACGTTGCATTTCTTCGTAATATTTTTAGCAATACACTTCCTGCTTTTGCTCCCCATAGAGCTATATAAAATCTAATTCCTTTTTTCATTTATTATCACCTTTTATTTTTTATACAGGTATTATATATTAAAAACATCTGTAAAGCAATATGCAGATGCAAGAAAAAAGTTACTATTTAATGGCATTAGCATTAAGCATTTCCTGCAACGGTAGTTTAAAGCTTTTCACCATTAAATAGTAACTTCAGTTAGCTTTTAAAAACTTCATAAAGTAATTTTTCTATGCTTGATAGTCTTTTTTCAAATATAGTGTTAGTCATGTCAAGAATTTCGTTGTATTCTAGTAATTTAGAAAATTTTTGCATATTCACTTTATGATTGTTTGCTACAGCTTCTTTAAGATTTTTTTGTTCGTTTTTTATTTCGCTTAATAGTTCGTTTATTTGTGCGATTAATGCTTCAAATTCCTCTTTTTCAGATATGTTCTTACACATATAATCACCTCTCTAAAAATCATGTAAATATTTTACCATGATTTAGAAAATAAATCAATAGTTTGGCGAAAATTTGTTCAGATTATTTTTCCTCCTCCAAGTACAATGTCATCTACATATAGCACAACGGATTGTCCTGGAGTGATTGCCCTTTGTGCCTCTTTAAATTTTACTACTGCTTGATTATTTTCTATTTTTAAGGTTGAGGCTGCTGCTTTTGCTCTATACCTTATTTTTGCCATAACATTAATTTCTTCGCTAAAATCTATGCCATCAATTAAGAAGTTTAGCTCGTTTGCTACTAGCTCTGTGCTATACAATTCTTTTTCCGTACCAACTATTACTTGATTTTTCTCTTTGTCTAGTTTTAACACATATAGTGGCTCTTTGTAAGCTATTCCTAGCCCCTTTCTTTGGCCAACTGTGTAATTTATTAAACCAGTATGTGTACCTAGCTTTTCTCCAGTGTTTAAAACTATGTCTCCTGGTTTATTGTTTGTGTCAAAAGAATTTATTTCTTTTAAAAAGCTGACATAATCATTATTCGGTATAAAGCACACTTCTTGACTATCTTTTTTTTGTGCAACTTCTAGTCCATTTTCTTCTGCTATTTTTCGTATTTCATTTTTGTCCATAAATTCAGAAAGTGGAAATATTATATATGGTAAAATTTCTTTATTTATTCCATACAAAAAATAGCTTTGGTCCTTTGCTTCTGCATTTGCTTTTGCCAATACATATTGATTATATTTTTCAGAATACCTAACCTTTGCATAATGACCTGTTGCAATGTATTCACAGCCATACTCTTTTGCAGCTTTATAAAAAGCATCAAATTTCATAAATTTGTTACACTCTACACAAGGATTTGGCGTTTTAGCACACATATATGTACACACAAAATTATCTATAACTCTTTTTTTAAATTCTTCTCTTAAATCTATTACATGATGCTCTATTCCTAGCTGCTCGCATACTTTCTTTGCATCATCAATAGGAGCTTCCCATAATTTCATGGTAGCTCCTACTACATCATATCCTTGTTTTTTTAACAATATTGCTGCGACAGAGCTATCCACGCCTCCGCTCATGCCTAACAAAACTTTTTTACTCATCTTTAACCTCGTCTATCTTAATATGTACATCCTCTAGTTGCTTTTCTGTAACCTTACTTGGTGCTCTCATAAGTAAGTCCCTTGCCTTTTTATTCTTAGGAAATGCTATAACTTCCCTTATGTTGTTTGAATCTGCAATAAGCATTACCATTCTGTCTAGTCCAGGTGCTGCTCCTGCATGTGGTGGTGTACCATATTGGAATGCATTGTATAATGCTCCAAATCTAGTTTCAACTTCTTTTTCGCTGTATCCGGCAATTTCAAATGCTTTTACCATAAGCTCTGGGTCGTGGTTTCTTACTGCTCCCGATGCCATTTCGTATCCATTACATACCACATCATATTGATATGCTAGTATCTCTAGTGGCTCTTTGTTTTCTAGTGCTTCTCTTCCACCTTGTGGCATAGAGAACGGATTATGATTGAAATCTATTGTACCTTCATCAGATAACTCATACATTGGGAAATCTGTAATAAAGCAGAATTTATATACATTTTTCTCTATTAAATCTAATCTCTTGCCAAGCTCTATTCTAATTAAACCAGCTATTTTTTGTGCTGTTTTCAATTCATCTGCAATAAAGAAAATTGCATCATTTACTCTTACATTGTATTCTTTTTCTAAACCTTCTTTTATGTCGTCTGTTATGAATTTAGAAATTCCGCCTGTATAGCCGTTTTCTTTGTCTACTTTTACCCAAGCTAAGCCGTTTGCTCCAGCTTCTTCTTTTGCAAAATCTGTCATGTTATCAAAGAATTTTCTTGCCTGCTCTGCTCCATTTGGCACAACAATTATTTTTATAGTTTTATCTTTAAAAGCATTGAACTCAGTATTTGCAAATAATTTTGTAGCATCTTGAATAATAAGTGGATTACGTAAATCTGGCTTGTCAATTCCATAAGTCTCCATTGCTTCTCTGTATGGAATACGTCTAAAAGGTGCCTCATCTACTTTCCAATTTGTATGCTCCTTAAATACAGTGGAAAAAATATCCTCTAAAACTTTGAACACATCTTCTTGCTCGGCAAAGCACATTTCAAAATCTAATTGATAAAACTCGCCTGGAGCTCTATCTGCTCTAGGGTCTTCATCTCTAAAGCATGGTGCTATTTGATAATATTTATCAAAACCAGACACCATCAAAAGTTGCTTAAATTGTTGTGGTGCTTGTGGTAGTGCATAAAACTCACCTGGATGTAATCTACTTGGTACTAAGTAGTCCCTTGCTCCCTCTGGAGAAGAGTTTGCTAAAATCGGTGTTTGAATTTCTGTAAAACCTAGCTCATCCATTTTTCTTCTCAAAGTCTTCATTATTGCTGAGCGAAGTAAAATATTTTTATGCAATTTATCATTTCTTAAATCTAAAAATCTATATTCTAAACGTAAATCTTCCCTTGCTTCACCAGTTTTTTCAGAGTTAACTTCAAAAGGTAAAATATTTTTGCATTTACCTAACACTTTTATCTCTTCTGCCTCTATCTCTATCTCGCCTGTTGGCATTTTAGGATTTTTGTTACTTCTTCCTACTACTTTACCTTTAACACTAATTACACATTCTGTAACAAGCTCATTTGCTATAGCTTGCATTTCTTCATTATCGCTAATTACAATCTGAGTAATTCCGTATTGGTCACGTAAATCTATAAACTCCATTGAGCCCAAATTTCTAATTTTTTGAACCCATCCTGCTATTGTAACTATTTCTCCAACATTTGTTATATTTAATTCTCCACAATTATGGTCTCTGTACATGTTTATCCTTCCTTTTCTGCTAAATTTTATTGTAATCTGATACGACATACACTATTATATCATCTTTAGAGAAATTTCTCCACTGTTTTTGTATATTTTTTATTAATCTCTTACATACTCATTCATTGGTTTTGTTAAATATTTTAGCTCATCTAATTTATCTGTTGAAACATATCCTGGTTTGCCATTTATAACATCTGGAATTCTATTTACTACGGTTGCGCATGTAAGCTCAACTGTAGAAGGTCTTGATACTACTATTGTTGTATTTGGCTCTCCTTCTATTGTCCACTCATTTTTGTCGTAATCCTCTTTAGAATATACTTTTCCTATACATTGAGACTCAATTGTAATTCCCTCTTTTGTTTTCGTTGTAACAACAGCGCTCATTCCCGTTGCTGTTCCTGCTTTTACCGTCATTCCTAATGTTGATGACTCTATATCTTCTTTATATGTTTGTGGCACACATTTTTGTGTTTGACTAATTGGTGTTAATCCTAATTTTGAGCATAACCAGCCATTTACATTCCACATATATGATGGTGAATATTCTCCAGAATTTATTATTTTTTGTCTATCTTCGTCACTCATTCTATCTACAGAAGCAATTTTTTTGTCAAACTCATCTAAAGTCAAACCTGCGCCATGAGCCTCTGCTAGAGCAATTCCATAATCTTCTACATTATATGATGAGCTTCCTTTTATTTTCGTAATTTTTTGTGTAGAGCCTGCAATACTGCTTATTAATTCTCCCCAATAAATATCTTGATATCCGCTTCCTGTAATAGTACATCCATTCTTCTTTGCTAAATCATCAATCTCGTTTGCCACTGTTGGGTTTGAGTTAAATGGAAAAAATGCCTCTTCGCAAGTAGATATTGCATTAATTCCTAGCTTTGCGCAAAGCATAAACGCATCCTTAATATCATTTAATAGACTCATAGTAGTAACTATAACTATATCTGGTCTTAATTCTTGTAATAACTTTTCAGCATCTTTTACATCAGTTACAGTTACACCTCTTTTTTCTCCTCCCATTATTTCTCCAATATCTTTGCCTATAACATTGGGATTTACATCAATAGCACCTACTATCTCTCCACCTTTTTCAAAAACATAACGCATAGTATAAACTGACATTTTACCTGTACCATATTGTACAACTCTCACTTTCCTATCCATAAACAGCACTCTCCTTCTTTATTAATTTTTATAGATAGATTATATCACTAATTTTAAAAAAATATACATTATTTTTCTAGTATTATAGTTACTGGTCCGTCATTTAAAAGACTAACCTTCATGTCTGCGCCAAATATTCCCTTTTCTACTTCTATGCCATTTCCCTTGCACTTATCGCAAAAATATTCATATAACTCATTTGCAAATTCTGGTTTTGCAGCATTGACAAATGATGGTCTATTTCCGTCTGAGCAATCTGCATAAAGTGTGAATTGTGATACAATAAGTAATTTTCCATCCACATCTTTTAGGCTTAAATTCATTTTTCCGTTTTCATCTTCAAACACGCGCAAACTACATAGCTTTTTTACTAAGTAATCAGCTGTTTCTTTAGTATCTGTATGGGTTACCCCCAAAAGCACTAAGAATCCTTTTTCTATTTTTCCTACTGTTTTTCCGTCTACGTCTACTTTTGCATTTTTTACTCTTTGTACTACTAATTTCATATTTGCCTCCTACTGTGCAACTTTTCTTCTCACATACTCATAAATCATAATTCCTGCTGCAACAGAAGCATTCAAGCTTTCTGTCCTTCCAAGCATTGGTATTTTTACCTTCTCATCTGCCATATCTTGTATTTCTTTTGAAACCCCATTTGCTTCATTCCCTATAACAATTACTTTTTTATTATAGTCCACATCATATACACTATTTTTTGTGTCAAGAGAAGTAACCATTACTTTAAATTCATTTTTCTGTGCTTTACTTAGCTCTTGTTGTAAATTCTCTGTTTCTATAATATTTACTCTAAAAATTGCTCCCATGGTAGAGCGCACTACTTTTGGGTTATATGGGTCTGCGCTATTTTTAGAAAGTATTATTTGCTTTAAATTAGCACTATCTACAGTTCTAAGTATAGTGCCCAAATTTCCTGGGTCTTGTATATCATCTAAAGCTATTATTATGTCTTGAGAATAGTCCGCTTCGTTTTCGCTCGCTCCATTCTTTTCGATTACTGCAATAATACCTTGTGGAGTTTTTACATCTGTAATCGCATTAAACACATTTTTTGTAACTGCAACTAAATTGTGTCTTGCTATCTCATATAAAGTATCCTTATCCAATTCTACAGTATCGTTAAAATCCTCACACATAACAATTTGCCTTATTTTGGCATTTTCTGCAATTGCTTCTTTTACCAGCTTTATGCCTTCTATTATATATGCATTTTCTAAATCTCTATACTTCTTCTCTTTTAATTTTCTAATGTTTTTAACAATTTCATTATCTTTGCTTGAAATTACTTGCATTGCTCCTCCTCTTTTAGGTCTGTCCCCAAAACGACAACTTTGTCGTTTTTAGGTCTGTCCCTATAACGACAAAAATTCCTTTATCTTTTCTATGAGCTCTTCATCGTTTAGGTTACCTACTCTTAAAGTAACATATGGCTCTACTCCTGCTGAGAATTTTATGTCATATCCATATTTTTTGATTAGTATATCCACATTTTCTGGATTATATTTATTTTTATCATAATAGAATACCACATTTTTCGTGTCATTAAATACGTTTTTCTTTTCTGATATTTTAATTACTCCAGCATTTCTACATAATTCCTTAATACGTGCTATTTCTATTAGATTTTCTAACTCTTTTGGCATTACACCATATCTATCTATAATTTCATCAATTACATTTTGTATATCTTCTTCTGTTCTACATAGTGCTATATTTTGATATACTTCAATTTTTTGGCTACTGTTTTCTATATAGCTATCTGGTATATAGCTTGAAATATTGATGTCTATTTGAATTTCTTGCTCTTCTTCTACTTCCATTCCTTGCATTTCTTTTACCACTTGGTCTAGTAAGTTGCAGTAAGTGTCATACCCTACTTGCTCCATATGTCCATGTTGAATTTCTCCTAGCAAGCTTCCTGCTCCTCTTATCTCCAAGTCTCTCATTGCTATTTTAAAGCCTGATCCGAATTCGGTAAATTCACGTATTGCTTTTAATCTTTTGTCTGCAACTTCTGATAATAGCTTATCTCTTTTGTATGTAATATATGCATAGGCTTGCTTGTCACTTCTTCCGACTCTTCCACGTATTTGGTAAAGTTGTGCCAATCCTAGTCTGTCTGCGTTTTCTACAATGATTGTGTTTGCATTTGGAATATCTATTCCAGATTCTAGAATTGTTGTGCACACTAAAACATTAACATCTCCATTAATAAATCTTTCCATGATGTCTTCTATTTCTCTACCTGACATTTTTCCATGTGCATATTCCACTTTTGCTTCTGGTACTAGCTCTGCAATATCCATTGCTTTTTTCTCTATGTTTTCCACTTTGTTATACAAATAAAATACCTGTCCGCCTCTTTCTAGCTCTTTTGTAATTGCTTCTTTTATAACTTCTGCATCATATTCTAATACATAAGTTTGAACTGGTCTTCTATTTTGTGGTGGCTCATATATAACAGACATGTCGCGAATGCCAAGTATTGACATGTGTAGTGTCCTAGGAATTGGAGTTGCTGTCATAGTAAGTACATCCACACTTGTTTTTAGTTTCTTTATTTTTTCCTTATCTTTTACTCCAAATCTGTGCTCCTCATCTATTATGAGAAGTCCTAAGTCTCTAAATTCCACATCTTTGCTAAGCAATCTATGTGTACCAATAACTACATCTACTTCTCCTAGTTTTAGTTTTTTAACTACTTCGTCTTGCTCTTTTTTTGTTCTAAATCTATTTAAAAGCTCAACAGTAATTGCAAAACCTTCCATTCTTTTCTTAAAACTCTCGTACTGCTGATTAGCAAGTACTGTAGTTGGTACTAGATATGCTACTTGCTTGTGGTCCATTACCGCTTTAAATGCTGCTCTTATTGCAACTTCTGTTTTACCATAGCCAACATCGCCACAAAGCAATCTATCCATTGGTCTAGACTGCTCCATATCTTTTTTTACTTCTTCTATACATCTTAATTGGTCATCTGTCTCTTGATATGGGAACTCGTCTTCAAATTGTCTTTGCCAATCTGTATCTTTTGAAAAAGCAAATCCTTTCATTTTTTGTCTTTTTGCATATAGCTCAATTAAGTCTTTTGCAACTTCCCTTAAGTTATTTTTTACTCTTGATTTAGTATTGCTCCACTCTTTGCTGCCAAGCCTATTTAATCTAGGAGCTGTATCTCCTCCACCAATGTACTTCCTAACATTATCCAAGCTGCTTGTTGGCACATAAAGCATATCATCATTCTTGTATTTGATTTTAATATAGTCTTTAGTAACTCCATCTGCCTCTATTGTGTTTACTCCAACGAATTGTCCAATTCCTTGAGTTCTATGTACAACATAGTCACCCTGTTTTAAATCTGCAAAAACAACTTTTTCTCCCTGCCTGAAAGTGCTACTTGTTCTTCTTTTCTTTACTTCTCCCTCTAGAGCTTCTGCCATGCTGATTACAACTAAATTCAAATCATAGCACTCAAATCCAGAAGAAAGCCCTCCTGTCGTTATAGGGACAGGCCTAAAAACGACAACTTTGTCGTTTTGGGGACAGGCCTTATTAAGAAAATTAGTTTCAGGATTTTTTGCCATATTAGGCTGTTCACTTTTTCCATTGCTGTATAACTCATTTTTTGAGTTTTTTTCCGCATCAGTGGTTAAAATTTCGTTTTCACTAAGCAGATTTTTTACTTTTTCTACATTTTCCTTATTGCCAGCAAGTATTACCACTTGCTTATTTTCAGAAAGCCATTTTTTTATATCATTAATTAATAACTCTGTTTCGGCTTTATGAAAATTAATTTGTCTATAATTAAATTCAAATTTATTTACAGAATTGCTGTTATTTTCCTCTAAATAAACTGTCTGCCTTTCTTCGAAAATTCCATTCCAAGCCTCTTTATTAAAATCACTTATATTTCTTATTGCCTCTGGAACAAATCTTTCTTTTTCCATCAAAGATTTTATCAAGTTATTATTTTCTATAACAATATTTTCAATTCTTTGATTTATTTTTAAATTTTCATCAACAAATAACAAGCAATTACTTGGCAAATACTCTAAAAAGCTAGACTTCTTAGAATAAAACTCATTGAAATACTTGTCTATTTTACTAAGATACTCTCCATTTTGAATTGCCTCTATATCCGCTTCTACAGTCTTTGCAAAGCCACTTGCATCATTATTTCTTTCGAATGCTTCTAGCAATTTATTTGTTTTTCCATCCGAATTTGTTTCTCTTATCTTTTTGCAGATGCTTCCCACAATCTCTGAATATTCTGGCAAAACTTCATCTTCATAGTCATAATCAAAAATATATTCATGTGCAGGGAATATTTTTACTTTTTCAGTCATTTCAGTAGTTCTCTGTGAGCTTATACTAAAATATCTTATAGAATCTACATCGTCTCCCCAGAATTCAATTCTAACACCAGTTTTCTCAGAAAGTCCAATATCTACAATTCCACCTCTGATACTAAATTGACCTTTATTTTCTACTAAATCATTTCTTTCATATCCCATCAACAAAAGTATTTGTTTTAAGTTATTTAATGCCTTTTTTCCTTTAAATCCGCTACACTCAAATAAGTTTCCAACTGTAAAAGTTAGCACATTTCTGTACAACACTTTTTTTGAAATCATTGGCTGCATTATAGCTTCTATAGTAGTAACAACGATATCTACATCTTTGTTTAAAATTTTATTTAAAACTTCTATTCTTGCATATGGTAAGTCTTTGCTCTCTGAAATATAGTCATATGTAGCTATTTCTCTTTTGCCAAAATACTCTACTTTTTCTTGGAAATATTTTAAATCTTTAACTAGCTGTTTTGCCTGCAATTCATTGTATGTAACAATGCAAATTGGTTTTTTTACTGTATCAGAAACAGTCGAAATCATGTGGGATTTTCCAACGAATTCTAACCCCGATATAAATATCGGGGTTTTTTTCATCTCAATTTCATCTATTAATTGCTTGAATTTGTCATTTGCTTCAAGCTCATTTATAAGCATATTTTTCATTACAGATACCAATTTCCTTTTACTTTGTAATTGAGATTATTTTATATTTAATTACACCTGCTGGTGCTTGAGCTTCTACTATTTGACCTTTTTTAGCTCCCATTAGTGCTGAGCCTATTGGAGATTCGTTTGAAATCTTGTTTTGAGCTAAATCAACTTCTGTTGAGCCTACTATTGTGTATGATTCTTCTTCGTTGAATTCCATATCTAAAACTTTAACAGTGTTGCCTACTTGAACTGTCTTTGTATCTATCTCAGATTCATCTATGATTTTAGCATATCTAAGCTTATTCTCTAATTCAGCTATTTTAGTTTCATTTGCAGCTTGAGCATTTTTTGCTTCATCATATTCTGAATTTTCTGATAAATCTCCAAATCCCAATGCTATTTTAATTCTTTCTGCTATTTCAGCTCTTTTTTCTGTTGTTAAGTATTCTAATTCTTTCTCTAAATTGTCATAACCTTCTTGGGTTAATAGAACTTCTTTTTCAGAATCCATTTTGTCTCCCTCCTTTTGTTAAAAGAAAATCGTTGTTTAAAACAAGAAAATCGCTTCTTTAAACAACATGTAATATATTAAACTAATTTTCGCATTTTGTCAAGGTTTAGATTGTGAATTTTCTGTAACTCTTCATCTGTAATCCTTCCATTATTTCCAATTAACTCGGTTATAGCTATTTCATCTCTTTTTATTCTGTCATACACATCTTCTATCTTTGCTTTTTGAAGTTCATCCTTTAACAAAGCACTTTCATACAATTTTACTAGCTCAAAATTTCCTCCTATGCTCTCAAACTTTTCTACTAACTCGTCTGGAGCTGTAATATCGAAATAGCTAATATTTATGCCGTCAAAGCTTGGACTTGCATATTTTACATCTTCTCCCACATCTACAATTATTGCTTCTCTGTTAATTTTGTACTTTTCTAGCTCATTCTTTGTAAGATTAATGTTTAACACATATTTTGCCCTTTTCAAAGCCTTCTTTTTATTATTTGAAACAGAAATAAGAATATTATCATTCTCTAGCAAATTTTCTTGCACATTTTTTAGTTTTTCAATATCATTTGTAACTATATTAGCAACTCTAAAATTTTCTATAAAAATCTTTAAAAGATTTAAATTTAAATTGGAATCTCTTTTAAAAATAATATATATATCTTCTTGCTTCATATTCACTTGTTGCTTATTTAATATATATTCAAATATGTCAAATCCCATATATTCCATCAATTTTCTACCATTTACAATTCTAACGCCATTCATCATTTCGCATATTTCTCTTTTAAATTCTCCATCTAGCTCTTTTGAAAACACAACTGCTTCAATCCCCAACTTATGAATAAATCTTACAAGCCTCTTCTTTGTCCTATATTTTTCCGCATTGTAAATTGTTATTATATAATTATTGTCAAAACTTCTTATTTCTATTCCTCTAAATAAATTTTGTGCTTTTCTTTCTTGTTTTATATAACCTATTACCATCGTAACCTCCATAATTTATCAAAATATCTTGTCTTAAATTATATGGGCTATGATAAAAATTTAGAACTGCATTTATCTAGCAACACACTAAAAGGACAGGCTAAAACCTGTCCTCTGTTACACTACTCTACTCCTAAGCTTTCTGAAACAATGCTCCAAATTGAGTCTGGCTCTCTATCTTTTGTCCAGAAAGATGCTCCTGCTAAATCATATTTATTTATTAATGATAATTTTGCTTTTATTGACTCTTCATCTTCTGCCCAAATCTTATGAGTAATTCCATCAGATACATATTCTATATAGTATTGCTTTAAGTCGTCATCCCAAGTTTTGGATGCTCCCTCTGGAACTATTGAGTCTATATTCTTCATGCTAATTGTATCTTTACTTATTATTTCACCATCACTATTTTCTTCCCACACTCTAGTATAGAAAGGTATTCCCAATATAAGTTTATCAGATTCTACTCCTTCTTGTCCAAGGAATTTTTGTATATTTGCCTCTACCCAATTGTATCCTGCTGTTGTGCCCTCGACTGGTGATGAAATTCCATTTTGGTCATATGCCATAAATACAATGTAATCTGCTACTTTGCCTATTGTATATCTGTCATAGCACAAAGACCATTCTGGGCTTCCATCAGGTGCTGTAACATCTACTGATAATACTGCTCCTATTTCTTTTAATCTAGGCTCTAATTCTATAATAAATCTTGAAAATAAATCTTTGTCCTCATCCTTCATGTATTCAAAATCAATATTAATTCCATCCAAATTATAATTTACAACTAAGCTGACTATATTGTTAATTAACTCCTGTCTTAGTTTGTAGTCATTCATTATCACTGATGTTGTATTTATATATGAATTATTGGATAAACTTGGCCAAACCTTATATCCATTTGAATGTGCCCATTCAATATATGCTACTCCGTCATCTCCAACATTTTCATTTATCTTTCCTTGTCCTTCATCTACCAATGTAAAAAATGTTGGACTTACTACATTAACTCCCTGTATGTCAGTTCCACTTCTGTCTGGCGCAGTATAATACTCTGAGAAATAATCCCAAATCATGCTAATTTTGCCTTCTATTTTAGCTTTATCTTCCATAGTTTCCCTGTACACATATTCATTTGCCAATGTGTTTGTTTTTACATAGCCTAATTTTCCTGTGTCTGTTCTAACTTCTGTCCAGCCATTAATCTCATTATTTTGATTTTGCTCATTTTGAACAACCGTAACAGTCTCGCCTTGCTCTATTGTATCAACATTTCTTGAAAACATTGTTGGATATGCTTTTACTCCATTATTTTTTGTACTATCTGCTACAGCATATTTTCTATCTTTTGAATCCACAGTAATAGTTTTGGTAGAGTCAATGTAATTTATCTCCACATTATAGACATCTTTTAGGCTGGAAAATGGAATATAATATGTATCATCCTTTTCTATTACAGTTCCAGATATATCTACTGTTGTGCCGTTATTCTCCATCGTGTTTTCCCCAACTACTATACTCGCAACTTGTTTTTCAGAAGTTGTAATTATTTGATTGTATTTTTCGTCATAATATATATATGGGTCAAAGAAATTTTCGATATCATCTTTTGAAATATAGATTATACCATTTTCTATCATTACATCTTTTTTCAAATCTTTTGTAACATTACTGTTATTAATTACCAAATTAGCTCTATCTGTAATATCATCATTTACATAGTTTGGCGCTACCTTTAGTACAAAGAATACCAATCCTAAAAATATTGCAACTATTATAAGTTTACTTATAATCTTGCTTTTTACTTTTTCTTCTCTTTTCGCTTTTCTTGACATATTTTTAATCTCCTATTTTATCTTTTTGTTTTTATTTTAAAAATCCATTTATAATTTGCTCTTCTGCCTCTTTCTCTGTTAAACCTAGTGTCATAAGTTTTGTCAATTGCTCACCTGCAATTTTTCCAATTGCTGCTTCATGAATTAAACTTGCATCAACATTATTTGCTTCTATTTTTGGGTCTGAAATTACTTTTGCATTTCCCATTATTATGGCATCACATTCAACATGACCAAAACATTTTGTATTTCCTTTTACATTTGAAATAAATTCTTGCACTGAATCATCTTCTGCAACTGAGCGTGATGCCACGTGTACGCTTGAATCTTCTCCATCCAAATTTACGTCAAATATAGTCTTGGCCGTTTGTTTTCCTGTTGTCATAATTCTTTCTGAAATTACTAAACTACTTCCTTTTTTCATGTTAGCATAAGTTTCTCTTACTGTTGAAGTAACACCTTTTATTTGTACTGATTCCATCTCCATAGAAGCCATTTCATCTAAATTTATTATAGTTTGAGGGTTTAAAATTCTATCTCCTGTGCCTTCTCCCTCACCATAATGCTTTTCTATGTACTTTATTTTTGCACCTTTTGCCAAGTGGAATGTGTGAATTCCGTCATGCTCTGCTGTATCACAAGTGCTATTATGAATTCCACATCCTGCAACGATTACTACATCCGCATTTTCTCCTATATAGAAATCATTATATACTAAATCATTAAGTCCACCTTGTGTTAAAATAACTGGTATATGTACACTTTCGTTTTTTGTATTTGGCTTAATTATTATATCAATTCCAGGCTTGTCTGTTTTTGTCACAATATCAATATTTGCTGTTGTATTTCTTGCAGCTAATTTTCCATTTTCTCTAATATTGTATGCACCCATCGGAGTTTTTTCTATGTCTGCAATTTGCTTTAACAAATCTTTCTCTATTTTATCCATCTAATTTCTCCTTTCTTTTCCATCTGCTCTTTTACTGGTAAATCTTGTTTTTTTCCTCCGTCCCCAAAAACAAGATTTTCTATTTGCATTTTTGCTTATCTGTAAGCTTGTGACAAGGCTTAACCTTTCCAAAAATCTGTGGCAAAATTTCTTCCCTTGGACCATGCTTTTCCACTTTGCCATTTGTTATAAGCACTATTTCATCTGCAATATTTAGTATTCTCTCTTGATGTGAAATAATCACAATAGAGCCTTTAATATCATCATGCATTTTTTCAAATACAGATATAAGATTATTAAAGCTCCATAAATCAATACCTGCCTCTGGCTCGTCAAATATAGTAAGTTTTGATTTTTTTGCAGCAAGCATTGCAATTTCTATTCTTTTTAG
The DNA here is from genome assembly GCA_904378095.1 of uncultured Clostridia bacterium. Taxonomy (GTDB): domain Bacteria; phylum Bacillota; class Clostridia; order TANB77; family CAG-508; genus CALXVA01. Next base: position 501 of record CAJFHE010000004.1, on the reverse strand, counting down.
CTCTCCTCCAGAAAGCCCTCCATTTACTTCTCTATTTAAATATTCTTGTGCGCATAATCCAACATCTGCTAAAACATCACAAGCATCACATACCTTAATGCTATTGCCTGCAGATATTTCAATTAAATCCTTTACTGTTAAGCCTTTAAACCTAACAGGTTGTTGAAACGCAAAGCCTATACCAGCTTTTGCTCTATCTGTTATGGACATATTTGTAATGTCCTTACCATCAAAAATTATTTTTCCTGAATCTGGATTTTCAATCCCCATAATAATTTTTGCAAGTGTTGACTTTCCTGAGCCATTTGGTCCTGTGATAACTACCATTTTGTTATCATCTATTTTTAAATTAACATTTTTTAAAATATTCTTATTATCTCTTGAAAAACATATATCTTGTAATTCTAACATTATTCCTCCTTTTCTTTGGCTTTAAGCCATAAATATTGTACCATTTTTTGTAGGAATTTACAATATGTAATTTTTAAATAAATGAAACTT
>CAJFHE010000003.1 GCA_904378095.1 uncultured Clostridia bacterium | reverse complement strand
TATATGTCAACTCTGCCCCATCCATAGCAGAGATAAACCAAAGGATATATATATAAAGCTTATGAGAATATTATACCACAAAATTTACATAAAGTCAAAAACACACAAAAAAGGAGCATTTTGCCCCCTTCTGTGTAAGTATCAATTTCTTATTTTCTTCGGTCTATCTTCCCATCATGGCCTAGGTATATTCCATTCACCACAACATCTTTTGCCATGGAGCATTCTGGAAATTCTCCTCTGGTTTTTTCATAGAAATAATAGGTTTCTCCATGAATCCATTTCCATCCTCTGGCACATGAACCGTCAGAGAGAACATAAAACATATTTCCATCAATATTAACCCACTTTTCATGCTCCAGATGTCCGTTTGAATTGAAATAGAAAGTCCTATCACCAATGCGTTGCAGACCTTTGGCCTTACTGCCATTATCCATGTAGTAAGCCCATTTACCATCCTCAATTTTCCAACTTTGCTTTTCCATTTTGCTTACCTCCAGTTGTTTATTGGTTTTGAGTTTTGGTTTTCAATACTTATTTAACATCTAGTTTTTCTAGACAAGTCCATTTTATCATATTATATATATTATGTCAATTTAATTTTAAGGTCTGTCCCAAATGTGCAAGTTTACATTACATATAACAAAATACAGAAAAACTGCAATAAACTTCCTAGCAATATAAACAGATGAAATATAGAATGCATCCATTTATGCTTCTTGCCTAATCCATACAAAATTGCACCTATTGTATATGCAAGGCCTCCTGCAACTAACAAAATCAATCCTGGCAATGGTAAAAGTACTGGAAGCAAGTTTACTTTAAAAATTATCGCCCATCCCATTCCAAGATAACAAATCATTGAAAATTTCTTGTACTTTTTCAAATCTATTGCATTTAATACAATTCCAAAAATCGCCATTGCCCATATAATTCCAAATATAGTCCAACCTGTGGCTGTATCATATTCTCTAAAAGTACATAATGCAAATGGAGTATATGAGCCCGCAATTAACAAAAATATTGTACAATGGTCCAATACCTGCATTACTTTTTTTCCGGTGCAGCGTGGACTTAGGCCATGATAAATACTAGACATGGTATATAAAATGAGCATTGTGGTACCATAGATTGCTCCACTTACTACACCATATCCATTTCCATGAATTGCTGCCCTTACAACACAAAGAACTATTGCAACAATTCCTAAAACTGCTCCAACAATATGGGATGTCATATTAAATATTTCTTCTCCCTTGGTATATGTAGGAAGAATTCTATCTTTTAATTTTGTCCTTGTCATAAAACCATTTGCCTTTCTTAATAATTTACTTTAATTATTTGCATTTTTTAAGTTTTTAAACACTGTGAAATATTCATTCCACAGTGTTTTTTATTTCTTTAAATTAATCTCCTAATACAGCATTTATTTTTTGTTTTGCTTCTGCTACTGAAGAATCACTTGGAAGCATTATATAAAGTTTTGTACTTCCCATTGAATATGTTGGTCCATATGAGCCTGTTCCAGTTAATGCATTACTCTTTACTGTCCATGATGACATATTACTCAATTGGTCTTTTACCAAATTGCTTATCTCATTTTGCTCTATATTAGTCTGGAAGCTACCTTCCAATGAATTTAGTATGCTTGTATATCTGGTTAATAGCTCTGGACTTATAACTTTATCTATAATAGCTTCTATAACAGCTTGTTGGTTTTTAACCCTTTGATTATCGCCAGATGCAAATGAATATCTCTCTCTACTAAACGCTAAAGCTTCAGCTCCGTTTAATGTATTATATCCTTTATTAAAGTGATATCCTTGTGCAGTAAAATCATAATCTGAATATACTTGAATTCCACCTAAAGTATCTACCAACTTAATAACAGTTGTAAAGTTAACTCTTACATAATAGTTAATATCAATGTCTAGTAAATCTTCTACAGTAGTTACTGTCTCATTAATACCATATATTCCAGAGTGTGTTAATTTATCCTTCGCACCTTTGCTATGAAGAGTTACATAGTAATCTCTTGGAATAGAAGTTAATAATATTTCATGTGTATTTGTATTTACTGTTGCTATAATATTAGCATCACTTCTTGAAACATTACTAATTGTACCAGAAGTATCAATACCACTTATATATACATTAAATACCCCTTTATTAATAGTATAGTTTGAATTTGCTGAGCCTACAGTTGCTGCACTTTCAACTGCATGAGTCACTGTATATATAATTTTTGTGTTGTCCTTAAATGTTTCTATCTCTTCTGATAACATACTATATTGTGATGAGCTTACAAATATAACATCAATCTCTTGATTTAATAAATTGTTTCCTAAATCAGTTAAACCATCCTGAGTGTCAAAAGTGACGTCAACTTTGCTAGTCAAATCTGATTGAACATCCTTATCGATTTGGAAAGCATAGACCTTTTCACCTTCAATATCATTGATAGAATCATAGCTACTATTACTTCTAACAACTACATAGTATTCATCAGTTTCTTGTAACTCTGTAAACATTGAGCCAAGAAAATCTGTAGTGGCATTTGCATAATTAGACACATATAAATATACTCCAGATACGAGTAAAGCTATAATTAAACAAAAGATATTTAGTTTTTTTGTTTTATGTGTTTTAGCAAGTCCCACTCCAATTAGCAAAGTAAATATCACTTCAGCAATTGTAAATATAGTTACATAACTATCTGGTAGCAAGTTTAGTCTAAGTATAGATACATAGAATATTATTGTAATTGCTACATAAATTACAGCTAGTATTTGAAAAAAAACATTTGCCTTAGTTTTTACTTTACCTTTTTTTGAGCTTTGTTTACGACCTTTTGCCATATCTATTCTACCTTCCTCTGCATATTTTTCTCTCATTTTTTTGTAAGGGTCTTCTCCTTGCATTCTTCTTGGTTGATAACTCATTAGATACCTCCTTTGTTTTTATAATTATAACACTTTTTTGTTATATAGCAAGATTAATTTTGATAATTGTACGAATCTCTACACATATCTTCAATATTTAATTCAGCCTTCCAATTTAATTCTTTTTCTGCCTTAGATGAATCTGCATAACATTCTGCAATATCACCTGGTCTTCTATCCACTATTTGATAAGGAATTTTAACATTATTTACCTTTTCAAAAGTATGTACCAAATCTAAAACACTATATCCTTTGCCAGTACCCAAATTATAGATATGTATTCCTGAAATATTTTTTTCTAGTGCCTTCACATGTCCTTTTGCTAAATCTACCACATGAATATAGTCTCTTACTCCTGTACCATCATGAGTTGGATAATCATTACCAAAAACATTTAAGCACTTTAATTCTCCTGTAGCCACCCTTACAATATATGGCATCAAATTATTTGGGATCCCTTTTGGATTTTCACCTAAAAGTCCTGTTTTTTCTGAGCCAATAGGATTAAAATATCTTAATAATGTAATTTTCCAATCTTTATCTGCATTATATATATCTTCTAATATATACTCAATCATTAATTTAGTTGTTCCATATGGGTTGCTAGGTCGAGAAAGCGGAAAATCCTCTTTTATAGGTAATCTATCTGGTACTCCATATACAGTAGCACTTGATGAAAAAATAATATTTTTGCAATTATATTCTTTCATAACATGTAGTAAATTTAAAGTTATTCCTACATTTCCTTCATAATATTTTAAAGGCTCTTTTACCGACTCTCCTACTGCTTTTAATCCTGCAAAATGAATAACTGCATCAATTTTATTTTCTGAGAATATTTTGCTTAATGTATTATAATCGCCTACATCTCCTTGAACAAATTTAACATCTTTATTTGTAATTTGTTTTATTTTATCTACAACATCTATCTTTGAATTAACTAAGTTATCTATAATAATTACTTCATAATTATTCTTAAGCAATTCTACAACTGTATGGCTACCTATATAGCCTGTCCCACCTGTTACTAATATTTTCAACTTTCTCACTTCTCTTTCAAAATTAATTTTCTAGTCTTTGTTATATATTTTATTGTTTTGCCTCGTGATATTCTTTTTCTGTATTTATATTCCATAAACTTGTTTTATCTTTATCATTGTTTATAATTTTATCTGCAGCAACAAATCCAGTTAATATAGAATGGTCCATATTGTTATATCTGTGTTAGCCATTTTTTCCTATATGTTTAATAGTTTTTGAGAGTCCACCTATTTCATTGCCAGCCTCTAGTATTATTACTTCATACTTTTCTTTTTTCTCTTTTAATAGCTTATAACCGGCAGCTAATCCAGCAGGTCCTGCGCCAATTATTATTACTTTCTCTTTGTCTTTTTCCATTTTATTCCCCAGTAATTTTTTATAAAACTCTTTATACCTATTATTTAATATAATTATTTACACACTTTCTGCCTATAGATTCATAGATAACTTTTTTATTTTTAAATTCATTTGTATCAAAACAATTTCTTCCATCAAGTATAATAGGTTTTTTCATTAATTTTTCAAATAAATCTATATCCATATTTTTTACAAAATCCCATTCTGTAAAAATAAAGCATATATCTGCATCTTTTAATGTATCTTCAACAGATTTACAATACTCTATTTCTGTTGGGTATATTTTTTTGTAATTAGACTCTGCAACTGGGTCATATGCTTTTACTTTTGCTCCATCATCTAATAATATTGGCATACAATCTAATGAAGGTGCATCTCTTAAATCATCTGTATTCGGTTTAAATGCCAAACCTAAAACTGCAACATTAAGTCCTTCAAAAGTTTCATAATATTTTCTTGCTTTCTTTATTAATTTGATTTTCTGATTTTCATTTACTTCTATTGCAGCTTTAATTGTCTTTAACTCATAGTCATAATAATTACCTAACCAATTCAAGGCTTTAGTATCTTTTGGAAAACAAGAGCCACCATATCCTATTCCAGCATTTAAAAATTTATTGCCTATTCTACTATCTAATCCCATGCCCTTGGCAACATCAGTAATATTTGCTCCTACTATTTCACAAAGATTTGCAATTTCATTAATATATGATATCTTTAGAGCCAAGAAATCATTTGAAGCATATTTTATCATTTCAGCACTTTCTCTATCTGTAATTACATACTCTATTCCAAAAGCATCATATACTTCTCTCATAATTTTTTCTGCATTCTTAGATTTTACACCTATTACAATTCTTTGAGCATGTAAAGTATCACGCACCGCAGTTCCTTGTGATAAAAATTCAGGGTTTGATACTAGTTCTACTTTAACATTATTTTTTGTATTACTATTAATAAACTTTTCTATTTTTTTGTTTGTTCCTATTGGTACAGTTGATTTTAACACAACTATACAGTCTTTTTGAATACTTTGTGAAATTTCTTTTGCGACTTCATAAACATATTTTAGATTAGCACTGCCATCTTTCTTTTCTGGTGTTCCTACACCAATAAAAATTACATCAGCATTTTTGTAAGCATTATATGCATCTGTTGTATAATCTAATCTTGCTTTGTTTTTCATCATTAATTCTTCTAAACCTTTTTCATAAATTGGTGATTTTCCCTTTTTCATATAATCAATTTTCTCTTGATTTACATCAACACATGTTACTTTGTGTCCTTTTTCTGCCAAACATACTCCTGTAACTAGTCCAACATATCCTGTTCCTGCTACTACTATGTTATATTGTTTCATATCGTTCCATCTCCTAAAATGAATTTATTATTTTTAATTAAATATAATTTTACATTATATTTTTATATAATTCAATATTGTCTTTATACCATTCTACAAATTTTTTTATTCCTTCTTCAAAACTTGTTTTAGGCTCATATCCCACTATTTTTTTTGCTTTTGATATATTTGCATAAGTTCTTTCTACATCTCCAGGTTGCATTGGCAATTGTTTTATTTTTGGCTCTACTCCTAAAGTTTTTGCAATTACATTTATCATTTCTTTTAATGAGATTGGAGATGAATTTCCTATATTTAATATTTCATAAATGTCTTTATTGTCTAGAGCATATTTACAAGCTCTATCAATTCCATCTACAATATCATCTATGTAAGTATAATCTCTAGAAGTTGTGCCATCACCAAACATTGGTATTTCTTTGTCTTCTAGCATTAATCTAGTAAACTTATTGATTGCTAAATCTGGTCTTTGTTTTGGCCCATATACAGTAAAAAATCTTAACATAATTACATTCATATCATAAAGTTTGTGATATACGTGTGTCATTACTTCATTTGCCTTTTTGGTAGCTGCATAAGGACTAATAGCAAAATCTACAATCATATCTTCTCTAAATGGTACTTCTTTGCAATTTCCATATACACTACTAGATGATGCCATTACCAAATTATTACAATTATGTATTCTCATTTCTTCAAGTATATTTTGTGTACCTAAGCAATTTACTTCTTGATATAATATAGGATTTTGGATTGAAGGTCTAACCCCCGCCATTGCAGCTAGATGCATAACTATATCTATTTTATTTTCATCAAATATTTTCTTAACTCCTTCTCTATTTCTTATATCATCTTTGTAAATTTTGAAATTTGGATTATTTATTAAGTTTTTAATATTATTTTCTTTTATTTTTGGGCTATAAAAATCGCAAAAATTATCTATTGTTACAACTTTATTTCCATCTCTCAACAATTTTTCTGTTAAGCTTGAGCCTATAAAACCTGCTCCTCCTGTGATAAAATATGTTTTCATTTTTTATTTCTCCTATCTTCACTTTATTTTTTTATAATATGTTTTACTAAATTAATTAATTCTTTTCTATCTTCTTTATATATAATCAAGTTTGTGCTTAATACTACTAAACTTACCAATAAAACAATTTCTATTGCATATATTATCCATGCTATATATGATATCTCACTCATATCTGGTATTAATCTTGATAAAATCACAACAATAATTACTTGTATTGCTACTACCATAAATCTTCTAAATGCAATCATTGGACTTCTTCCTAGCATATTTTTTGAAGTATATAAAATAAATTCTATAGTTCTAATTATCATTGCCATTAATGTTCCTATTGCTACTCCAACCATTCCAAATTTAATTACCAAAACAATAGAAATAATTATATTAGTTCCTACTTCTACCCAAGCGCCAATTTGCGTTTGCTTAAAATGTCCTGCTGCTTTAACCAATTCATTATATGGCTGTCTAAGTGACCATATCATTTCTGCAATTACTATTATGTAAGCAAATGCTGGCACAATATAATTTGTATCCGTAATTCCATTAGTATATACTTGTACAAACGGAATTATTAATAATAATGTAGCTGTATAAATAATTGTAATTACTGAAAAATAAAATAATTCATATACATTAAAACTTTTCTTTAAATGTTCTTTTTCACCGTTTGCTATCATGCTACCAAAAGATGCATCTATTCCACTTATAAAAGACAAGATCAGATTTTTTATACCTGAAATAATTAATGAATATACTGAGTAGACAGAAACAATTTTTGCATTTGTAAAAATTGTCAGTATAGTTATATCTGTGTTATTATGTGCGACTGCTGCAATGTGTTGCGCAAGACCATCCCATTTTTGCTTTAAGTTATATTCTTCTTTTACGTCATTATAGTTTAAATTATACTTCTTCTTTATATAAATATTCTGTATGATTGGTCTTAATACATATATAAATACACTTGCAAGTTTCACAATTTGAATATTTGCACCAATTTTTATTAATACTATAACAACAATTGTATTTAATACATATGTGGCTATTTGTATTATAGATGTAATATATTTTTTTTGCTCTGCTTCTAAGTATAATCTATATGTCATTCCGAAAAAGTACTCTGCAAATGTACTTAAAGAAATTATTACAATAAGGGATACTGTAAGCCACACGTCAAATTGCTCTCCAAATACTGCTGGTAAAAATATGCAAAGGATAACAATATAAATTACAAATATATATGCTATTTTTTTAAAAAATCTTTGCGAAGCTTTTAAGATTCCTTTAATTTCATCATTATTTTTCTGTGAAATTGGTTTATATAATGCTGCCTTTACTACAGGTCCAACTCCAGATTCTAAAAGTGTTATATAACCTAAGAACTGTGTAATAGATGAGATTAACCCATTTACATCAGAGCCAAAGTTTTGGATAATTAATCTCGGTATTAATAATCCACATAAAATTGTTATCACTTGTAGTAGTAATGACGTTAATATATTAACAAATGCTTTCTTACTTCTCACTTTTTTCTTCCTTTATTATATTATTTATTATATCTATGTACATATCAATGGTTTCTTGTGTTATTCTTTCTTTATTATGCGTAACATTCGCTTTATTAATGGCATTATTGCTAAATTTCATACACAATTCGTCATCTTCAAATATTCTTTTTATATATTCAGCTAAAATAGCAGGTTCAGTATATGTATATAAAAAGCCTTCTTTATTATGCTCTAACATATCACAGGTTCCTCCTACATATGATGCTACACAGGGAACCCCCAACAACATAGCTTCTCCCAAAGAATTTGGGCTATTTTCTATTGCAGATGTTTGTACAAATACATTACTATTCAATAATCTATTGACCATTCCTTGTGCATCTAGCATTCCTGTAAAAATAATATTTCCTTCAAGATTGTATTTTCTCATTAACCCTTTAATATATTTCCCATATCCTGAAATTTTCATTTTTTCTTTTATAGTATCACTTTTTGTTATGTTTTGTCCAGCAATATATACTTTAATATCTGGATATTCTCTTTTTAAAATATTTGCCGCTTCTATCATATAATGTAGTCCTTTTATTGGATACCCTGCTTGGCTACAAAATATAGAATGCCTTTCTATTTTAGAAATATCCCACTTCTTGCTATTATAAAACTCTTCTCTTAAAATTCTGTTGCTCCAATAAAATTTCACATTTGGATTAATAGCTTGTACATTAGAATAATCCCAAATTGTTCTACCAGTAATAGCATTTGTTTTTTTCAAAATTTCTATTTCGTTTTTTCCGCGTTTTATAAATTTTTTTCTTGCTTGTATTATACTATCATTTTTTATTATATCTCTAAATGTAATATTTTTTATAATATCTTTTACCGGTATATTTGCATAATATACATTTGCGTACACTGATACTAATCCCTGAATGGAAGTAAGAGTTGTGACATTTGGGCAAGCATTGATAAATGCTAACCCATGAGCATACTCTGTGCCATTTATATGTACTAAATCTGGTTTAAATTCTTCGTTAATGTCTTTCCAATATTTTTCTAATTTCTTATCATACTTTAGTGCAGGAGCCCCTGGAAGAAGATAATATATTACTTGTCCATCATCCATTTTTTTCAAGTCTTTTCCGTTATATACTGTTGCAATAGCAAGCTTAAAATCTTCGCTTTTTCTTAGTGTATCAGATAAACTATTTAGCCATCCACCAAATGCTGTTTTCTTTAGTCCTAATTTTTCTGCTGGATATGGAAAAATTGTATTAACTATCCATAGTATTTTCTTCATCTTATTTTTACCTTTCTATATAATTTTCTTTTTTTGGTATTGTTTTATCTTCCATAAAACATGAAAACATTACTATCCATAATACCGAATTCCCAATTAAAAACTGTGTATTAATAGCAACTATAAATATTATAAAGATTAAAGCAGATACACTTTTAGGTTGCTTCATTTTTTTTATCAACAAATATATTAACATTATATGGATTACTCCTGTAAGTAAGCCATATATTGCAAACATATTGATAGTAGTATTAGTATTATGGTCTATAGCTTCAACCACATCAATATATTTTTGACCAAATATAGGACTATTTAAATATAATTTTAAAGGAACAATGATTGATTCTTGCCTTGCAGATAAAGATTCATTTGGTGTAAAAATTTTTTCTATTGAAAATCTCAATGTTTCTCTAAAACTAGGTATTATATTGTAAAGTAACGTTAAAATTAAAATACAAATTATTGTAATTGTTGTAATTATTATAAATACCTTTCTATTCATCTTACCGTCTCTTATCAATTTTACTATATATGTAGTAAAAAATAATGCCAGTAGAATAATTCCAGTAGTTGAAAAAGTGGATAATATTGTCACTGTAAAGATTAAAGTATATATAATTTTTTTTCTGCTTTTTATTTTAATATTTTTAACAAATGTTAGAAATATCAATGCTAGTATTATAAAAACTTGATATACCCCTGGTTCTCTAAAAAATCCAAAATTTCTTATATATGACTCAGCTGTTAATGCAAAAGAAAAAATAAAATTGTAAAAGACATTATTAACTGAATTTATTATTGTTGGAAAATTTATTCCTGTATGTATTATTAATGGTTTAAATAAATAAGTAGTTATTAATGAATACATAGAGATAAAAATCATTATGTTGATAAAAGCTTTGATAAACTCTTTGTATTCATATACATAAGAAACTACAAATCCAATAAATATAAATACTAATAGTGAAAAATTATACAACTGATAATCAGATTTAATTATCATTGTTAATATTATATTTAGTACCAATATTATAAAGATATATACTCTATAACTTTTTAACCCTTCTGCCTTAATTTTTTTAATAAATATAATAAAATTTGGAATAGAAATTATTAATGTTAAAAAAAGCGATTTTGGAAAACCTAAAATTGTTGTACTTACTAAAGAATCTCGGCATAACAGTAACATTAAAAAAATATATAAGTACATATAGGCTGTTCTTATTTGTTTCTTATTAAAAATTTCATTATTTGCAATCATAATTTTCTTCCTCTTTTAATATAGATTTTATAAATTTATTTATTCTTTTTCCTTGTACTTCACTATTTTTATTATCACAAATAAATTTTCTAGCCCCTCGACCTTTCTTATTTAAATCATCGTTTGATTCATTTTTCATAATATTTTCTATACTATTTTTTATTCCAATTGCACTTTCATCATCAATAAAATAAAGATAATCATTATATTCACTAGGTATTCCATCAAGTCTCGTAGTTAAAACTGGAGTGCCAGAGAGCATATATTCTATCGTTTTTGATGGAAAAGAATATTTAGTAAATTCGTTATTGGTTGGTCTTGGGTTAATTAATAATTTAGCCTTTCTTTCTGCTAATAAAATTTCATTATTAGTTTTAGTACCTTTATATTGTATACTTGCATTCTGACTTTCTTTTTTCTTAATATATTCTACTGTTTCACCTGCTCCATATATATACAATTTCAATGATTTATCTTCCAACATATCAAATCCATCTACTAATTCTTTTATACCAAATCTATCAAATAAGCTACCCGCATACATTACATAATTTTCTTTTTTTACATTCTCAGTTATATCAATTTTATCAGCTATTCCTTCCATTATAATATATGGTTTACTTTTTGGATTAACTATTTTGTTCATTTGCTCTGTAAGCAATATATATCCATCATAATTATTCCAACAGTATTGGCAAATCTTTGCCAATATATTTTGCAAAGTTCCACCTTTTCTTTCCTTTATTTTGTCAGACATATAACCATAGATATCTGCCACAATAGCAACTTTTTTTATTTTTAAAATTTTACTTATAAATACTAATACTGGAGTAATTGTAATATATGATGCATCAAAGATAATTATTTTGTTTTTATTTTCTTTGTTTTGTTTATTCCATTTAATTAAACCACAAACCATACCCATACATATAGAAATTTGTTTAACAATTGGTAAATTAATAAATCTCATATGAACATACTTAACATTTTTATTTTTAACAGTTATCTTTTTAAACATTATTTTCTTTATATTTTTTCTATTTATAGGAAGTCCACATAAAGCATCAATCTTTACATTTTCACTTTTGTCTAATCCAGTAATGATTGAATTGTGAAACTTTTGAATTGAATACTGCATTGGTGCTTTAACATTCTTTTCTAGTTCTTTATATAATTCATCTGCACAAACTGATGAAATATATAAAATATTAAGTTTACTATTTTTTACCATATCTTACAAATTTATCTCCTTCTACAAGTTTTTATAAAGATTCATATATTCTTGCATAACAAATTTAATACTAAATTTATTAACATTCTTATCTATGTCAGTATGTTCTTTGCAAAAAGCAATAATTTTATTAAATTTATCATTATCATTTAGGCTCAAAGTTTTGCATATTTTCAAGTTACTAAATTCTTTTATAGCACTATTATTATATCCTATTACTGGAGTTCCACAGGCCATAGCTTCGACTGTAACTAGAGAAAATGATTCTTCTTTTGATGGATTAAACAAAACATTTGCACATGTATATAAATTAGCTAATTCTTCTAAATTTTCTATCCTACTTATTCCAATTATATTTGATGGCAATTTTTTTATTTGCTTTTTGTTCAATCCAACTAAAACTATACAAAAATTTTTTTCATTTATTTGCTTAGATAATTCAAAAAATTCATTTAATCCTTTATTTGAACTCCAGATAGAAGCTACTCCTAATATTATTTTTTTGTCATCTGGTATATTATATTTGCGTTTTACATCTATTGTCTTTGTTGGTTTGAAGATAGTTAAATCTATTCCATTATTTATTACTTTTAATGTATAATCTTTAAGAAAAGATTGTTTAACTAGATTTTTTAACCATTCTGATGGTGTTACAATAATAAGTTTATTGATGTTAGTAAAAAGTTGTTTTTTCTTTCTTATTTCTCGCGAAGAATTATCTATAAATAAACTTGCTGGATACTGCCTCTTTCTTGGGCAATTTGAGCATTTTTCATTCTTCCATTTATTACATTCTGGATATGTAAAATGTGTACAGTGTCCTGTAAAAGCCCAACAATCATGTAATGTCCATACAATTTTTTTATCACAAGTTTTTAAATATTTAAATAACAAATTTATATTTAAATAATATCCATGTAAATTATGTAATTGTATAACATCTGGATCAATAGACTTAATTTGTTTTATCATTTTTTTAGTTGCTCTTTTTGAAGCATACCCATGCAAATCAAATAATCTAGTTACTAACACATGAAATAAAACGTCAAACTTATTTCCTATTTTTATACACTTATCATTTGCTGGTTTTCCTCTTCCATAAAATGAATATGCTTCCCAGCCTTCTTTAGTAACTTCTTCTTGAATCTGAGTCATTATCCTTCCAGTACTGCCATTACATGTCACATTAATTTGTACAAGTTTTTTACTCATTATTTCCCCCAAACAGTCCTATTTACAATATCTGTATAACTTTGTATTATTTTAACTACCTTAACAGATACATTTGTGTCTGCATAATCTTCTGCCATAACAACTTCTTCCTTATTATCTCTCATTGAAACTGCAAGTTCTAGTGCTTGTTCTACTGTTTTATCTGTAATTCCACCTATTACTATTGTACCTTTATCTAATACTTCTGGTCTTTCTGTTGAAGTACGAATTAGTACTCCTGCAAAACCAAGCATTGCACTTTCTTCTGAAAGTGTACCACTATCAGATAAAACGCAATATGCATTTTTTTGTAGTTTATTATAGTCCATAAATCCAAAAGGTTTTAAATTTTGTACTAGAGGATGAAATTTGAAATTTCTTTTCTCTATAAATTTTTGACTTCTTGGATGTGTCGAATATATTACAGGCATTTGATATTTTTCTGCAATATCATTTATAGCATTCATTAATGACATAAAATGCTCTTCATTATCTATATTTTCTTCTCTGTGTGAGGATAGAAGAATGTATCTATTTTTTTCTAGATTTAGCTTATTTAGTATATCGCTTTTTTCTATTTTGTCCATATTGTCTCTTAGTACTTCTCTCATTGGTGAACCTGTAACAAATATAGTTTTTCCGTCAATTCCTTCTGATAATAAGTATCTTCTAGAATGTTCTGTATATGGTAAATTGATATCTGATATATGGTCAACTATTTTACGATTTATCATTTCAGACACATTCCAGTCCCAGCATCTGTTTCCAGCTTCCATATGGAAAATTGGTATTTTTAATCTTTTTGCAGAAATTGCAGATAATGCAGAATTTGTGTCCCCCAATAAAAGTACTGCATCTGGTTTTTCTTTTTGCATTACCTCATAAGATTTCGCAATAATATTACCCATTGTCTCCCCTAAATCTTTCCCCACACTATCTAGATAATAGTCAGGTGCTTTTAAACCTAAATTTTCAAAAAATACTTGATTTAATGTATAATCATAATTTTGTCCTGTATGTACTAATACATGATTAAAATATTTATCAGCACATTTTATAACTGCTGAAAGCCTTATTATCTCTGGTCTTGTACCAATAATAGTCATTAATTTTAATTTTTCCATTTGAACCTCCTAATATACTTCTACTAACCTTAAATCATCTTCTGTCAATTCTACCTTATACATTGTTTCATTCTTAATATTTTCTTCACTTTTAAATAGTTCAGAATACATTTCTTTAAAAACACTGTCCGCTTCAAATATATACACATAAGTTATATTTCTATTAATAAAATTTGTTTTTAAGTTTTCTACTGAAATATTCTTTGTCCATATGTCGCCTTCATATCTTGGTGTTCCCAAACTCCAACCATCTGTTGCCACCAACTCATTAGGCACAAGCTCATATCTAGAAATGTGATAATCATATCCATTACTTCCACAAGAAATATAATATACAATATCATTTTTTTCTAATATGTTTTCATATTTTTGTATCTCGGAATATTCATTTTTTATAATAATAGAGTTTTGTATTGATGACCCATTTCTTACCGTTAAATTAATTATTGTGTTCATTGGCATTACGGAAAATATAATCACAATTAATATTACAAAATTAGTTTTATCCTTTTTTATTCCTGAAAAGTTTTCAAGAATAATTAAAGTATTATATGCATACATTCCTATAAGGAATATATATGAATATCTACTATATGAAGCTAAATTAACTGCTTCATACTCTGAATAAGTAAACAAATACAATGCTAACAATGAAATCATATATATAGCATAGCATATAATTAATATAATATTTGCTAATATATATCTTCTATATACTATATCTTCTTGTTTCTTACGTACTAGATAAGCAGTATATGCACTATATAAAATAAAAATTAATAATATTGTAAAATTAGTTAACTCTCCAATATTTATGCTAATTGGCTCTAAAAAAAATTGTTTTATAAAGTTCTTTATAACTGTATATTGATATTCAGCACCATTTCCAGTAACTAAAGAAATTATATTAGCAATTGATAAATTATCTGTATCCCAAGCTTCTGTTGTATTAGTAAACAGCAGATGTATATCCCAAGAATATTTTCCTATTACAAAGCATATAATATATAGTACTAAAAATAATAGCTTCTTATGAAATATTTTTTTGTCATCTTTAAATTTTTTATATTGATATATTATATCTATCAATATAATAATTAAAACGAAAATAGCTAAACCAGCACCTGCAGCTTTGATTAATGGTAATGAAATTAAAGCTAGACATATACTTATATATTTTACCATTCCATCTTCCATTGTAAAATATATATACAAGATGTATGTCATAAATATTCCTAGCATCGCATCAACATATATAGTAGTATAAAAACTGCTATACATACATAATGGTAATATAAATATAATTGGTACATAAATTAATAGTTTACTTAAGTCTTTTTTCCATTCAATATTTCTAAATATTGGTAGCACCATTGAAATATATAGCAAGTTCATCGCTATAATAATTCTTCCTTCACTATATGAATTTACTACCTTTTGAGCAAAATATTCAAATATAGCAGTAAATGGCGGATATCCTCTAAAAGCCACAATAGTCTCTGGATTAGTTCCATAAGAATTAAAATAAAACATATTTTTAACTATTGTTCCCCAATGTGAAAACTCATCCCAGCTAGAAAATAATCTATTTCTGTTTATGTAAATAAAATAAATATAGAATAGTATATATACCACAAGAGCAGGTGTAAAAAGATTTCTAAAGAAATCTAAAACCTTTTTGTTTATTATACTTTTTATAAATCTATATATTAAATATATTAAGCAAATAACTGAAATAAATTCTACAACATATACTCCTATATCCAATCTATTAAAAAATCCAAAAGGATATATAATCAAAACAATAAGCATTACAGAAATAGGAATCGTTATATCTATTTTTTTGTTAAAGACTTTAGCTAAAAATGCTGCTATTGAAACAACTATTAAAAAAATAATAATATAGCTCACTCTTTTTTCTCCTTTCTAAATACCCATTCCTTTTGAACTTTAAAATTAATTAAGAATATTATGCTATCAACTATTAGTTTTATTAAAACTTCATATCTTTGATTAAGAAGATTATATATAACCGTAACCGATACTGCTGAAATTATCATTTGTATAAAACATAGTATGTAATACTTGATAATAGATTTGTTACCTGATGATTTAAATACTGTATTTTTATTAACACTATAATTAACCAATGAAGATATTATTCTAGCAACAACTGTTGAAATAATTATCGCGTAATCAGCTATATAATTTATTATACCATTAAAAATTATTTTATATATTACAATATCTACAATAAACGATATTATAGATGAGAAAATATATTTCAAAAAAATAACATATATTTTTAGAGAATCTTTTAAAGGGTTAAAATGTGAAGATTTGTTTTCTTGTATATATACCGTTTCAATCCTTTCTTCAGTAATATCAATATTATTTTCTTTTGCCTCCATTAGCATATTCATTTCGAATTCGAATCTTTCTCCAGGAATATTCATTAGTATTGATATGTATCTGGTTGGTATTCCTCTTAATCCAGTTTGTGTATCAGAAACATTTAATCCTGTTAAAAATTTAAATATACATCTAGTTATTTTGTTCCCATACTTACTTCTAAAAGGCACATTTTTTAAATTAAAATTTCTGGAGCCCAATATTAAGCTCTCTTTATTTTCCACTAATGCTTTAGCCACTTTTGTTATATCTTCAATTTTGTGTTGACCATCAGAATCAACAGTAATAATTCCACATTTTTCTTTAAATCTTCCTAAATATTCATTAAATCCAGTTTTTAATGCTCTTCCTTTACCTAAATTTACCATATGTCTTAATACAATCACATTTTGTTCAATAGTTTTAAAATATTTATTATATTCTTCTGATGAACCATCATTTACAACAATTATATCTTTAAATCCGTTAACTAATAAATCTTTAACTAATTTAGTTAACCTTTCATCTGGATTTAAAGATGGAATTAGGATAACTACTTCATCTTTATAATTCATTTATTAAACCTCCAAATAATATGTGTCTGGTTTATCCGAGTTAAATACTTCATTTGCCCACATGATAGTTACCAAATCAGTATTCCCTACATTTTCAATGCTGTGTGTATATCCTACTGGAATATCTATTACTTCTATTTTGTCTCCACTTACATTATACTCTATTACTTCGTCGCTTCCAACTTTTCTAAATTTAATTTTTCCTTTTCCGCTAACTACAATAAATTTTTCATTTTTAGTATTATGCCAATGGTTACCCTTTACAATTCCTGGTTTAGAAATGTTTACTGAAACTTGTCCTCTTTCTTTAGATTTAAACATTTCTGTAAATGAGCCTCTATTATCAATATTCATTTTTAGAGAATAACTAAATTCATTTTCTGGTAAATAGCTTAGATATGTGCTATATAGTTTTTTAGTAAAAGCATCTTCCATATTTGGTATCATTAAATTTTTTCTTGTTTCTCTAAATGAATAGATTAAATTTGCAATATCTCCAAGCTTTTGAATATGTACTGTTGGCACATAGCAAAATTTATCATTATAATGTGCTTTTCCTTCAAGTGCACCAATTAATTCTTCTACAACATCATCAACATATACCAAATTTAGTACAACTTCTGGATTATTAACTTTTATAGGTAAATCTCTTGCTATATTATAGCAAAATGTTGCAATTACACTATTGTAATTTGGTCTACACCATTTTCCAAACACATTTGGTAATCTATATACCATTACTTTTGCTCCAGTTTCTTTTTCATATGAGAACATTAAATCTTCTCCAGCTTTTTTAGATTTTCCATAAGGATTATCAAGCTCAGCTTGAATTGAAGATGTAATTACAATAGGAGATTTGTTATTATGCTTCTTTAGCAAGTCCAACATTTCTGATGTAAATCCAAAATTCCCCTTCATAAAATCTTCTTCTTTTTCTGGTCTATTAACCCCTGCTAAATGAAATATAAATTCACAGTTTTCCATATATTCTTCAAGTTCTTGTTTTGTTGTGTTTACATCACATTTATATATCTCATTATAGTTTCTGTGTTGCAATTCTTCTATTAAGTTTTTACCAATAAAGCCATTTGCTCCAGTTACAAGTATTTTCAAATTTATTCACTCCTCGCTAAATTCTATTTTTTCCAATTTGCCAACTCTTCTTTTATATAGTCTAGTTTTAACAATTTTTCTTTAACTTGTTCTACATTTAATAATTCAGTATTATTTGAATTGAATTCAGATAATGTACTTCTCTCAGCATTTCCATCAACAAAATATTTATCATAATTTAAATCTCTTTTATCGCAAGGTACCCTATAGAAGTTCCCTAAATCTATGGCATGAACACACTCTTCATTTGTAAGAAGTGTTTCATACATTTTTTCGCCATGACGTATTCCTATTATCTTTGTTTCTTCTTTTTCTGCTCCAAATACTTCCTTTACTGCTTGTGCAAGTACTCCTATTGTACATGCAGGTGCCTTTTGTACCATTATATCTCCAGCTTCTGCATTTTGAAAAGCAAAAACAACTAATTCAACCGCTTCTTCTAAGCTCATAATAAATCTAGTCATAGTAGGGTCAGTAATTGTAAGTGGCTTTCCTGCTTTTATTTGCTCTATAAATAGTGGAATTACAGAGCCTCTTGAGCACATAACATTTCCATATCTTGTTGCACATATAGTTGTTTTTTTAGGGTCTACTGTTCTTGATTTTGCTACTATTACTTTTTCCATCATTGCTTTTGATGTTCCCATAGCGTTTACTGGATATGCAGCTTTGTCTGTTGATAAACAAATAACTTTCTTTACACCTTCATCTATAGCTGCTTGAAGCACATTGTCTGTTCCTAAAACATTAGTTTTAACAGCTTCTAATGGGAAGAATTCACAACTTGGTACTTGCTTTAATGCAGCAGCATGGAAAATATAATCTACGCCATGTATTGCATTTTTAATACTTTGTAAATCTCTTACATCACCTATATAAAATTTTATTTTATCATTATGATATTCTTTTCTCATATCATCCTGTTTTTTTTCGTCACGTGAGAATATTCTTATTTCTCCTATTTCTGTATTTAAAAATCTGTTTAGTACTGCATGTCCAAATGAACCTGTACCTCCTGTAATCATTAATGTCTTTCCTTCAAACATTTTTATCATCCTTTCTTATTTTCATTTCTTTTTCTAATTTATCTAATAACATTTGTTTTTCATAATTTCTTTTATAAAATTCTATTGAACTTTTCTTCATTTGCGCAAATTCCTCTGGAGTTAGTTTTATGCATTTTTCTATTTGCTCAGCTAATCTTTCCGGATTTCCAGATTCTACACAAAATCCAGCTTTTGATTTTTCTATTACTTGCTTTATTTCCCCGTCAGCACATCCTAGAATCGGTACTCCACAAGCAAAGTAAGACTGAAGTTTTGCAGGTAATATTTCATCAGAAATCAAATTCCTCTTTAATGTAATAAATGCCATATCCGCATTTGCATAATACTCTGGAATTTTTTCAGCTGGTTGTTTGTCAATAAATTTTATATAATCTTGCAAATCGTTTGTATCCACAGCCTTAATCAATTCTTCTTTTGCCCTGCCATTGCCTATCAAGAAAAATTTTGCTTTAACATTTTTTTCTTTTAAGATTTTTCCAGTATCAATTACTATATCTAATCCTTGTGCATAACCTATATTTCCTGCAAATACAATTTTGAAATCATTTGTATCCAGCTCATTTTTACTACATTCCTGTATATTTAGTGGTCTATAGAATTCTTCTGCATATTGTGGCCAAAACACAAGTTTCTCTCTAGTATGGCCGCGTTTATGTATGTTTTCTATAAAACTTTCTGATGAAGTAAATATTTTTTTGCAGTTTTTATATATATAATCTACCACTTTATTAATTAATCCTAATATAGTTTTATTGTTAATATTTGTTACTAATTGTATACTTTCTGGCCATAAATCCATTACATAGATATAGCTTTCAATTTTTTTCCTCTTTGCATACCATATCCCAGGTAAGGCTTGAAACATTGGAGAAACTTCGTATATGAATACCTTATCAAATTTTTTCCTAGTAAACTTGCTCCAAAAAAAACCAGATATTACAAATGAAATATAGTTTAACATTAGCATTATAGAATTTTTGCCTCTTGGTATTATTGGAATTCTTATAATATCTACTCCGTCTTTAATGTCTTTTCTTTTTTTGAAAAATCCATACCCTTTATAATACTTTCCCTCAGGATAATTTGGAATTCCAGTTAAAACTGTTACTCTATGTCCTCTTTTTACTAATTCTTTGCATATATCATTAATTCTAAATTGTTCAGGATAATAATATTGTGATATCACTAATATCCTCATTTACACACTTCTCCTTATAGATTCTTCATTATCCACAACCACATATTCAAACTTACCAGATAAGTCTTTTGAATAAATTTTAGTTCCAAACACTTTATTTATCAAATTTACTTTTTTGGCCATTAATCTCAAAATAGGATTAAACAATTTGATAAAATGCATTTTCTTATTCATACTTTTAGCCATAACTTCTATAATTTGTTTAGTACTTACATATTCTTCATTTTGAGGATAAAAAATTCCACTTTTTTCATTATCTATAGCTTGTTTTATAAATTCACATAAATTATCTATATATATCATACTTCTTTCATTTTGTATATCTGGGAAAATTGGACTTAGCTTTGCAATTTTCTTTAATTTTTGAAAATTTCCTTTACAATCAGGTCCATACACCATTGGAGTACGAATTATGACTGTCTTGAAAGAATCGTCTTCTAGCTCCTTTATTCCTTCTTCTGCTTGTAATTTACTATTTCCATAAAAGTTCTTAGGCTGTGGAATAGTTTTCTTGTTTATTTGTTTCATTTGTCCCAAATTTGCATCATCGCCATATATAATCATGCTACTCATAAATATAAATTGTTTTACATTTTCTTTTTTGGCTTTTTGAGCTACTTCAATCGCCAAATCACGATTTACTTTATAATAAAGGTCTTCTAGCTTTTTATTTGTGGATACATGCGCTATTCCTGCAACATGCAAGACAACATCATATTTCGAGAAATTTTCTTGCATCCAATCTTGTGTTTTTACATTCAGCTCTATTACTTCATATTGGTTTGCATCTTTCTCTAGCCAGTTTTTAACATGAGTTCCAATATAACTATTCTTGCCCGTTATTAAGATTTTCTTCACAATTATTCTCCTCTTTTTCTACTTTTCCTTCTACCACTCCATCACTTTCAAAAACTTTAATAATAGTTTTGAAAAAGATTTTCACATCTAGTAAGAAAGAAACATTCTTTGTATATTCACCGTCAATTTTGGCTTTAACTGGTATTTCAAGTTCATCTCTGCCACTTATCTGTGCTAAGCCAGTCAATCCAGGTCTTATAGAATTTGCATTATATTTGTCCCTTTCTTCAAGTAAATCTTCCTGATTCCACAAAGCTGGTCTAGGCCCTATAATGCTCATATCTCCTTTTAGTATATTTATTATTTGTGGTAATTCGTCTAAGCTTGTTTTCCTTAAAATTCTTCCTACTTTTGTTATATACATATCTGGATTATTTAGCATATGTGTAGGAGTATCTTTTGGTGTGTCTGCTCTCATTGTTCTAAATTTATATATCATAAAATATTTTTTGTTCTTTCCAACTCTTTTTTGTTTAAAAAATACTGGTCCTTTTGATTCGATTTTTATACAAATTGCTATTATTATACTTGGGATAAATAAAATAATAATTGCTAAAAAAGATAAGATAACATCAATCAATCTTTTTATGCCAAAATATATTTTCTTCTTGCCCATTTGCATCTGCTCCTTTGTTAAGTTTTATTTTTCTGCTTTATCTTCTTCTTTTCTTTCCTTATATGTTGGAACCACTTTCTTCATGTTTGCTTTTATTTCTTGGATTTTTATATTTTCATCAGCAATTGTATTTCGCAATATGTCTAATTTCTTTTCCACATTTTCCATTGTTATCTTAGAAGGCTTAGCTATAAATATTTTACTGTGTTCTGTATTTTTTAAACCTTCTTCTGACATCAATATCTCTTCATAAAGCTTTTCTCCAGGTCTCAATCCTGTTATTTTTATTGGAATATCTACATCTGGTTGCAATCCCGATAGTTTTATTAAGCTTACTGCCAAATCATATATTTTTACTGGTTCTCCCATATCTAGCACAAATATTTCTCCGCCTTTTGCATATGTTGAAGCTTGCAATACAAGCTGTACCGCTTCTGGAATTGTCATAAAGAATCTTGTTATATCTTTATGTGTTACTGTTACTGGACCACCTTTTGCAATTTGTTTTTTAAATAGTGGAACTACTGATCCATTACTTCCAAGTACATTTCCAAATCTAACTGCCACAAATTCTGTTTCGCTTACTTTGTCTTTAGCTTGTATTATCATTTCGCACATCCTTTTAGTTGCTCCCATTATGTTTGTAGGGTTTACTGCTTTATCTGTAGAAATTAGTACAAATCTTTTTACATTATATTTGTCGCAACAGTTCACAACATTATATGTTCCAAATACATTGTTCTTTATTGCTTCTAATGGGCTTGTCTCCATTAGTGGAACATGTTTATGTGCTGCAGCATGAAATACTACATATGGTTTTGTTTTTTCGAAAATGCTTTCCATTCTTGCTTTGTCTCTGACACTTGCAACAATTGCATCTATTTTTATGTCTTTTGTATTAGCTTTTAATTCTAACTCTATGTCATAAAGATTATTTTCATAAATGTCTATTAGCACCATTTCTTTTGGCTCATATTTTGAAATTTGTCTGCATAGTTCAGAGCCTATTGAGCCACCAGCACCTGTTATTAATATTGTATGTTCTTTTATTAAATTTTCTATATTGTTATTGTCTAGTGTTATTGGGTCTCTTCCTAAAATGTCTTCTATTTCTACATCTCTTAGATTTTGCATTATATTTTTATCTGTTATAAAATCTTGAATTCCAGGAAGTATTCTTACTTTAGCACCGGTTTCTTGGCATATCGAGATAATTTCTTTTCTTTCTTTTTTTGGTATATTTGATATTGCAAAAAATATAATATCAATTTTTCTTTCTTTGCAAATTCTTAATATGTCGTTTCTATCACCTAATATCTTGACCCCATTAATTTTGCAATGTGCTTTTTTATGGTTATCGTCAATAATTCCTACTATATTGTAATTATTAATCAAGTTTTCCTTAATGTTTCTTACTACTTCTGTACCAGCTTCTCCACCACCAATGATGAGTAAATTTTTTCTTTCTCTCTCTGGTTTAATTGTTACTTTATTTGTTAGCATAAACTTAATGACAACTCTATAGAATATCATCATAACTGCTGCAAAGACTCCAGCTAGCAAATTTTCCTTTGGAGATACAATATTCAGATTAAATATTACTCCAAGTAAAAATACTGCATTACATGCAACCATACACACTAAAGCATAACTAAAATATTCTTTTGCACTTTCATAAATAGTAATATTTTTATATACTTCAAATAAATTTAAGAAAATTTCATAAATAATAATCCCAAATATTATTGAATTTATTATTTTTGTAGTCACTAACTCACTAATATAAAATTGCTCTAAAATAAATGCTTCTGAAATTAAGTATGATAATGCTATAATGAGTACATCAACAAAAAACAAAATTATCTTTGTCACTTTTATCTTATTTACAAATGTTTTCATTTCTACTTTTTCCTATCTTTATTTTCACTACAAAAAGGATAGCTCTCTTAGTAAGGCATAATTTTACTAAGATTTCTATCCTCTAATTTATTGTATATTTCCAAAATATTACAATGTTGTAACATTTGTTTTCCTTTACGGCAGTAATAGTTCTGGCGTTTTTACCCTTTTTCATGTTTATCTCCTCCATTAATTTCTTACGGATACGCCATCATTATATAATATATAAATACAAATTTCAACATTTTTCTTATTTTTCTATTATTTACCAATAATTTTATCTATTGAGTCTTCTCTCATCTTTTTGATAATGCTACAGCTTTCATCTAGTTTTTTCTGTTCTTTTTCATCTAAATCTAAATCCAATAATTCTCGTACACCTTTTGAATTAATTACTGCAGGCACACCAATGTATATGTCATCTTGTCCATATGCCCCATCTTTTAAATATGCAGAAACTGTAAGTATTGAATTTTCATTATCCAAAATTGCTCTTACTATTCTATTTAATGCCATACCAATTCCATAGTATGTTGCTTTTTTCTTTTCTATAATCTCATAAGCTGCATCTACAACGCCTTTATGAATTTTATCCAAATCTGAGATAGGATGTCCATTGTCATTCATTATATCTTTTATTTTTTTACATCCAACATATGCATGCTCCCATGGAACAAATGATGAGTCTCCATGCTCACCCATTATATATGCATGTATATTTTTGCTGGAAATTTTAAAATAATCAGCTAATAAATAGCGAAGTCTCGCTGTGTCTAAAACTGTTCCTGAGCCGAAAACTTGATTTTTTGGAAGTCCTGATACTTTTGCCACAACATATGTCATTAAATCAACCGGATTAGTTGCAACTATTATTATTCCATTAAATCCACTTGCCATTATTTGCTCTGTAATACTCTTCATTATTTTTGTATTTACTTCTGCAAGTTCCAATCTTGTTTGGCCTGGCTTTTGAGCAGCACCTGCTGTAATAACTACTATTTGAGCATCTTTACACTCGCTGTAATCTCCTGCTTTAATTACCATTTTTTGTGGTGCATATGGAAGACCGTGAGATAAGTCCATTTCTTCGCCTATTGCTTTGTCTTTATCTAAGTCTATTAATACTAGCTCGTCTATTCCTCCTCTATTTAGCATGGAATATGCCATACTCATACCTACAAAACCTGTACCTACTAATACAATTTTCCCTTTTTTCATGTTATCAAATCCTTCCTATTTATTCTATGGTTTCACCAATTCAGTAGTTTATCACATTATGGCATTTTTTTCAACATTTTAATCATGTTTTGAAGATTTTACTACTTACGTGAAACGAGGTGACAGGTTTAAACCTGTCACCTCGTTTCACTATTTATATTTATTCAACCTTTACCTCATCATTCTCAGCTATAATCTTTGCTTTTTTGTGTGGTACAATTTTTCCATCAAGTATTGCTTCTGCAATTTTGTCCTCAACATTGCTTTGTATAGCTCTTTTTAAAGGACGTGCGCCATAATTTACATCAATACCTTTTTTAGCGACTAAGTCTTTTACTGAGCTATCTATTTCCACATCATATTCTTGTTCTTTAAGTCTCTTTTGTACTTGTTTTAGCATTATTTCTATTATTTTGCCTATATCGTCGTCAGTCAATTTATGGAATACTATAATATCATCTATACGGTTTATGAATTCTGGTCTAAATTGTTTCTTTAATTCTGCCATTACTTCTTTTTTGATATCTTCATATTCTTTTTCTTGACCTTCTTTCTTGTCACCTGCATCTTTGCTAAATCCAAGTACGTTTTTGTCTGTAATCATTCTAGCGCCTACGTTTGATGTCATGATGATAACTGTATTTTTAAAGTTTACTGTTCTTCCTTGTGCATCTGTAAGTCTACCATCATCTAGTATTTGAAGTAGCATATTCATTACATCTGGATGTGCTTTTTCTATTTCATCAAACAATATTACAGAATATGGTTTTCTTCTTATTTTTTCTGTTAATTGACCACCTTCATCATATCCAACATATCCTGGAGGCGAGCCAATAAGTTTTGCAACTGAATGTGGCTCCATATATTCTGACATATCTACTCTTATCATTGCATCTTCGTTGCCGAAAAGTGCTTCTGCCAAAGCTTTTGAAAGCTCTGTTTTACCAACACCTGTTGGTCCTAAGAATAGGAATGAGCCTATTGGTCTATTTGGATCTTTTAATCCAACTCTACCTCTCCTTATTGCCTTACTTACAGCTTCTACTGCTTCGTTTTGTCCTATTACTCTCTTATGTAGTGTTTCTTCCAAATGTTTTAATTTTTCGTTTTCATCTTGAGTAATTTTTTGTACTGGAATTCCTGTCCAGCTAGCTATAACTTCTGCAATATCTTCTTCTGTTAAGTTTAATACATTTTTGCTGTTTTTACTTTGCCATTTTTTCTTTTCTTTTTCTAATTTATCTTTTTGCTCGTTTTCTTTATCTCTTAATGTAGCTGCTTTTTCAAAGTCTTGGACACGTATTGCCTCTTCTTTTTCTCTATCTAAGCTTGCCACTTTGTCTTCTATTTCTTTAATGCTGTCCGGCATTGTATATGTCCTCATTTTCACTCTTGATGCTGCTTCATCCATTAAGTCTATTGCTTTGTCTGGCAAAAATCTGTCGTTAATATATCTTATAGATAAATCTACTGCTGCTTTAATAGCACCTTCTGTAATTTTTACATTGTGATGTGCTTCATATTTATCCCTTAAACCTTCTAGAATTTTTATAGTCTCTTCTTCTGTAGGCTCACCTACTGTAACAGGACTAAATCTTCTTTCCAAAGCGCTATCTTTTTCGATATATTTTCTATATTCATTTAAGGTAGTAGCACCAACGACTTGTACCTCGCCTCTTGCCAATAGTGGTTTTAAAATGTTAGCTGCATCTACAGCGCCTTCTGCAGAGCCTGCGCCAACTATTGTATGAATTTCGTCTATGAATAGAATTACATCTCCTGCTTTTCTTACTTCTGATAAGCATTTTTTAATTCTCTCTTCAAAGTCGCCTCTGTACTTAGCGCCTGCTACCATTCCTGATATATCAAGTGCTACCACTCTTTTGTTTTTAAGCATTTCTGGCACATCATCTGCCACTATTTTTTCAGCTAAACCTTCTACTACTGCTGTTTTACCAACACCAGGCTCACCAATTAAACATGGATTATTTTTTGTTCTTCTTGATAAAATTTGCGTTACTCTATCAATTTCATTTTTTCTACCTATTACAGGGTCTAGTTTTCCTTCTCTTGCTTGTTTTGTTAAGTCAGAGCCAAATTGGTTTAATGTTGGAGTAGAATTAAAACTGCCAGAATTTTTATCTGCTTGTCTTGTAGTATTTGAATCCATGCCATCTTCATTTATAACTTTAACAATTTCATTGTAAAGTTTACGTGGGTCTATATTCAAATCCATCATAATTCTTACAGCAACACTGTCTCCCTCTTGCATTATACCTATTAGCATATGCTCTGTACCAATAAATTCAGAGCCTAGTTTACGTGCTTCCATAAAAGCATTTTCTATAACTCTTTTGCTCCTAGGTGTAAAGCCTAAAGACTCATCCTCGCTTAATGGCTCTCCAGTTCCAATAAGTATTTCTATTTCTTGTAAAATTTCTTCATCTGTCACATTTTGATTTTGCAAAACTTTGCTTGCCACGCCTGTGCCTTCCTTTGCCAAGCCATATAAGATGTGCTCTGTACCAATGTATGTATGCCCAAGCTCTAGTGCTATATCGTTTGCAATTTCGATTGCTTTTTCTGCTCTGTTTGTAAATTTATACATCATATTAATCACTCTCCTTTGTCGTTATAGGGACAGGCCTAAAAACGACAAGGTTGTCGTTTTTGGGACAGGTCACCTTAACAAATTTTTTATTCTTTGACAATCTGCTTTATTACTTCTGCTCTTTTTATTTCTCTCTCATATCCATCCAATGTTTTTCCTAAGTATTTTTGCAAGTTGCCAGATTTAGTATATAGCTCTAGTTGTTTTATTTTGCTATCATCTAGCTCTTTAATTATTCCCAAGTCTGTACCTAATTTTACATCAGATAATAATTTTCTGCATTCTTCTGATGATAATTTTCTAGCACATGTAAGCTCTCCAAATGCCCTATATACTCTATCTTCTAATTCTAACTGATTTTTGCCTAAATACTTTCTCGCAATTCTTTCTTGCTCTATTATTTTTTCTGTTATATTTTTTACATTCGCTACTATTTCTTTTTCCGAAATTCCTAATGTTTGATTATTTGAAATTTGATACAAATCGCCTTGATTTTGTGTGCCTTCACCATATACTCCTTTTACACTCATTCCAAAGTTATTTATAATTCTAACTATTTTTGGTAAGTTTCCTGTAAGTGTAAGTGCTGGCAAATGAACTATTACAGATGCCTTCATTCCTGTTCCTAAATTTATTGGTGATGTTGTTAAATATCCAAATTTTTCACTATATGAATATTCTAATATTTCACCTAATTTTTCATCAATTTCCACTGCCAAATTCATTAAGTTGTCAAGCTCTTGTCCACTACCAAACACTTGCAATTTTATATGCTCGTCTTCGTTTAGCATTATGCAGATATTTTCTTCATTATTTATTAAAATTGCTTTTTTGTTTTCCTTGTTCATTGCAAATTCAGGACTGATTAAGTGTTTTTCTACTAAGCTTACTTTTGTTACATCATCTAAATCATCAAATGAAATATATTTTAATTCATATCCTAAACTTGGGACAATATCTTTTACTGTATTAAGAATTTTTTGTTGCTCTTCTTTAGAGCATTTATTTAAAAATTTAAAACCATTTAAATTTCTATTTAATCTTACTCTTGAGCTTACTACTACATCAGAATTTTTACCATTTTGCAAATACCAATTTGACATTTGATTTCCTCCTTTTTTACACATTTGTTGTTATTTATTTTCTAATTTCTTAATTTCGTCACGTATCTTTGCAGCATCTTCATATCTTTCATCTTTAATAGCTTTTTGCAAATCTTTTTGTAATTTTTCTATTTGACTTTCTTCTTTCTTTACTGTCTTTTTTGCGGAAGTTTTTTCATCTCCAGTACTTGGTTTTATTGCTCTATAACCTCTTCCCACATGTCTTGTTGCACCTTGTAAATTTCTAAGTATTGGAGTAATTCTATCTTCGAATAAATCATAGCAACTGCTGCATCCAAATTCACCGCTATTTACGAAATTATCAAAGGTAGTTCCACAACTTTTACACCCTAGTGTTTGTGTACCCATAAAGCTTGGTAATAGACTATCATTATAGTCATTAAAGAAATCACTTAAAAAACTAGAGAAATTAATTGGCATACTAAAGTTCATGTCTTTTAGTCCTAATTCTCTTGCACACTTATCGCAAAGATTCATCTCCTTTTTTACTCCGTTTATAACCTGAGTATATTTAAATGTAACTTCATTTTTTCCACAATTTTGACACAACATAATAAAAACCTCCTTTAAATTTATTCTTCTACTAAATTAATTAGCATGTTCTTAAAAATTTTTGCTCGCACTTCATCCTTTATATTTTGTGGTATTGTCAGTACATTATCACTGGTTGCAACCTTTAACAATTTTGCTTCTTTTTCGGTTACAACTCCATATGATAGAAAATTACTTAAAAATATATCTACTTCTTGTGATGTAATTTTATCTCCTATGCTTGATATTGCATGCATTAGATAATTACTTTTTGTAGTATTTATCTTTCGTATGCTAATATGTCCTCCACCACCTCTTTTGCTTTCAACATAATAGCCTTGTGACGGCTTAAATCTAGTTGCTATAACATAGTTTATTTGTGATGGCACACAGTTAAAATGCTCTGCCAAATCATTTCTTTGAATTTCTACATAATCTTCATCATCAAATAATTCTTTTATAAATTCTTCT
Source organism: uncultured Clostridia bacterium (assembly GCA_904378095.1). Lineage (GTDB taxonomy): Bacteria > Bacillota > Clostridia > TANB77 > CAG-508 > CALXVA01. The sequence goes on along the minus strand of CAJFHE010000003.1, from coordinate 31,893 downwards.
ATCATATCTGACATTCTCACTTCTATCACTTCCTTTAGCTCTATTATTTTACTTTTTTCTGCGTTAGTTTTGTGTTTGTTTGTCAAGTTTTCTTTTTGTTCCGTTTGACTTTGACTTTCTTTGACCTACAATATATATTATACTCTCTTCTTTAAAAATGTCAATAGTTTTTTTGAAATTTTATAAATCACTTGAAAAAAACAAAAATACAATATATAATATACATACATTAAAACTAATGAACATATTTGGAAGGAGAGATTGTTATGAATATTAAAATAACAAGCAAAGAATTAGAAGCAACAGAAGCAATTAAAGATTACATCGAAAAAAAAGCTGAAAGATTAATAAAATATTTTGGTGATGACTTTGATGTTTATGCAACTATAAAAACAGAAGGAAGTGAAAAAGTTGCAGAAATCAGCATTAAAGCTGATTCAGATGACTTTAGAGCAGTAACTGCTCACAGAGACTTATATGCATCTATAGACAAAGATATAGACATATTAGAAGGTCAAGTTAGAAAAATGAAAACAAAAAAAGATAAACAAAACATGACAGAATCTATAAGAATTAAGGAAGATGCTAAAGCTGATGATAGAGAAGTAACAGATGAAATAGTTAAAGTTTTATATTATGATATAAAACCTATGACACCTGAAGATGCTAAGTTAAGATTACAAGAGCAACCACAAAATAGATTTTTAGCTTTCATCGATATAGATACTGGTAAAACAAACATTATATATAGATTAAAAGACAATAAAAACTTTGGTTTAGTTGAGCCAGAAGGTTAAATTTAAAAGCAACCTTTTTAAAAATTAATCTAAAAAGGTTGCTTTTTTACGTGTTTAGCCAAATATAAGTATATTAAAATAATAAACTAATATTTATCGCTAATATAAAGTTCTACGCAAAAACTATTTCATTTGGTTTTCAGCTTGTTGGATTAACTTTCTAACCATTTGTCCACCTATTCTTCCTGCATCTCTTGAAGATAAATCTCCATTATAACCTTGTTTTAAGTTAACGCCAACTTCGCTAGCTACTTCATATTTGAATTTGTCTAGAGCTTCTCTAGCTTCTGGAACAACTTTTGTATTGCTGTTTGAGTTTGCCATTATCATTCACCTCCTAGAATGTGATTATTTGTTTTTGTACTGTGAAAAAGTATAAGTACTTCTTCATTACATAGCATGCACAATTATTTTTAAAATAAACTGGAAATTTTTGAGAAATTATTGTATTAATAAAATTAAATGGTATAATGTATAAACGCGTTGTTAATAATAAAAAATGAAAGGAGAAATATAAATAATAAGTTATGTATAAATTAATCGCAATAGATTTAGATGGAACGTTACTCAATTCCTATGGTCAAATTTCAGAAAAAAACAAATTAGCTTTGCAAAAAGCTCAACAGTGTGGTGCACAAATTGTTTTATCATCAGGCAGGTCGAGCAATTCTGTAAAAAATCTTGCAAATGACATTGGTAATAACGAATATATAATTTGTGGCAATGGTTCTCTTATATATGATTTACAAAAAGAAGAAATAATATACGATAAATTTATAGAAAAGAAAAAAGCTTTGCAAATAATACAAATTTGTGAGCAAAACAGTATATATTATAATGTATATACCGAAAACATGGTAATTGCCAAAACTTTAAGTAATAATGTATTGTTTTATCATCAAGAAAATGCAAATAAGCCTGATAGTAAAAAAACTAAAATCAATTTAGTAGATAATATTTATGAATATGTAGAAAATCTAAATAATGAAAATATTTTAAAGTTTACCATAAGTGATACAAGTAGCATCATATTTAATAGTATTATTAGGAAATTAAGAGAAATAAAGAATATTGATGTTTTGGATGTTGCTCATATGACAAGGAAAATTATTAAATCTGGTACAGAAGAAGTTTCACTTGAATATTTTTACACTGAAATTACCAGCGAGAACGTGGATAAATGGAATGCACTAGAGTGGCTTGCCAAAAAATTAAATATTAGTAAAGAAGAAATAATGGCAATAGGTGATAATGTAAATGATAAAATGATGATAGAAAATGCGGGTCTGGGTATTGCAATGGGAAATAGTGCACCTTATATAAAAGAAATTGCAGACAAAGTAGTTGCCAATAATAATGAAGACGGCGTAGCAGAAGCAGTAGAAATGTCTATAGAATAAAAAGAATAGATAATATAAAAATGCATAAACTATTAAAGAATAGGAGGTGCATTTTTTTGGATAAAGATAAAAAAGAATCTAACGAAATAGAGCAAAACGAGGACACTACACAATATGGCGAATTCATTTCTTCTTATTTTGCCTGGCTTCCACCAGAAAAGCAGAAAAAAAGGGCAAAAGAAATAGATGACATGACAAAGTCCTAAACATGAGCAGGCTTTTTCTTCTGCAGAAATTTTATAAAACTCTTGCCAAACCCCTATTTTTATGCTAAAATAATAGATGTTACTTTTTATTTTACATAAAGGGAGGTGCAAAATATGCCAAATATTAAATCAGCAATAAAAAGAGTTAGTGTTATTGAAAAGAAAACTTTAAGAAATAGCATGATTAAATCTGAATATAAAACAGCTATAAAAAGATTTGAAGAAGCTTTAGCAAATAATAATGTAGAAGAAGCTACAAAATTATTTTCTGTTGCTACAAAGAAAATAGATCAAGCTTGTACTAAAGGAGTTATTGTAAAAAACACTGCTGCCAGAAAGAAATCTAATATGGCAAAAAAATTAAATGCAGTTAATGCATAAGTATTAATAAAAAATTGTGCACAGTTTTTTATTTTTAAAAAGATTGTAAGATACATTTTTATGTATTTTACAATCTTTTTTTGCTCCACTGGTTTAAATTTCCTTTGATTTTTGTATTTTTATATGTTACCATAATATTGTATTGCAGTTTTATAAAATCTGAAAGATGAGGTGATTTTGCTTATGAAATCGATTATTTCTAATTTAAAGCATATTGATTCTTCTATCAACAGGGTTTGTAATAATGGTTTAAAATTTTGTTTTGTATTAAGTTTAATAGCTACATTTATATTAAGTACATATTTATCTATACATAATCCTAATCTTTTTTATATTGGTATTTCTATTTTGAAATCTGCTTTATTTTTTATGGTATTTTTTATTATTTGCACAATTGCTACAGACACTATAAAAAAGGATTCTAACTAATAATTTTTAAACAAAAATTTAGCAACTAATATAACATAATATTAGTTGCATTTTTATGTTTATGTATAATTGCATCTATGCTAAAATTTCCTCCTTTCTTAAGGATATACTAATACTATTTATATAGGGGTGAATATAGATTTTATAAGAGTATATTATATGAATTTAACACAGAATATCAATCTTTAGAATAAAATTTGCATAGAATACAATTACAATTATATTAAATCACATTCTCCTCTACTTTGCAAGAAAAATCGTTCGACAAATTGTGACATAGTTCGACCATAAAAAACTAGCCTCAGTTTGAAGCTAGTCTTTTTTTGAGATTTTTATACACAAGCCATTATGATACTTACCGAAATGGTAATTACTAATACTATGACGCATAATATGGTTAATAATGTAAACGCCATAAACCGAAGCATATCTTCTTCTTTTGAATAAAAACAGCTTGCGCAGAAGAAACCGATAATCAATAATACTAACAATAGTATAATCTTCAATTTTCTTCTCTCCTTATGTAAAAATTTTAGTGTGCTATTAATTATAGCACACTTGAAATAATTTAGCAAATCTTGTTTTTTTCCTCCGTCCTTAAAAATAAGATTGTCTACTTGTTTAGCTCTTCTAAAAACATTTTGTTTAACATTTGTGGGTTTGCTTTTCCCTTTGTTTCTTTCATTGCTTGTCCAACTAAGAAGCCCAATGCTCTATCTTTACCTGCTTTGTAGTCGGCTATAGATTGTGGATTTGCCTCAAGTATTTTAGCTACCACCTCTTTTATAGCACCTTCATCAGATATTTGTATCCAGCCTTTTTCTTTTATTATTTCTTCTGGCTCTCTTGGATTTTCAAATAACTCTTCTACTACTTTCTTACCAATTGCAGAGCTTATTGTACCTTTATCAATTAGCTCAACTAATTTTGCTAATTGCTCTGCTGTGAATGGTATGCTATCTGCTTCTTGCTCTTTTTCATTCAATATTCTAGATATATCAGAAAGTAGCCAGTTTGCAACTGCTTTTGCATTTCCACAGATTTTTTCTGCAGCTTCAAACATATTTGACAAATATTTAGAGGCTGTTAAAAGTCTTGCATCTTTTTCTGATAGTTTGAAGTCAGACATATATCTTTCTCTTCTACTCTCTGGCATCTCTGGCAAATTCTTTCTTATATTTTCTATGTATTCATCTGATAGGCGAATTGCTACTAAGTCAGGCTCTGGAAAATATCTGTAATCTTGTGCGTCTTCCTTATCTCTCATTGAAAATGTTTTACCAGATACATCATCCCATCTTAAAGTCTCTTGCTCAATTTTGCCACCATTTTCAATTACATCAATTTGCCTATCTGCTTCGTATTCGATAGCTCTAGTGATTGCTCTAAATGAGTTCATATTTTTCATTTCTGTTCTCGTACCGAATTCTTTTGCATCTCTTTTTCTTACAGAAACGTTGACATCTGCTCTGAATGAGCCTTCTTGCATTTTACAGTCAGATACTTCTATGTATTCAAGGATTGATTTTAATTTTTTCAAATATCTATCAACTTCGCCTACTGAGCGTAAATCTGGCTCAGATACAATCTCAATTAAAGGTACTCCTGCTCTATTTAAATCAACTAAGCTTCCACCACCAAATTCATTGTGATTTAGCTTTCCTGCATCTTCTTCTATATGAATTCTTGTAATTCCTATTTTCTTTGGATTTCCTTCATCATCTTCTATTTCTATATATCCATGCTCACAAAGTGGCTTGTCATATTGTGATATCTGGTATGATTTAGGTAAATCTGGATAAAAATAGTTTTTTCTATCATTTTTGCTGTTTCTTGAAATCTCACAATTTGTTGCAAGACCTGCTTTTACAGCATATTCAACAACTTTTTCGTTTAGCACTGGAAGTGTTCCAGGCATTGCCATACATATTGGACACACATGTGTATTTGGCTCTGCTCCAAATTCTGTAGGACATGAGCAAAATATTTTTGTTTTTGTTGAAAGCTCTGCATGCACTTCAAGTCCCATTACTTTCTCATAATCTGTATTTGACATTCTCTCTCCTCCTGTTTTTTATTATTTTCCAAAACTTGGTCTAAATTTATCTCTAAACCTATATTCTTTTTCAAATGCATATGCCGCATTAAGTATCTTTTCTTCTTCAAATTTATTTCCGATTAATTGCATACCTATTGGCATATTTTCGCTATTTACACCACATGGAATAGATATTCCTGGAAGTCCTGCTATATTTACAGAAACTGTGCAAATATCTGCCAAATACATCTCTAATGGATTGTTTGACCTTGTTCCCATTTCGAATGCTACTGTTGGTGATGTTGGTGTAAGAAGCACATCATATTTTTCGAATGCTTTATCAAATTCTCTTTTTACTAGAGTACGTACTTGTTGAGCTTTTTTGTAATATGCATCATAATATCCTGATGAAAGTACATATGTGCCAAGTATAATCCTTCTTTTTACTTCTGCTCCAAATCCTTCGCTTCTTGAATTTCTATATAATTCTTTTAAATTACTAAAGTTCTCTGCTCTATGTCCATAGCGTATTCCATCAAATCTTCCTAAGTTTGAGCTTGCTTCTGCACAGGCAATTATATAATACGTTGCTAGAGCATATTTGGCAATATCTAGAGAAATCTCCTCTACTTCTGCTCCAAGTTTTTTATATGTTTCAATTGCTTCTTCTAGTTTTTCTTTTACTTCTTCATTAATTCCTTCTCCAAAATATTCTTTTGGAATACCTATTTTTAAGCCTTTTACATCTCCTTTTAAGGCTTTTGTATAATCTTTTTTAGGCATATCATATGAAGTAGTATCTCTTTCATCATGTCCTGCAATAAGATTTAATAAAATGGCGGCATCTGTTACATCCTTTGTTATAGGTCCTATCTGGTCTAGTGATGATGCAAATGCTACTAAGCCATATCTTGAAACTAGTCCATAAGTAGGCTTTAAACCTACAACACCACAAAATGATGCTGGCTGACGAATAGAGCCTCCTGTGTCACTTCCTAATGCCCAAGGTACTAATTCTGCCGCAACTGCTGCTGCACTTCCGCCAGATGAGCCTCCTGGAACTCTTTTTAAATTCCATGGATTGCTTGTTTTCTTAAAATATGAATATTCTGTAGAAGCACCCATTGCGAATTCATCCATATTTAACTTTCCTAAGTCTATTAAATCTTCATTATTTAGGTTTTCTACAACTGTTGCATCATATGGTGCTATAAAGTCTTCAAGCATTCTAGAGCTACACGTTGTTTTCACACCTTTTGTACATAGGTTGTCCTTAATTCCTATTGGAATACCGGCTAAATTTGATTTTATATCACCGCTTTTTCTTTTTTCATCTATCTTTTTAGCCTTTTCCAAAGCTTCATCACATAAAGTTGTTACAAAAGCGTTAACATCTTTTTCTTTATCATTTATTCTATCTACATAAGCTTTTGTAATTTCCTCTGAAGTTAGCTCATTATTGCCTAGTTTTTCCATAAGCTCATGCACAGTCAAATTTGTAATGTCCACTAAAATTCCTCCCATCATTTTATTGTATAACTTTTGGTATTTTAAACATATTTCTCTCTTGCTCTTTAGCATTTTGCAAAAGCGCCTTATTGTCTTCAAATACTTTTATCTCATCTTTTCTAAAAACATTTACTTTATCATTTTCTCCTATTGTTTCCTCTAATCCTTCTGTATTAGCATTATTTACAACCTCAGCAAAATTTAAAATATCTTGAAGATTAGCCAAGTAATTATCTATCTCTTCATAATTAATATTCAAATCTGCAAGTCTTGCTATATGTAGCAATTCTTCTTTGCTCACGTTTGCCATTCTATCACTTTCCTTTCCTAAAACTCGAAACAAAAAAAGCTCTGTTCTTCTTAAAATCAATATCTACAATTATACATACTTTTTACAAAAATTACAAATATTTTTTTACATTATCCCAAATTTCTTCATGTATATCAGCAATTTCTCTTATGTTTCCATCTTTCACACATTTAATTTCACGCCAATTATATTTTTCTACCAACTTACAAGCCTCATTATATGCATCTTTCAAATGCTCTTTATTACTTTCATGTATATCCTTTTTTTCTTCATGTGTTATTTTATTAGCTCTATTTTCCATCAACTTTTGTGCGTATTCTGTTGGCATATTTAAAAATATAACTTCTGTTGGAATTGGAAGTCCATATAAATTAAATTCAAAGTCCCATAGCCAATCTAAAAACTTGGCTCTTTCCTCATCATCTTTAATTTTACCTGCTTGATGTACCATGTTTGCTGTTGTGTATCTATCTGCCAAAATAATTCCACCATTATTATAATATTCTTCATATCCTGTTTTAAAAGTTGCATATCTATCAGCAGCATAAAAAGTTGAAGCTATATATGGGCTAATGCTTTGCGCATCTTTTCCAAAATCCCCATTTAAATACATCTTCACTAAACTTGAAGATGGACTATCATAATTTGGAAAACTAACCGCTCTATAATCTATCCCTTCTTTTTCAAATCTTTCTTTCAACTTTTGTATCTGAGTCTGCTTACCGCTTCCATCAGTCCCATCTATTACAAATAACTTACCTTTTTCCATTTTTTCCTCCTCCTCTTGCACATTAGGGACACTCCTTTTTGTGCAAGTTTTTGGACATTTAGGAGTGTCCCTAATGTGCAAGTTTTTTAAAAAATATATCTTTTTATAAATTTTCTTACTGCATGCCAGTATTTCTGTAGCTCAATCCATTGTGCTTCTGCATGTCCTGCATTTTTTATAACTAGCTTTTCTTTTGGACATGTTGCTGCATTATATAATCTATCTAGCATATAAAATGGCACGAATTTATCTCTATCACCATGTATGAATAATATTGGAATTTTTGACTTTTTTATCTGTTTTATGCATGATGCTTTTTTAAAAGAATATCCTGCTCTTATTTTTGTTATAATATTTGCATTGTACAAGGCTGGAAATGTTGGCATGTGGAATATATATTTTAGCTCATGCGCAAACTCGTCCCAGACTGATGTATATCCACAGTCTTCTATTACCATTCGTACATTGCTTGGTAACTTTTCTCCACTTGTCATCATTACTGTTGCTGCTCCCATGGATATTCCATATAATATTATCTTTATATCTCCATATGTAGCTATAAGATAATCAATCCATTTTAACAAATCCAGTCTATCAAGCCATCCCATCCCGATATATTTACCTTCACTTTTTCCGTGTGCACGTAAGTCTGGGATTAATACATTATATCCATAGCTTAAAAACTGCTTAGCTGCATTTACCATGAAATAACCAGAATCTGTGTATCCATGCACAGCTATAACCCATATTTTACTTTCTTTTTTATTAACAATCTCATAACTATGCAATTTTATTTTTTTATCTTCTATATATACTTCCTTTGCATTTTCTTCTAACCATTTAGTATTATCTATTTTCATCTGAAATTTTATTTCGTCAGTTTCATTATTAAAAATAATTGATTTTGATGATTTCGGGTTTAGAGCCAGATTAAACAAAAAATTTCCTGTTATATATCCGGCAATGATAAATATTAAGATTAAAATTATTAACGGAATTATCAAAATTGACCTCCATTCTCAGGATTATTCACCTTGCTAATTGTTTTTTACCATGTTAGTTCACTTTAATTATTTATTTGTTACATATTATATATATAAAAGCTCATTTTTTCAACAAAAATTTATATTTTCTTTCCATTGTCTCATTCGTTTATGGTTATGTTTTAAAATGTCCCAAAATACAGACAAAGAAACCAACTATTGCTAGTTGGCTTCTTCTCTTTCTCAGTCATTAAATAATGACCGCACTTAGAAGCTCAGAAAAATCCTCAACTCCCCATCCCATTTCGATTAGTTCATCTACGATATCCCGTTGTCTCATGCATTTCCCTCTCTTCTATTTTTTTGTTGCAAATTAATGCTACCTTTATATTATAGTGCTTTATTGGTTTTATGTCAATTACGTAAAAAAATAACAACGCTCCTGTATTTCTACATTAGCGTTGTTTTCAATTTCAATCTTCTGAATTTGCATAAAGAAAATATTACTTGCTAGCTCTAATTTCCATAATAGCTGTCAATCAATATTTGTTTTAGCTCTGTTACTAGTGGCACTCTTGGATTTGCAGTTGTACATTGGTCTTCAAATGCTCTATCTGCAAGCATATCAACTTTTGCCATAAATTCTGTCTCATCTATCCCTGCTTCTTTAAAGCTCTTTTCTATTCCTAAATCTGCATTTAATTTTTTGATTTCTTCTATTAATGAATTTACTCCTTCTTCATTAGTAAATGCAGGGAAATTCATTCTTCTTGCTAAATCTGCATATTTTTTATCTGCTATAAAATATTCATATTTTGGGAATGATACAAATTTTGTTGGTTTACTGCTGTTGTATCTAATTACATATGGAAGTAATATTGCATTTATTCTACCATGTGCCATGTGGAATTCTGCTCCTATTTTATGTGCAAGCGAATGGTTTATTCCCAAGAAAGCATTTGTAAATGCCATACCTGCTATAGTACTTGCGTTATGCATATGCTCTCTTGCTTCTTTGTTATCGCCATGGTTGTAAGCTTCTCTTAAATTCTTAAATACAAGCTCTACTGCTTTTTCTGCCAAACCGTCTGTGTAATCTGATGCCATATTAGATACATAGGCTTCGATTGCATGTGTTAAAACGTCCATACCAGTATCTGCCGTAATTCTCTTTGGCAAGCTCATTACCAAATCTGGATCCACTATTGCAACATCTGGTGTTAATTCGTAATCTGCAAGTGGATATTTTTTATTAAGTTTTTTATCTGTAAGTACCGCAAATGATGTAACTTCTGAGCCTGTTCCCGATGTCGTAGGTATTGCTACAAATTTTGCTTTTTCACCAAGTTTTGGGAATTTATATGTACGTTTTCTAATATCCATGAATTTAAGTTTTAATCCTTCTGCGTCTGCATCTGGATGCTCATAAAATAGCCACATTCCCTTTGCTGCATCTATTGGGCTTCCTCCACCAACTGCAATTATTACATCAGGCTTAAATTCATTCATCATTTGAACTCCTTTGTTGATTGTATCAAATGATGGGTCTGATTCTACATCTGAGAATATCTCTGAATGTACGTAAGTCTGTCTTTTTCTTAAATAATATAATATTTTATCTATATATCCTAATTTTACCATTGACTCGTCTGTTACTATAAATGCTCTTGTGATATCTGGCATTTTTTCTAGATATCCTATTGAGCCTGCTTCAAAATATATTTTTTCTGGAACTTTAAACCATTGCATATTAACCCTCCTCTTTGCAACTCTTTTGATATTTATTAAATTTACACTTGATACATTTGCTGTTGTTGAGTTTCCTCCAAATGTACCACATCCAAGTGTAAGTGATGGCATGTTGGTGTTATATATATCACCAATTGCGCCATGAGTTGATGGAGAATTAACTATTATTCTTCCAGCTTTAACTGTTTCTGAAAATTTTTGTATTGTGTCTTTGTCTTCTGAATGGATAACTGCAGAATGTCCCATTCCTCCGAATTCAATTAACTTTTCTGCTAGAGCAATTCCTTCATCACTGTTATTTACCACATAATATGCAAGTACAGGACTTAATTTTTCTTTTGAAAATGGATATTCTATTCCTACGCCATTTTCTTTAAGAACAAGTACTTTTGTGTCTTGTGGTACTTCTATTCCTGCTTGAGCTGCTATTTTATATGGGCTTTGCCCAACTATTGCAGAATTTAAAGCACCATCTTTTTCTTTTAAAAACATTGTATCACGCAATTTTTGTGTTTCATCATCTGATAGAAAATAGCATCCTGCTTCTTTCATCAATCTTTCAAATTCATCTTTTATTTCTTTATCTACAATTACTGATTGCTCTGAAGCACAAATCATACCATTATCAAATGATTTTGACATTACTAAATCATTTACAGATGTTTTTAATTTTGCAGTTTTATCTATATAGCATGGAACATTTCCAGGGCCAACACCTAAAGCTGGCTTACCGCATGAATATGCAGCTTTAACCATGCCTGTTCCACCTGTTGCCAATATTAAGTTTACATCTGGATGATGCATTAGCATGTTTGTTGCAGTAACAGATGGCTCTTCTATCCATAATATACAGTTTTCTGGTGCACCTGCTGCTATTGCTGCATCTCTTAGTATTGTAGCAGCTGCCACACTACATTTTTGTGCAGATGGGTGGAAACCAAATACTATTACATTTCTTGTTTTTGCTGCAATTATTGATTTAAACATTGTTGTTGAAGTTGGGTTTGTAACTGGTGTAACACCTGCAATTATGCCAATTGGCTCTGCTATTTCTTCATACCCTTCTTCTTCATTTTGGGATATAACGCCTACAGTCTTGTCATATTTTATACTGTGATAAATATATTCTGTAGCAAACATATTCTTTGTGATTTTGTCTTCGTAAATTCCTCTTCCTGTCTCTTCTACCGCCATTTTTGCAAGCTCCATATGATGCTCTAATCCAGCCATAGACATAGCTTTAACTATTCTATCTACATCTTCTTGAGTAAGCTTCATATACTCTTCTGATGCTTTTTTAGCTTTTTCTATAAGAGCATCTATCATGCCTTTTATCTTTAGTTTCTCTTCTTCGCTAACTTCTTTACTCATTCTAACCTTCCTTTCTAAATAGTTCCAGCATTACCTATATTCTTACTTCGTAAGACCAGGTGACAGGTTTAAACCTGTCACTGATGTTTCACTGGTCAAACCTAAAAACACCAATTAGAGATTTCTCCCCAATTGGTGTCCATCCCTATTCAGGACTATCATATATAAATATTTAGTTAATGTCAAGCTATTTTTATCGCTTAATTTCGAGTTTTTTCGTTAGTTTCTGGCCAAATATCTGCCAATGTAATTTTTGCGCTTCCATCTCTGCTTTGTAATACTATAATGTCATCTTTTTTTGCATTTTCATTTTGTAATACGTTTTCTATCAATTTCCAAAGTTTAGTTTCTTCTTTATCAGTTAGATTTCTGTTCATAGAATTATTTATAACATGTCCCAATTCAGCCTTCTTAACTTCACCCGCTATTGTTCTCATTGCCAAATTACTCATGTTTTGTGCATTTTCTAAGCACAATCGCTTTGCAGATTTAAAGCTTCCACTATTTGCTAAATTCATTACAACAGCTCTAAAGTTTTCTATATATTCATTTGGTGCCAAGCTATTTAATGTAGATAAGGTACTTTCCACATCTTTTACAGAATATTTTGTTGCTTGCTTCATTAACACACTTCTCAATTGAATTAGTATTTGAGCTCTAATTTGCTCATCTGTCAATCCAAATTTTCCTTGTGGTATCTGATTTTTCTTTTCTGCTATTTCTGTATTTATGGCTTCTTCTATATCATTAATTTCAGCACTTTCACCAGCAATTTGAGCTGCTATATTTTTCATATTCTTTGAGACTGCTGTCTTTTGATTTTTTTGCATTGTGATATTATTTATTCTTGTCTCTATTTTTCTTCTGATAACATCAGTTTCAAAGTGATTATATCCCGGGCCAGATACCATTTTGTATAATTTATTTAATTTTTCGATATCTGTGGTTTTCTGCGCCTCAGCCCAAACCTCATTCACTACTCTTAGTTTAGCCTTGCCTATCATTCCTCTAAGTTTAGACGCCATTGGAGTGTCCTTGCCTGTAAAGTTTCTAAAAGAATCACCTGTTACAAGTTCCTCTATTTGTCTAGCTTGCTTAATAGTAAGTCTTTTATTTAATAATTCTGTTATATCCTTAATCATTTCAAGAGCGTATTGTTTCTTTTCGCTATATGAGCCATTGGCAATCATTATTTTCTCTTCAATAGCAGATATAAGAATGTCATTAAGTCGTTTTTCTTGCTCAGAAATATTGTTTTCTTCTTGCTCACTCTTTGCTTTAGATAATATTTGTGCATATTTTTCTCTCATAAGCATTGTTTTTTCTCTTGTGCTCATTGATTTTAAAGGCTTTGCTCTACGAGTAATATTGGAAACCTTAGATTTTTTACCTGCTTGCAATAATCGCTGCATTTTTCTTATCTGCCTTTCTCTTTTATCAAGATACACTATGGATAAATCTTCTACAGCATCTCTGCTAACATTTAAGTCAAATGCTATTTTATCTAAATCTTCGTTTTTCTTTAATCTTCTCTCTACCTCTTTTCTTTTTTCTTGCCTTAGCTCATAGATGGATTTTCCTTCCACTTTAGTTAACTTTAGCAAAACACATACATCATCCTTAGAAATATGCATTTTTTCTGCCATGTTTTCTATTGGCAATAATTGAAGAGATAATGCTATTGAATATTGCCCTATTGGCTTTTCTATTTCATTTCTTGTTTCTGTGGTTATTCTTTCCATTTCTCATCCTCTACTTTCCAGTATAGGATTATATCATATTTTTGCCTAGATTTCAAGTGTTTAATGTAGAAGTAGACATAAGATATATTTCTCTATGCCTTGCAGCTATTTGTTCACAATCGATATTCCTTCTTTGTTCACAGTTGCTTTAATTTTTTAATGCCGTTATTGGAAGTACGTAAATTCCATCTGGTCTTCTTACTACTGCATTATATAAGCCACAAATTATACACATGAACTTAGGTTTAATTTCGGCTAAATCATAGAATTTCTTTAAACTTGCTGCTGCTTCCTCTTCTTTATTTGCTCCTAATTTTATTTCTATAGCTCCATATTCGCCATCTGAGATTTCTATTATACTATCTATCTCCAAACCTGTATTATTATCTCTGTAATGATATAATTTAGCACCTATACTTTCTGCATATATTCTTAAATCTCTTTCGCACAATGCTTCAAAATATAAACCAAACGTTTCCAAGTCATTCATAAGTTTTTCTGATGTTATATTAAGTGCTGCACATCCTAAGGATGGGTCCGTAAAATGTCTTTTAGGATTTTTGCCAACATTTGATCTTGAGCGTATTTTATACATAAAAGATTTTTGATTTTCAATTAGATGTAATCTATATAGTACATCTAAATAATCTGTAACTGTATTTCTGCTCACATTCAGTTCTTCTTCTGTAACATTATTATCAATATCCTTGATAAGTACATTGTTTCCAGATACTGTACTTTCATTTCTAGCAAGCGACCTTAATAACATTTCCATTTTATTTTTATCTCTTTTAATTCCATCAATTTCCACAATGTCTTTTTCTAAAACAGCTTCTAAATAACTTCTTGTTATCTTTGTGGCTTCTTCTGCACTCATCTCTATAGATTCTGGCCAACCTCCTCTAACAATTAAATCTGCTAATCTTTTTAGTTCAACTTTGTTTACTAATTTATTTTCTACATTATTTTTAAAAAGTTTTTGCAGAGAAACGTCACCTGTTGAATCTCCTGATTCGAATAAAGACATCGTATACATCTTCATTTTACAAATTCTTCCAGCTCCAGAATGATGAATCTTATCACTTACAGGTGTAGCAGAACCAGTTAAAATGTATTTCCCCTTTTCTTTGTCTTGGTCACATTTGAATCTCACAGCATCCCATATTGCAGGCACTTCTTGCCATTCGTCAATTAGTTCTGGTTTTTCTTTATCTAAAATTAAATTTACATCCATTTCTGCTAAGTGTTTTTCTCTAAAATTATCTGCTGTATTGTTCAAAAAAGCAACACTATTTGAATGATTTAAAGCTGTCCATGTTTTTCCACACCATTTTGGACCTTCTATACTAATTGCGCCAAAAATTTTTAAATTTTTCTCTAGTTCTTCGTCTATTATCCTAGGTCTATAGTTCTTTGGAGTTAATTTCATATGATTTTCACCTCAGTTAAATATTATCATATAATTTATTTTATTGCAATATCATTGTGCAAATTTAAGCAACTTTGTTGTGCAGATTCAGGTGGTTTCGCTGTGCATTTTTAAGTAACTTTGCTGGCGCTTGTTTATTGTTTCATTTATCTAAGCCATTCAACTATTCTATCTCCCCTTATTGCTCCCCATGACGAGCCTGTTATACTTCCTGGCTCTTTGTCGATTTGGATTTGTTGTAGGTTATTCATGCTGGCAAATGCATTATAAGCTATTGTTTCAACACTATTTGGTATATATATTGATGTTACATTATCGCAAAAAACAAATGCCATTGTTTCTATTTCTTTTAGATTATCTGGTAACACAATTCCAGACATATTATTTTGTGAATGAAATGCATAAAAACATATTTTTGTTACGCTATCTCTTACTATGTATTGACCATGAATTTCATATAAAACTGTTATTAATTCAGTCTTGTCCTTGTTATATAATTCATTATTGTCAATAAAATAATTATGATTATTATCATCTATAATTACAGTTCCATAATAATTGTGAAATTTAAAGTTTGGATGTATGCTTGTTACATTTGGACCAATTTTTATAGTTTCCAATTTATTATTAGTTGTCTGAAATACACTACTTGCTATACTTGTAACCGAATTTGGAAAGTATACATTCACAATATTAGGTGCTTGTTTAAATGCAGATGCATTTATCATTATTATGGTTTCTGCTAAATCTACTTCTGAGCCTTTTGTAAAGCACATTATTAATGTCGTCTTATCTTTATTATATAAACATTCATTCTCAACTGTAAAATAATTATTGTCTTCTTTTACCTCTATATTAACATGTAATTTTCATTTATGATTTTGTCAAACATGACGTTTAATGTCAATATATTTTTTGCTTTTTTCATATATTCTTACATTCTTAATAAATCGTCTTATTATTGTTTTTATACTCTTCAAAAACTTTTAGACATTCTTCTCTGTCTATTTCTTCAATATTTAATAAACTCTTGTTTTTTCCTTCTAAAAATTCATAAATTGCATTATCCCTAAAGCCTATTTCATTCGCATCATTTCGTGTACATGCATAGTACACATTCTTTATGTTTGCCCAAATTATTGCAGATAAGCACATTGGGCATGGCTCACATGATGTATAAATAGTGCAGTCTGATAAATCATATGTGCCTAATTTTTCACAGGCCTTTCTTATAGCTGTAACCTCTGCATGTGCAGTTGGGTCATTATTTTTCAAAACCATATTGTTTGCCTCTGCTATAATATTCCCTTTAGCATCTACTATAACTGCGCCAAATGGTCCACCTTCGTTATGGCTTGAACCTTTCTCTGCACATTCTTTTGCAATTTTCATGTATTTGTTCATGTTGGTTTCTTTCCTCCTGTTTTTTGATTATTTTATCAAAATTTTCGATAATTATCAATTATAATTCAAAAAAACTCTCTAAATCTATGGAAATTTTCCCCATTTTGTGATATAGTTATATCATTGTTGGTTATAGGTAAACCGCGAAAACCTAAATATATTACACAAGGACTGATAATATGTCATACAACTTTAACGAAATAGAAAAAAAATGGCAAGAATATTGGGATAAAAATGAGACATTTAAAACTGATGTATGGGACTTTTCTAAGCCAAAATATTATGCATTAGACATGTTTCCTTATCCATCTGGACAAGGTCTTCATGTTGGACACCCAGAAGGATACACAGCAACAGACATTATGTCTAGAATGAGAAGAATGCAAGGATATAACGTGCTTCATCCAATGGGATGGGATGCATTTGGTCTTCCTGCTGAGCAATATGCAATAAAAACAGGTAATCACCCTGCAGGATTTACTAAGAAAAATATTGCTACTTTTAAGAAGCAGCTTAAAATGCTTGGTTTTTCTTTTGACTGGAGCAGAGAAATTTCTACATGCGAGCCTAGTTATTACAAATGGACACAATGGATTTTTAAGCAATTATACAATGATGGCTTAGCAAAACTTGTTGAAATGCCTGTAAACTGGTGCGAAGGCTTAGGTTGCGTTCTTTCAAATGATGAAGTTATAAATGGAAAAAGTGAAAGAGGCGGATTCCCTGTTGTTCGTAAAAACATGAAGCAATGGGTAATGGATATTCCTAAATATGCAGAAATATTGCTTGATGGCTTAGATGAGCTTGACTGGCCAGAATCTACTAAAGAAATTCAACGTAATTGGATTGGTAAATCAGTTGGTGCTGAAGTTAAATTTAAAGTAGTTGGTACCGATAAAGAATTTACTGTATTTACAACTAGAGCAGATACTTTATTTGGAGCAACATACTGTGTACTTTCACCTG
Source organism: uncultured Clostridia bacterium (assembly GCA_904378095.1). Taxonomy (GTDB): domain Bacteria; phylum Bacillota; class Clostridia; order TANB77; family CAG-508; genus CALXVA01. The sequence continues at coordinate 14,410 of CAJFHE010000003.1, read as the reverse complement.
AGCATGAATTAGTAGATGAAATTACAAACCTAAAGCAAAAAGAAGCAATAAAAGAATATAAAGCTAAGGCAGCTGCAAAATCTGACTTGGAGAGAACTGAATTAAATAAAGAAAAAACAGGATGCTTTACAGGAGCATATGCTATAAATCCAGTAAATGCCAAGGAAATTCCAATTTGGATTTCTGACTATGTGCTAGCAACATATGGAACTGGTGCAATTATGGCAGTTCCTGCACATGATGAAAGAGATTATGAGTTTGCAAAGAAATTTGGAATTGAGATTATACCTGTACTAGAAGGCGGAGACATCTCTAAAGAAGCATTTACAGGAGACGGTGTTCATATTAATTCTGATTTCTTAAATGGTCTTGGAAAGCAAGAAGCAATTGATAAGATGATTGCTTGGCTTGAAGAAAAAGGAATTGGAGATAAGAAAGTAAATTACAAATTACGTGAATGGATATTTGCAAGGCAACGTTATTGGGGTGAGCCAATTCCAATAGTGTTTACAGAAGGAGACGAAATCCACGTTTTAGCTGATGAGGACTTACCTTTGGTATTACCAGAGCTTGAAGATTATGCACCATCTAAGACAGGGGCTTCTCCACTTGACAAAGCAACCGATTGGGTAAATACTACATTTGAAGGAAAACCTGCTAGACGTGAGACAAGCACAATGCCAGGCTCTGCTGGCTCAAGCTGGTATTTCTTAAGATACATTGACCCACATAATGAAAATGAAATTGCAGATCCAGAGCTTTTAAAACATTGGATGCCAGTTGATTTATATGTTGGTGGACCAGAGCATGCTGTTGGACATTTACTATATTCAAGATTTTGGAATAATTATTTATATAACAAAGGAATTGCTCCAACAAAAGAGCCATTTGCGAAACTACGTCATCAAGGTATGATACTTGGCTCCAACGGAGAAAAAATGAGCAAATCTAAAGGAAATGTAATTAACCCAGATGATATGGTAAAAGAATATGGAGCAGATGCACTAAGAGTCTATGAAATGTTTATGGGACCAATAGATGCAGCAAAGCCATGGGACCCAAACGGAATAGACGGCTCTAAAAAATTCTTGGATAGAGTTTGGAGATTGTTAGTTGAATCTGGTAAAGTACAAGCAAACGAACATGCAGATGGACAAGCTCATAGCAAAGCACTTGACAAAGTATATAACTACACTGTAAAGAAAGTCACATCCGACTATGAGAATATGTATTTTAACACAGCAATATCTCAAATGATGATATTTGTAAACACTGCATCTAAGGAAGACGTAATACCACAGGAATATGCAGAAGGATTTATAAAACTACTTAGCCCGGTAGCACCACACATTGCAGAAGAAATTTGGAATAGACTTGGACATAATGATACAATCACATATGAAGCTTGGCCTACATATGATGAATCTAAGCTAGTTGAAGATACTATAGAAATTCCTGTTCAAATAAACGGTAAAGTTAGAGCAACTATACAAATCACAGTAGACGCTGCTGAAGAGGACGTAAAAAATTCTGTACACGAAAACGCTAATATACAAGCTCAACTTGAAGGAAAAAATGTCGTAAAAGAAATCTATGTAAAGAATAAAATTTACAACATTGTTGTAAAATAGGAAGACATAGTTTGTAACAATTCTGTAACAAAAAAGTAATATTCTTGTAATATTACTTTTTTGTTTTTTGTAGTATAATGTTGATATATGAATTACTAAGGAGAAATACGTGTTATGAGTATTGAATCAGATTTAAGAAAAGATGGAATAACAGTTGTTGCTCCATTAGATACATTAAACGTTAATACAATAGCAAGAGATGTTGCAGAAAAATTATGCAAAGCTTTTCCAAATCAACACTTTATTTTTCAGAATTTATTTATAGCATTGTCTAGAATACCAATGTATATTGCAGATATTCCAGAAGGATTTGCTGAAGCTACATACTTTTACAAAAACTCTTCTATGTATTTTAAACAAGGCTTAAAGCTTGACGAAATGGAAATTTTCGCTGTACACGAATTTATACATTATTTGCAAGAGATAAAAGACAAAAAAGGACGCTTACTTAGATTAGGTCTATGCGATTTTGATGATATTAAAGCTTGTGGTATGGGATTAAATGAAGGTGCTGTGCAGCTTATGGCATCTAAAGCTAATAACTCTGAAGAAGAAATTGTAAAATATTACGGTATATCACTTCCAACAACTAGCCCATCATATTATCCTGTTTTATGTAATTTAGTAAAACAAATGGCATATGTTGCTGGTGAAGAAAGTCTTTATGATAGTACTTTCTATGGCTCTGATAAATTTAAAGAAACATTTTCTAATCTATGCGGCTTAGACAATTTCTTAAAAATCCAGAGTAACTTGGATAAAATAATGGAAACCGAAGAGAAAGCAATAAAGCTAAATAACAAGCTAATGAGTGATAATTGCGAAGGAATGAAAGCTCAAAAAGTTGCTAAGAAAATTGAAAAGTGTAAAGATAAAATCAAAAATCTTTTCTTTGAAACACAAAACTTAATATACTCATCTTATTTTAATATGCAATTTTCAAAAATTTCTACTACTGCTGATATAGATGAATATAGATTAAAATTATACAATTACAAAAACTATATGGGCATTTCCGATAACTATTCTAATTTTAATGAATTTTACATTAATAAGATGATGGATTTAGATAATAAATATGAAAATATAATGAATAATACAGATTTAGCTGTTGTTAGCCATTCTAAAATAGCAAGATTTTTTAGAAAAATACGCTCTATTTTATCTGCAACAGTTGAATTGAAAAAATGAGAAATTGGATGCACTCCAATTTCTCATTTTTATTAACTTATTACTTGTGCAGAGCTAAGCGCGTCTTCAATTGTGCAAGCTGCATCTCTTCCTGCTCTCGATGCCCATGCAACTGTTGCTTTATCTCCTGCCAAATCTCCTCCTGCATAGATTTTTGGATTAGATGTTCTATGGTTTTCGTCTACTTGTATATATCCCCATTTATTTAACTCTATCCCTGATTGCTCTAGTTTTTCTAATAGCTCTTTTTCTGGGCATGAGCCTACTGCCATTACCACATAATCCATATCCATTACATAGTTACTACCTTCTATGTTTACAGGCACTTCTCTTGTTTCTCCTTCTTTTTTTACAAGCTCAGTTCTAATACATTCTATTTTTTCTACTTTTTTGTCTCCTAATATTTTTACAATATTATTCTGGAATAAAAATTCTACTCCTTCTTCTTTTGCTTCTGCTATTTCTTTTACTTCTGCTGGCATTTGCTTTTCTGCTCTTCTATAGATAACATATACCTTATCTGCGCCTAATCTTTTTATTGTCCTTGAGCAGTCCATTGCTACGTTTCCGCCACCTATTACTGCCACCTTTTTTCCTCTATAATCTGGATGGTTTCCATTTTCTAATAAGCTATTTCCGCCATATACACCTTCTAACTCTTCTCCTGGGATATTCATTTTAGAAGGAATATTCGCTCCAAAGCCTAGAAAAATTGCATCGTATTCTTTTTCAAGCTCTTGTAAATCTAAATTTTTTCCTAATTCTTTACCATATTCTACATTGATGCACAAGCTTAAAATTGCCTCTATTGTCTTATCTAGTATGTCTTTGTCTAGTCTAAATTCTGGAATTCCATGCTCTAGAATTCCACCTAATTTATTATATTTTTCATAAATTGTTACATCTGCTCCACTTTTTGCTAAAAAAGCACTGCACGTAAGACCTGCTGGTCCTCCGCCTACCACTGCAACCTTTTTTCCATCTAATTTATGTGTTTTTTCTGTGTTTTTATACCACCCGTTTTTTAAAGCCTCATCAAAAACAAATGCTTCTATAGAGCCTATTTGTACTGGCTCTCCTTTTATACCTCTTACACAGCTTCCTTCGCATTGCTTCATATGTGGACATATTCTTCCACACACACTTCCTAGCACAGTTGTTTTAGACAAAATTTTATATGCTTCTTCTATGTTGCCCTCTTTTACTTGCTTAATAAATGCTGGTATATCATTATTTAAAGGACAGCCTTTTTGGCTGCATGGCTTCATTGGGCAATTCAAACAATATTCTGTATATTTTTGTATTTTTTCGTTCATTTAATTTTACCTTTCATACTTATTTTTAATTATAATAATATGTATAATCTTTAAAGTCAACATGGCTTGACCGCTTGTTATAACATTTATATTATGAATAAAATTATATATTGGTTGAAATTTCCTTATATTTTCTCATTACTTCTTTTAAATCTTTCCAAAACTCTATCTTTTTATTTTCGTCTCTCAAAAGTGCTGCTGGATGCCAAGTTGGCATATATAGTATGCCTTTTTTCTCTATCCACTTTCCCCTTGCAGCAGTAATTCCATAATTTTTACCACAAATATTTTTTAGTGCTGTACTTCCTAGCAACACAATTATTTTTGGTTTTACTAAAATAACTTGATTACGCAAATAATCTAAACAAGCCTCTGCTTCATCATCCTCTGGTACTCTATTAGCAGGTGGTCTACACTTTACTATATTTGCAATATATAAACTGTCTCTGTCAATACCAAGTCCTTCGAAAGCCTTGTTCATAAGCTGTCCGGCTTTTCCCACAAAAGGAATGCCTTGCTTATCCTCGTCTGCACCTGGTCCTTCACCAATTAGCATAATATCTGCATTTTTATTTCCTAGACCAAATACTATGTTTAACCTTGTTTTGCACAATTTGCATTTTTTGCAATTTTCTATTGATTCTTCTAATTCTTCCCAATTATTGTACATTTCTTCCTCCCTGCATCCTCAATTACGCATTTTTAGTCCATGAAATTCTCAACTATTTCTATCTTTACCTTTTTACTTGTGTCTATTCTAGCTCTCCCACCAACTGGAATTACTGTTTTCTTTTCTGTATGTCCAAAGTTATTTGATTTTATTATAGGAAAATCATATTTACCCTCTAAAACATCTAGCAATATTTTTTCCAATGCTACACTTCCATCATAATTTCCTACCCAAATTCCTTTTATCTTGTCAAATACTCCGTTTTGCTTCATATGATATAAATAATTGCTTACACCCTCTGGTGGAGTTTCTAAGCAAAACTCTTCTATAAATAATATTTTATCTGTAAAGTCTATACTATAATTGCCACAGGCCATCTCATTAGTTAGGCTTAAATTTCCTCCCACAAGTATTCCTTCTGCTTGTCCTTCTTTTATTGTTATGTATTCGTCATCATCCTGTCCAAGACTCATATCGCCTTTCATGAAACGTTTTACTACTTCCTCATATGCATATGGAGTTGCCCATGATGTGAGTGCTTTAAATGTTGGACCATTAAAAGTAATTACACCTGTTTTTGAATAAATTACGTTTTCTAAAGACGTGCTATCACTAAATCCGCACAATGGCTTTGGATTATTTTTAATTACTTCATAATCCAAATACTCAAATACAGAATTTGAATTAAAACCTCCACTCACACAAAAGATTAGCTTTACTTCTTTATCTGCAAACATCGCATTTATGTCTTCTGCTTTTTCCTGTGGTGTTGCACTATATCCAAGTGTTTTCTTAAAAGCATTTTTCCCAAATTTCACTTTTAATCCAGTGCTTTCCATTAAAAGTACTGAATTATTAATTACTTCTAAATCATCTTCATCTATTTTTGAAGAAGGAGCAATCACTCCTACTGTATCGCCTTTTTTTAATTTTTCGAACATAGCTTTCTCCCTCGCTCTTTTTATATTGTCTTTATTATCTTATCATTTTTCCTTACTGCTCGCAACCATCTAACCACAATTTTAACAACAACTTCTACTTCATTCCTATGAAAGCACCGTTTCTGCCAGATTCTTCCTTATCTGCTCTATAAGAGTGGAAAGAGTCTGAATGGCACACTGTACAAATATCACTATCTATTATATTCTCTGGCAATAAACCCGTTTCTTGTAAAATTAGCTTATTTATCAAAGTCGTATCAATATTGTATTTTTGTTTTTCTTCTACTTTTCTTCCTTTTTCTATAATTTCAGTAATTCTACCTGTATATTCAAATTCATTCTGAAACTTGCTCATTACATCTTCATCTACTTCAAAATGACACTTTTTAATGCATGGTCCAATGCAACAAATAATGTCTTTTGGGTTGCATCCAAACTCTTTTATCATTTTTTCTACAGCCTTTTTACCTATTTTTTGTAATGTACCCTTCCAACCTGAATGAACATCTGCTACAACTTTTCTATTATCATCATAAAAGAATAATGAAGTACAATCTGCAGAAGTTGTACATAAAAATATATCTTTTTTATTAGTAATTAACCCATCTATTTCATTAAACTCTTCTTCTACATTACTTACTACTTCCACTTTGTCAGTATGTGTTTGATGCGGTTTTACTATATTCTTGTAATCAAAATTCAAAGCTTCTGCCACTTTTTTATAGCTTTCTATGAGCTCGGCTTTGTCTCCGCCTTTTACTTGAATATTTATTTCGTTTTTTCTTAATGTATAGCAATGCTTTACATTAGGAAATTCTAGTAATTTTCTAAACTGTATAAATTCTGTGCCATTTATATTTTTATGAATTAAAACATCATTAGTAAAATCCACTCTATCACCTCTCTTAGCTGTGCAAGTTATCCAAAATATAATCCTTGCTCTCGTTTCCTATATAATTATATTCCTTTTTACAAATGCCTGTATTAAAATTACAAATAGACTTATATTTACAATATTCGCATGGCGTTTTGCCCTGCTTTATTTTATAATATGGCTTTACATTAATTTCTCCAGATAGTATGCTTCCCGCAATTTGTTTTATTATTTTATTTGTGTATTTTTGCAAGTTCTCAAATTGTCCTCTTGTTATTGTGCTGGCTCTATTTGACAAATTTCCATCTTTATCTATATATGCTGGAACTATATTTGAGTTTCCTTTTTCCAAAGTTTTATCCATTTTCTTTACTATATCTACATCTGCCAAAATTAAGCCTTTCATTTTAAATTGCTTTCGTATTTCTTCTTGTAATTTTTCATCGTCCATTTTGTTTGCTGCCTTAACACTTGGCTCTATCAAGTTAAAGTACAACACTCCTGCTGGCATTACATCTTCAATAGTACAAACCGCGTCAAGATAAGTAAGCAATTGAAGTTGGAGTCCTGCTACCACTTCATTTAAATTGATATCTTTTGCAGATGATTTGTAATCTATAATTCTGATATAGTTTCCTTCTGGAGTTTTGGCAATATCTATTCTATCTATCTTGCCAGTTATTTCTACTTTTTTTCCATTATCTAATGTGATTTGTATTGCTGGGTATTCTTTTCCATTCTTGAATTCCATTTCATGTCCCATTACACTAAAATCACTATACTTTAAGCTTTCCACAATGTATGTAATTGATTTTTTTATTACTTTCCTTAATCTATTTGCTAAAACTCTATACTTTGGTATGCTTGTAAAAATATAGTTCTTCTTTAGTCCAAGTTTTTCATCAATTACATCGTCTACAATTTCTTGTATTTCCTCTTCTTTCACTTCTTTTACATTTACTTTTCTTTCTTGCAATTTATCAAAAAAGCTGTCTATTACATCGTGCATAAATGTTCCTGTGTCGATTGCCTGTATTTTGAATTCTTCTCTTTCTGATAAATTCAACCCATATTTTAAATAATATGAAAATTGGCAGGACTGATATTGCTCTAGTCTTGATACACTTGTTTTTAAGGTGTCTCCATATAGCTTTTCTACCATGGTTTTATCAATCCTATCTGGCTCTATACTAAAATTTAAAGCTTTCATGCTGTTTTCCAACTTTGCCTTCCATTCTGAACTGTTACTGTAATAATTGTACAAATAAAACCACACAGGCTCTATTTCTTTCCCATCTCTATAATCACGCAATCTATCTAGTAATTCTTCAAAAGTACTTTCCTCTGTAACAATGTCATATATTTTCTCTATAACGTCACTATTTTCTATTAATTCAGGGAATATCTTTTTTATTCTATTTATTAAAATAGATGCTCTTAAAGATTTCCCTTCCAAATCTGATGATGCATAGGATAAGAACAGCTTTTCTTCTGCAGTTGAAAATGCTTTATATATGTTAAAGTTATCATCATATAGCTTTTCTAAAGTACCTTTTGCAAGCTCTGCTCCCTTTTCTTTTAGTATATCTCTATCTTTGTCATTAAAAAAACCTTCATTTTTATTTACACTTGGGAACATTCCATCATTTAAACCTATAATAAATACAGCTTTAACCTTATGACTCCTTGACCTATCCACATCTCCCACAATTACTTGGTCTTGTGTACCCGGTATCTTTCCGAGTCCTGTACTTCCTAATCCGATTTTTAACAAATCTGCATATTTTTCAAAACTTATCTTTTTATCTCCAAGCACCATTACAATTTCATCTAACAGCTCCATAACCAGCTTGTAGCTTGTCTCATATTCTCTTGCTTTTTCTATTTCTCCTATTTCTTCTAACTCTTTTATTCTGCTCTCCATTGCAAGATTTATGCCATTCTCGATTAAAAATTGATATATGGCTCTTGTAATAGATTCCACATCCTTTGTATTAGATATATTCTTTTTTAATTTTAATAATGCTCCTACTATTTTTTCTCGTATATGTAATATTTTTTCTTGCTCTTCTTCATCCTCATTATAGAAAGTCCAGTCTCCGCTATACCATTTAGAGCCCTTTATTCCCCATCTTAACGCATAATTTTCTATCACATAAATATCATCTTCTTTTATATCTTGTACAAGCCCTGTTTTTGCATATTCTAAGACGCTGTCAGTTGTCCAATTCTTTGCAAATATATTTAGTATAGATAATATATACCTTACCAAAATATTTTGGCTTAAATCCTTTTTCTCGTCAATAAATACAGGTATTTCATATTTTGCAAAAATAGCTTTGCACAAATTAGAATACCCCTCTAAATCCTTTGTTATAACAGATATATCGTTATATCTATAATTCTTATCTCTTACAAGTTTTACAATATTTTTTGCCACGTTTTCTATTTCTGAATACTGATTTTTAGCCAAAAATAATTGGATATTTTCATTTCTAGCTTCATACTTTCTGTATGGATATGTATATATATTTTCTTCCATATGTGCCAATTCTTTTGTCTTAAATCTATAAATCTTATCCAAGTTAATAGGCTTTTCTATTTTCACATTTTCTTGTTTTGCCAAATAATATATTTTATCTACAGTCATTTTATTTGAATAAAAAATGTCTGTATCTGGGTTTTGACTTAAGTTTATATCGTCAGTACAAACTGTAATGCTTACCTCATTTGCTTTAACTAACAACTTTCTTAATATCTCGTATTCTTGATGTGTAAATCCCACAAATTCGTCTATGTATATATCAGTATTATCAAAATCATGTACAAATTCTAGATATTCTGCAAGTATTGTTAAACTATCATTCTCATCAATATAATCACTTGAAATCTTTTCAGTATATTTTTCATATACTGTTAGCATATCATTTAATTTTGCTTTTAAATACTTGCTTTCTGTATTATTTATTACATTTTTTAAACTTTCTACTGTAATTCCATGCTTTTTAAACTCCGTTATCTGTGTAGCTATCATTTCTACATTTTCAGAAGATTTACCAATAAATTTAAGATTGCTTTTTTGCTCTGAAAGAATATTGTATAAAATCATGGACTTCGACGAAGAAGACAAATTTTTGCTTCTGGCACTTCCTACTTCTTTCATTACTCTATATGCCATACGATTGAATGTAAGCACCTCAGCCGAAATTACAGAAGTGAGCTCAATGGAGTCCAAAAGCTTTTTCTCTGCTGTAAAAGAAAACTGCTCTGGAGTTATAATGTATATTTTTCTGTTACCATTTTTTATTTTTTCTGCTATTTCATTAAAAATATATGTACTTTTTCCAGTACCAGATTTTCCATAAATAATTTTTAGACTCATTTTCTTATCCTTTCTGCACAATTACGCTGTGTCTCTCTTCCAATAGAACAAGTATTGTTGTGCTAGTCCTTCTAAATCCCCATACTTTTCTTTTGCTAGCTTCTCTATTTCCTTTTTATTTACTTTTGTCTCATCTTCATTTTTTATGTATAATTCATTCATTACTCTTCTTACCCATACGTCGATTGGGAAAACATCAAATCTTTTTAATGTAGAGAAAAGAAGTATGCAGTCGGCTACTTTAGGACCAACTCCAGATAAAGTTAAAAGAGTATCTCTTACTTTTTGAGTATCTTTTTCTTCATGCATTTTATTTAAATCTACTTCTTTATTTAAAACTTTATGTGTCGTTTCATATACTCGCACATCTCTAAATCCCAATCCAAGTGCTCTCAAATCTTCTACAGATGCTTTAGCTAAGTTTTCTACTGTTGGGAAAGTATAGTATTTTTTTCCCTTCCATTCTATTTTGTTTCCATATTTTTGCGATATTCTATTTATAATTCCTTTTATTCTAGGTATGTTATTGTTCGCAGAAATTATAAAAGAAATTATGGTTTCCCATAAATCTTGATTTAAAATTCTAATTCCGCTCCCATATTTTATGCTATTTTCCAAATATATATCAATTTTTGAAAGTGTACTTTTTATTTCTTCATAATTCCTATTTAAATCAAAATAATCTATTGCTAATTGCTCTAACTTATCCGCACCATAGCTTAAAAATATAATGGAGCTATCCACTTTTTTCACATTAATTACATTATTTTTTACTATTCCTGTATAACTTCCATCTTGCTCTTCATCCCATCTAAAGCATTGTCCGCATTCAAATATGTGCTTTGGCTCAAAAGATGTAGCATTTTTTAATATGTATTGTTGCTCTTGCATTTCTATTTTATCCCTTTCAACTTTTAAATTATATCTTTTTGTGATTTTTCTTTATTGCACGACAAATGAAAGTATTGCACATACTTATATTATATAAATTTATTAAATTAGTGTCAATTGATTTTTTACTTAAACCCCTTTCCCCACACTTCTCTTGCACTTGAAATTACTATAAATGACCTAGGGTCAATTTCTTGTGCAATCTGCTTTATTTTTGCCACCTCTCCTCTTGAAGCTACACACCAAAGCATCATTTTCTTTTCTCTTGTGTACATTCCTTTTGCATAAACCGCTGTGCTTCCTCTATCTAGCTTCTGTCCTATTTCTTGTGCAATTTCTTTATATTTACTAGATACAATAAACATTGTTTTTGTAAAATAAATTCCTTCAAAAACAACATCTATCATTTTTCCACTCAAATAAATTGCTATCGCTGAATATAGACCTATTTCAATTTCTCTAAAGAAAATCACATTTAATACCACAATAGCAATATCTATAATTACAATCAAATTGCTTGCCCTATAATGAGGCTTATATGAGCAAATGATGTACGTAAGCAAATCCGTTCCACCTGTTGAGGCATTTGCTTTTAAAACGATAGCAGTTCCAAGACCAATTAATATACCTCCATAAATACATGCAAGCAATCTATCTTCTGTTAAAGCTCCAAATTTTTCTAGAATATCGATAAATACAGATAACACAATTGTACCAATAATACCTTTGATAGCCGTTTCTTTTCCAACTCTAATTATAGTTAAAATCATTAGTGGTATATTTAAAATGAGCATTGTTGTACCTAGTGGTAAGCCAAACAGATAATAGACTATTGTTGAAATACCTGCAAATCCACCTGATGATAGCTGATTAGGTAGCAAAAACAATGATGTTCCAGCTGCCATAAGAAGACACCCTATTACTATTTCTATTGTCTCTTTTATATATTTTCTAACCATTAATTGATTGCGTGAAATCTTTTTCAAATAAAATCACCTACTATTGGAATTTTTCTTTACTATTATTTCCAACTGTAGGTGTTTTATACATTTCATTCATATGATTCCAAAATTTCCATTTCAAATTTGCCTGGCTTTATTTTGTCATCTCTTTCAATTACTACTTCTACATCGTACACGTCTTTCAATTTCTCGATGTTTTCCTTTTTATGACCAATAATGTTATTTATACTAACATCGTTTGCAATTATTTTTACTTTTTTTACTTTCGCATTTACTTTCTTTATTTTATCTACAATGCTATCATACCACATGCTGGACTCTACTAACTGCCTAAAAGCTGGATGATATGGTCCTGCCAATACACTGCTTTTATCCGTGCCAGGCTCTGAAATTTCATCCGTATTTTGAAGCCCTATTCTTATAACATTTATTTTGTTTCTATTAAATAAATCTACAGCTTCTTTGCAACTTTCAACAGCTTGCCCAACCGTTAACGGAGTATATTCTCCTCTTTCATACTCATCTGCAAGCTCTGTGTCTTTAATAACAAGCACAGGATAAATTCTAACTATTTTTGGCTTTAGCTTTATTAATTCCTTTGCAGTATTAATTTCGTCTTGTTTTGTGCTTTCTGGAAGTCCTACCATCATTTGATGTCCTAATATAAAACCATATCTTCTAATTAATTTTGAAGCCTTTTTCACATCTTCACTAGTATGTCCTCTTTTGCATTTGCTTAATATGTAATTACTCATGGATTGCACACCTAGCTCAATTGTTTTCACATGATATTTCTTCATTCTTTTTAAAGTCTCTTTATCTATACAATCAGGTCTAGTTGAAATTCTAATACTATTTACTAACTTATCCTTAATATACTTTTGTGCAGCCTCTAATAGCTCCTCTTGTTTTTCTTTTTCTATTGCTGTAAAACTTCCACCAAAGAAAGCTACTTCGACATATTTATGATTATCTTTAAAGTTTTTTAAATAGTATTCGATTGTTTCTTGTACATCTTTTGCTGTGACCTGTTTTGTTTGTCCACTTATTCTTTTTTGATTGCAAAAAGTGCAATTATTTGGGCAACCTAGATGTGGAACAAATATAGGTATAATGTACTCTTTTTTCATAAAGCTCATCCTCCCCTCATTTTATTTTAGATAAAGCCTTCTCTGCCGCATTCATTTCAGCATGCTTCTTTGTTTTTCCCTCTCCTATTGCTAATTCTTTTCCATCGACTTCTACCTTTACAGTAAATACTTTGTCGTGGTCTGGTCCAGATTCTTTAATTACAGTATATTTTATCTGTACCTCTCCGTTTTCCTGTAATTTTTCTTGTAAAACAGTTTTAAAATCCTTCATTCCAACATGTTTCGTAGAATTTGCTATTGCTTCTTTTAAATTGTCTATAATAAATTTTTCTGCTGCATCAAGTCCACCATCAAAATATATTGCAGCTATTGTAGCTTCAATGCTATCTGCTAAAATAGCAGGCTTTTTATTTCCTGCATTATTTGCTTCGCTTCTTCCCACTAAGATAAAATCACTAAAATTATGAAGTTTAGCTACTTTGTATAAACTATCTTCACATACCACTTCTGCTCTAACTTTAGTCATTTCACCTTCGCGCAAATTTTTGTAATTGTTATAAATATATTTGCTTGAAATAAATTCTAATATGCTGTCTCCTAAAAACTCTAGCTTTTCATTGCTCTCTATATTTCTTTCATATGCATATGAAGTATGAGTCATTGCCTTTTTTAACAGCTCCTTGTTTTTAAAAGTATATCCTATGCTTTCTTCTAGTTTTTCAAAATCCATAAATATAATTTAATGTGTTTTAACTCTAACTCAAATAAACACATATATTCTCCTTATATAAGATTTAGGTTTTCAAGCTGGATTACCTATAACCTTTACTTTTTAATTTCACCATTTAATAAAAGTATTTACATTATACACCTTTTTTACGTAAAAAAAAAGAGGTTTCGCAAAAATATGCGAAGCCTATTATGTTTATCTTTTATATTAAAAAATAGGTAGAGAATCTAATTCTCCACCTGTTTTTCATTTATTTTTCTAATATTTTGTAGCAATTTTCTTTTACATAATATTTTCAAATCAACTTTTTCTTTACTCTAAATCTAATCTTCTCTTAGCCACTCTACTATTCTATCTCCTCTTATTGCTCCCCATGGCGAGCCTGCTATACTTCCTGGCTCTTTGTCTATTTGGATTTGAGTAAGATTTGCTGCATTTAGAAAAGAATCACTTGCTATCGTGTCTACACTGTTTGGTATATATATTGTAGTTAATCCACTATTTTGGAAAGAACTTCCTATTTCTTTTAATCCCTCTGGTAGTACTATCGAAGTCATATTTTCTCTATAATGTAATGCATAATCTCCTATTTTTGTTACTCCTTCCTTTACAATGTATTGTCCACTAATATCATATAAGACTGCTATTAATTCGGTTTTATCTTTGTTATATAACTCATTATCTTCTATAGAATAATTTTGATTATTCGCATCTATTGTTACTACTCCATA
>CAJFHE010000002.1 GCA_904378095.1 uncultured Clostridia bacterium | reverse complement strand
TGGATCAGTAAGTGAAGTACTGCTAAAGAATTTTTTAAGAGAATGTAAAAATATTTTGGATAATTCAAAAGTAAAAGTAGGATGTTTTAATACAGAATTTCACGGATTTACAGAGCTAAAAAAGCCAGAGGATATCGATAATATGAGGTTTCCAATAGGTGGAGGAACAGATTTTAATGCAGCAGTCGGAGCTTTCTCAAGAAAAGCACCAAACAAAATAATATTTACAGATGGAGAAGCTGATATGCCTAGAGAAACAGTTAGAAACGTTATCTGGGTCGTATTTGGTGATGAAAAGATTAATCCTAAAGGTGGAAAAGTCATAAATATTACTGGTGAGCAATTAAGAAAATTATATCAATCATTTATTCAAGATAAAGATGATAGAAGCAGATAAAGTGCCTATATGGTATTTCTAGAGAAAGGTTGTAATTAAGGAGAAAAAATTATGTTAGAAAAATTAAAGAGCAAAACTGGTTATAATGTATTAACTATATTAGTGCTAATAATTGTTACAATTTTTATGTTTTACTGGATTGGGCAGAAGGAAGGTTTCCATGAGGATGAAATTTTTTCTTATGGCTCTTCTAATTATAAATGGGATAATGTTTTTCAAGCTGCTGCCAAATCAGATTTTTTCAATAGGACTATTGAAAAATACATAATTACAGATGATTTTGGGGAAACATTAGAGAATATAAAATATTATGTTTTTCACCAAGACGAATTTGGTGAGCTTGCGGGAGAGATTCAAAGGAATGATAAGCCTGAATGGAAAACTCCAGAAATGGCAAAAGAATATGCCACTATTGGAGAAGGAGATGTTTTTAATTATCTGTCTGTTTATTACAATCAGGTAAGAGATGTGCACCCACCGTTATTTTATATGTTAGTTCATCTAGTGTCTAGCATAGCATATGGAGTATTTTCAAAATACATTATTTTTGCAATAAACTTAGTTTTTATGCTTTTAACCTGTTATACCATTAGAAAAATATTTATTCTTTTTGATAAAAAATATCTAGGACTAATTGCAATCCTATTTTATGGATTAAGCATGGGAGCAGCGTCTACAGCAGTATTCCTAAGAATGTATGCAATGCTTAGCTTCTTTTGCTTAATGTATTTATATTTGAATTTACGAATATTAAAGAATAACTTAGAAACAACCAAAAAAGATAAGTGGAAGCTTTGTTTCACAGTTTTGCTTGGCTTTTTAACTCAATATTATTTTTGCATATTTGCAATACTAATTTTTGTATTAATGTGTATTCGAATGATTTACAAAAAAGAATATAAGACACTACGCAGATACATTGTAATACACGTAGTTACAGCAATAGTTGGATTAATATTATTCCCAGCTGCTATAAAGCATATTTTCTTCTCTTACAGAGGAGTTGGTGGAGACGATAATGGCATTTCGTTAATGGAAGGTTTGCGATTCTACTTGAAGATTTTAGGCGAAGGCTTTAGCATAAATAACATATTGATGTTTGTTTTAGTAGCACTTGGAATTATAGGAATAGTTACAGCAATAATCATTAAAAAATCAAAAAAACAAAAAATAGAAAAATTATACCAATATATTTTGCTAGTAGTTCCAACTATCATTTACTTTATATTTATTGCAAAAATGGCACCAAGTGTGGAAGCAAAGTATGCAATTAGGTATATAATGCCTATACTTCCAGAAATTGCAATAATATTTGTTTTAGGTATTTATAGAATATTTAAAAATAAAAAGATTGCATATACTTTAACAATATGCGCTACTTTAATTATAACAATAAATGGAATGTTTACAAATAAACCCAAATATTTATATACAGGATATAACAATTATTTAAAAATTGCTGAAGAATATAAAGACTTAGATTTTGTATATGCAGTAGACAACGCATTTACATATCTCACAAGCTTGCCAGAGTTTATGATATATAATAAATCAATTATAATTAATATGAATTTTGATAAATTAGATTTTTTAACAACAGATGAAGAGCTACAAAGTCAAGATAAATTTATATTAACTATTAAAAGATGGATGAATGTAGATGATACATTAAATCAAATTTTAGAATATACTGGATTTACAAATTATGAAGTTTTATTAAACCAACCAGAAGATGATACGGGTAGTATTATTTACTTGGTAAGTAGATAAATCGAAACACTGGTGACAGATTTAATCTGCCACCAGTGCTTCAATTATGCAATTTTATAAATGTCAACACATACCTCGTCATCTTCAATGTAAGCTTCAAGCTCTAAATCAAAATCGTTATTATTTTCAAATTTTAGATCCAAATAATCATATGCTACAGTCGCATCTTTACCCATTTCTATATATCCAACAGGTTTATCATGCTCGTGGCGCTCAGTTATTTTGACTCCATCTATTTTCTTGGCTGCATTATAAATTGTAGTACTTACCTGGCAATTTCCTCCACCAATTGCATTTACAAGCTCACCATCAACAAATGCATGGGCTTCTTTATATCCATCAGCAGCAGATGGCTGTCCTACTACATCACAGAATGAAAATTCTTCACCTGATTTAACTTTTGTACCACTTATTCTAGAGCAAGTTATTTTTATATTGTTTATCCTATTTTTGTGGTCGTCAACTATTGGGGTAGAAAAACTGCTGACTTTAGTTTTCTTTTTTGGCTTAGTTTGCTCAGTATTAGTAGTATTGGTTGTGTCATTATTTGGAGTATTTGTGGTGTTTTCTGGAAGAGTAGTATTTACAGAGACTCTACTAGGCGTGTAATCACTTGGTTGATTATTAGATGTATTACCAAAGAAAAAATATAATAAAATTCCACCAACAATAAGTAAAATAATAATACCAATTATCCATTTTTTATTCATGTTTTACTCATATCCTTTCATATAAATTTAACTAAAAATTTTTAGCTACACTTTTGATTTTAAGGTAGAGAAAAAATTTAATAAATCTTTTTTATAATATTATCTTTGCCAAAAAACAAAAAAATATTTTTGAAAAATTTGCAAAAAAAATACAATTGAAATAGAAAACGATTTATGGTAAAATTTAAAAAACAAAATCAGAAAATCTTGTTTTTTTCCTCCGTCCCCAAAAACAAGATTTTATATTAAGGAGAGCAGAATTAAAATGATAATCTTATTTTTTGCATTACTTGCAATTTTATTGGGAATAATATATTTTGAATTAAGAGTAGCAACATCTAAATTACCAAGAGATGTATTTCAGTCATATGATTTTAAACAAGAAAAATTCATGTCAAGAGATGTGTTCGTAATAGCTCCAAAAGGCGAAAAAAGTAACACGGTTATTTTATATCTTCATGGAGGCTCATATGTTGGAGAGCTAGAGAAATATCACTGGCACTTTTTTAAAGACATAATTGATGATACGTCTAGCACAATTGTAGTACCAGATTATCCGCTTGCGCCAGAGTACACATATGTAGAAGTTTTTAAATTTATGGAGCCATTGTATAAAGAAATAGTTGGCAAAATTGATAAAGAAACTGAATTTGTAATCATGGGAGACTCTGCAGGAGCAGGTCTTGCTTTAGCACTTTATCAACGAAATGGAAAACTAAAAAACAGATTGCCTGATAAAACAATTCTTATCTCTCCATGGCTAGATGTGAGAATGGAAAATCCAGAAATAGACAACATAAAAGACCCGGTTTTGAATAAATCACTCCTAAAACTTTCCGGACAGAAATATGCAGGCAAAAACGGAATGAAAAGCTATATGGTAAATCCTGTTTTAGGACCTACAAATAAATTAAAAAATGTTTATATCCTTTCTGGAACTAAAGATATGCTAAACCCTGATACTAAGAAGTTCGCAGCTAAAAATAAAGAAAAAGTCGAATTTATAGAGTATGAAGACGCAATACATAATTTCTTACTTATGAAACATAAGTCAGATGTGGCACATGCAAAAGATGGGTATAATAAGGTTGTAGATATCTTAGTAAATTGAAGCAAAAGGAGGATAAGGAATGCCAAAAGTAGATAGTTGGAGAAGACTGGATAATTCTGCAAAGATATTTCCAATAGCTTCAAGTAAAAAGTATAGCAGTGTTTTTAGACTTTCTGTTGTGCTTAAGGAGAAGATTAATCCAAAAATTTTAAAAGAAGCGGTAAATATTTCTCTAAAGAAGCTTAGCTCTTTTAAAGTAAGGCTAAGAAAGGGATTTTTTTGGTATTATTTTGAAGATAACAATAAAGATATAATAGTTGAGCAAGAGAGAAATTATCCCTGCAAATATATTGACCCTAATACAAATAATGATTATTTATTTAAAGTTACATATTGGGAAAATAAAATTAACTTGGATATTTTTCACTCTTTGACTGATGGAAATAGTGGAACAATTTTTTTGAAAGAGATAGTATATAATTATTTAGAATTAGCACATCCACAAGATTTTAGTAAACAGTTAAGAGCAGAAAGAAAAATTGCAAATAATACGGAAGATGATTATTTAAAAAATTATGACAAAAAATCAAAAGGAGCTAAAAGCGGTAAAAAAGCCTATATGCTAAAAGGCAAAAGACTTCCTTTCGGAGCAATAGGAGTTATTCATGTAAATATAAATCTTAGCAAATTAAAAGATAAAGCAAAAGAAAAAGAAGTGACTATCACACAATACCTTACAGCAGTGCTAATTTATAGTATTTATAATTCAAACTACAAAAAGTATAATGGCAAAAAGCCTATAAAAGTTTGCATACCTGTTGATTTAAGAAAATATTTTAAATCAGAAACTTTAAGCAATTTCTTTAGTTATATAACTCTTCAAACAGAGCAATCTACAAACTTAAGCTCATTTGATGAAATATTAAAATTTGTAAAAAGAGGTTTTATTGAAAAACTAGATAAAGAAGAAATCAGCAAAACAATGTCTGCTAATGTTAAGCTTGGAAATAACCTGTTTATAAAATTAATTCCATTGTTTTTTAAAGTGGGAATTGTTAAGCTAAGCTATATAGAAATAAGAAAATATACAACAACGACTTTTTCAAATATTGGAAGAATGGGTATAATTGGTGAATATCAAAAGTATATAGATAAATTTATGATGCTGATTGCGCCTGAATCTGTGGAAAAAATCAAGTGCTCTGCATGCTCATTTGATAATAATTTAAACTTCACATTTACATCAACACTAGAAAATACTGAAGTAGAGCAAAAATTTTGCAAAAAGTTGAAAGATGAGGGAATAGATATTTTAGTAGAAGGGAATGGTGTGCATGACTTTATATCCTAAAATAATCAACGTGAAAAAAGGACATATTGCAATAAAAATATTAGCTATCTTATCACTTGTCATAGCAGGTACATGCTTGATAATTAATGCATGCACATCAACAAGATTTTTGTGGAGCTTGATAGTCATTGCAGGAATTGTGTACACTTGGGTAACAGTTACATATTCAATTAGAAGAAATATAAACATTGCATCAAGTGTGATGATACAGCTAATAGCAATTTCATTGCTCACAGTTTGCATAGACTATATAATAGGTTATAGCGGATGGTCTATAAACCTTGCAATTCCAATAATAATATGTGTTGCAAATGTTACAATATTTATATTAACATTAGTAAGTGTACATAGATATTTGAAATATGCAGTATATCAGCTAATTATATTTTTATTAAGTATGATACCATTAGTTATATTTTTTGTTTTTCCAGGTGTAATTACTAATCCGATATTTATGATAATTTCTAGCTCTATAGCTTTATTTATATTTGTGTTTTCATTAATATTATGTGGGCGTAGTATAGTAGAAGAGCTAGATAGAAGATTGCATATGTAGCAAAATTATGTTAATTAAAGGTATTGACAATAATCAAAAAAATAAGTATAATGGTATATGTAAAAGGAGAAATTAAATATGGTAGCTAAACTATGGAAAAAAGTATTATTTGTAATATTAATAATTGCTTGTTTATTTAATATAGTAAATAAATTAGTACATAAAGCCTCATTAGAGCAGGAATTACAAAGCTCGGCTGAGTATATACAAGAGCAACGAATTCAAAATGGTGTACAAAATTAGAGCATAGTACTTGAAAAAAATAATTAAATGTGTTATCATATAAAATAGCGTTTTTAAAAAGGTAAAGGAGAGGTGAATACAAAATGAAAGAAGGAATACATCCAAACTATACAGAAGCAACAATTACATGTGCTTGTGGAAATGTGATGAAAACAAATTCAACAAAAGCAGATATGAAAGTTGATGTTTGCTCAAAATGCCATCCATTCTGGACAGGTAACTTAAAGAGAGAAACAACAGGTGGTAGAGCAGATAAATTTAAGAAAAAATATGGAATTCAATAAAAAAAGAATAGCAGGAAAGCTATTCTTTTTTTTGTGTGTGAATCTTGTTTTTGGGGACGGAGGAAAAAAACAAGATTTGGCTCTTATAAAATAAATAATGTATAAATCTAACAAAAAAAGAAATAATAAGAAGTATGAAAAGAATTTATAAAGAGCTTAATAGAAAATTGGATGACCTCAATTATGCCATGACTAAGAGCAAGTTCTTAGATTTAGTTGAGCTTCTAGGAAATAGAAAAGAATTATTTTGGAGAAATATTTGGTCTGGTATAGTAAAAGGTATAGGTATAGGAATCGGTGTTACTATTATAACAGCGGTTATAATTATTGTGCTTCAAAAAATCGTCACATGGAATATACCTGTAATAGGTGAGTATATAGCTGATATAGTGGATATAGTGCAAAACAGCAGGTGATGTAATTGAGTATCAAAAAATTCAGTTTTGTCGAATTGCGTCGAACGAATTACATAAAATTGCTAAAATTTTCCTTGATTTTTTTCAGCATATGTGGTAATATATATAACATAATGCTAAGAAAAAGAGGAGTAGGTTTTAAATTTCTATAAAGAGAATAGAAGTGATGCGCTGTGAGCTTCTAATAGAAACAAAACTGAAGGTAGCTTTGGAGCAGATATAGTGAAGTAGTAGTAACTATATACGTGTAACTTGCGTTAAAAGTATAGAGATACAATGAATTTAGAATTGGATATTTTTATAACCAATGTATATAAATTGTGAATTAAGGTGGTACCGTAAGTTAATAGCTTGCCCTTATATATAGGGTAAGCTATTTTTGCATCCTTGAAAAATAATTTTGTTTTAGCGTTGTTAAACTTCGCTTCGAAAATCCTCAGCGTACACCAAGTACGCTTCCGGTTTTCTAGCTCGTTTGCCTAGCTAAAACAGAAATTCTTTTCCAAGCAGATAAATAAATGAAATTTAGAAAGGGTGATTGTATGGAAAACCAAAAGCTAAATGACAAGTATAATCCAAAAGATTTTGAGGACAGAATTTATGAAGAATGGGAGGAAAAAGAGTATTTTGCGCCAAGCATGGACAAAACAAAAGAGAGTTATTGCATAATGATGCCTCCTCCAAATGTTACAGGCAAGCTTCATATGGGGCATGCATTGGATGACACAATACAAGATATTTTGATACGTTTTAAAAGAATGCAAGGATACAACACATTGTGGCTTCCTGGCTCAGACCATGCTGCAATTTCTACAGAAATGAAAGTTGTAGAGAAGCTAAAAAAAGAGGGAAAGACTAAACAAGATTTAGGTAGAGAGAAATTCTTAGAAGAAGCATGGGCATGGACAAAAGAATATGGTGGAACAATTCAAAATCAACAGAAAAAGTTGGGATGTTCTTGTGATTGGTCTAGAAGAAGATTTACTTTAGATAAAGGCTTGTCTGATGCGGTTTTAGAGCAATTTGTAGATTTATATAACAAGGGTTTAATCTACAAAGGCACTAGAATGATTAATTATTGCCCAAGCTGCAAAACTTCAATTTCTGATGCTGAGGTTGAGTATAAAGAAGAGGCAACTCATCTATGGCACATCAGATATAAAATAACAGGTACAGAGGATAGATACATTACGGTTGCTACAACTAGACCAGAGACAATGCTTGGAGATACAGCAGTTGCAGTTAGCCCAACAGATGAAAGATACAAAGATTTAGTAGGCAAAACATGCATACTTCCTATTATGAATAAAGAGATTCCAATAATTGCAGATGAATTTGTTGAAAAAGAATTTGGAACAGGTGCGGTAAAAATCACTCCAGCACACGATATGAATGATTATCAATCTGGATTAAGACACAATCTAGAAATTATAAATGTATTTGATGACGACAACAAAATGGGAGATTTAGTTCCAAAGTATAAAGGAATGGATTTGCTAGAGGCAAGAAAAGCTATTGTAGAAGATTTGAAAGAAATAGGAGCTTTAGTAAAAACAGAAGACTATGTTCATAATGTTGCAAAATGTGAAAGATGTAAAAATACAATCGAGCCAAAAGTTTCTGAGCAATGGTTTGTTTCAATGGAAGGCTTAGCTAAAAAGGCAGCTGATTCTGTAAGGAATGATGAAGCTAGGTTTATTCCTAAAAAATATGAAAAACAATACTTTAATTGGCTAGATAATATACAAGATTGGTGTATCTCAAGACAATTATGGTGGGGACACAGAATACCTGCATACTATTGTGAGGAATGTGGACACATTAATGTTGCAAAAACAGCTCCAGAAAAATGCGAAAAATGTGGAAGCACACACTTACATCAAGATGAGGACACACTAGATACTTGGTTTAGCTCTGCATTATGGCCATTTTCAACACTTGGCTGGCCTAATACAGAAGAAGATGATTACAAAACATTCTATCCAACAAATGTACTTGTTACAGGTTTTGATATTATAACTTTCTGGGTATCAAGAATGATGTCACAAGGATTAGAGCTTACTGGAAGAGCACCATTTAAAGATGTTCTAATCCATGGAATGGTACGTGATAGTCAAGGAAGGAAAATGTCAAAAACATTAGGAAATGGAATAGACCCAATAGAGATAATAGACGAATATGGAGCAGATGCTTTGAGATTTGCAGTTATTTCAGGAACTACAATGGGAAATGACATTCGCTACATGCCAGAAAAACTAGAGCAGGCATCAAATTTTGCAAATAAAATTTGGAATGCTGCTAGGTTTATAATCAATTCATTAGCAGATGAAGAAAAAGTAAGAGAATCACATGAAAAATTAATGCAAGATAACTCATATAATTCAGATTTATTAAAAATAGAAGATAAATGGATTTTAAATAAATTTGATAAATTAGTAGCAGATGTAACAAGAAATCTAGAAAATTATGATTTAGGTGTTGCTCTTGACAAAATTTATAGTTTTATTTGGAATGAATTTTGTGACTGGTACATTGAAATGGTAAAACCACGCATTTACAGTGATAACGAAGAAGAAAAAATTGTAGTAAGTGATATATTAAACTATGTGTTTGGCTCTTCTTTAAAATTATTACACCCATTTATGCCATTTGTAACATCAGAAATTTACTCAAAATTAATTCGATTTGGAAAAGAAGATTTGATAGTAGCAGAATGGCCAACAGTAAAAAATGAATTTGCATTTGACAAAGAAGAGGAAGCAGTAGAAAAAATAAAAGAAATTATTGTTGGAATAAGAAATGTAAGAAATACAAAAAATATACATCCAAGCAAAAAATCAAAATTAATAATTATAACTTCAAAATATGCAGATGCAGTTAAAGAAGCAGAAGAAATTTTGTTAAAGCTAGGATTTGCAGAAAAAATAGAAATATTTGAAAACAAAAAAGAATTAGAAAAAACTTCTAAAGGTGAAAATAAAATCGATGATGCTATGTCAATAGTTCTAAGTGATATAGAAGTATATATACCTTTAAAAGGCTTAATTGACATTGAAGAAGAAAGAGCAAGGCTAAATGCTGAAGTAACAAGACTTGAGGCAGAAGTAGCAAGAGGAGAAAAAATGCTATCAAACCCAGGATTTGTAAATAAAGCGCCAGAAGCAAAGGTAAATGAAGAAAAAGAAAAACTTGCTAACTATAAAGAAATGCTAAACTTAGCAAAAGAAAGATTAGTAAAATTAAAATAAAATTATAAGTGCTTGAACAAAAGGGACACTCCTTAAATATTTAAATTAGGTTTGTCCCTATTGTACAAGTTTTGCACAAAGAGAGATGTTACTTTCGTGCAAGAGTAAGACTTAAAGGTACTTCTTCAATTTTTCGATTGTATTTTCTTGAAATTGAATAAAATCATCAAGAATTTTTTGAGTTGTCTGATTTGCATCAGGATTTTGATTTTTTAGTTTTACACCTTCTATTATTCCCATGTTAGTGCCTTTTATAAGCATTTCTGCAATGTGAGAATTACTTTTATCATTGACTGTGCTCATCTGAATATCCATATATCCCATGACTTTTTGCATAGGTGGAAGCTCAGATGGTAAATCATTGAAGTTCTGCAGTTCTGCATTTACTCTATTTAGTATCTCGTTATATTGATTATATTGATAAATTAAATCATCTTTAAAATTCTGATCTCCTACTTTTTCAGATATTGTAGAAATAGAATCCATGCCCATTTTTAATCCTTTGTTTACTGTATTTAAAATATATTGCTCATTTCCCATAAAATACCTCCAACAAAATTAATATATTAATATTATTTACAGAAAAATGTTTACTATGCAAAAAAATTTATAGTATAATTATTCGAAAAAGTAATATTTTTAAATAAAAGAACATATACATATATAAAGACAAGCTTAAAAAATAGGGGTGATGCATTTGATAAGAAAAGGAAAAACAGAAGATGGCGAAATAATTGCAAAAATTAAAATTGATAATTGGAGAAAGACATATAAAAATATTTTTCCAGATGAGGTTTTACAAAGCTTAGAAGCAAAAAATGAAGTAGAGAAATATTTAAAAAATTTAAAAGAGAAAGACGTTATTATTTATGAAAAAGACGAGCCAATTGCATATTGCTATTATGGAAAAAGAAAAAACAGTGAATATCCAGACTATGAAGGAGAAGTTTTTGCTTTATATGTGAAAAATGATTGCCAAAATCATGGTATTGGTACAAGTCTTTTGCAGAAATCAATAAAAGATTTATCAAAGGAATGTAAAAAAGTATTGTTATGGTGTGCAAAAGAAAATAATGGCGCAATTTCTTTTTATAGGAAAAATGGATTTGAAGTAATAGGAGAAGAAGTGGAAAATATAGGAGGCAAAGAGGTAGAAAAAGTTGCATTAGGAATAGAAGTAAAAGATAGAGGATACAGGTTAAAAAAGTCAGCAAATTATATAGAAAATGAAGAAAATATTGCAATTTATACTAATCCAGATTTGATTTTTTTGAAAGATGAACCACGTGAATGGTTTAAGCAAATAATAAACAATGATAAGACAGAAAATATACCTCAAAAATTTATAGATTATTTAGTAAAAAAAGATGTGATTGAAACTTTATAGTAAACAACACAGTATGCAAGGTTATTTGTGTTCTATTATAGCCAACTAATTAACAGCATACAAATCAAGTATTATAAAGAAGGAGGTAGGAATTTTGATAAATGGCTTTTCAAAAAAAGAATTGATAAATTTGATTTGGAGTAGACCAAATTTTGCACAAGTGGAACTTACACGAAATTGTAATTTTAGGTGTAAGTTCTGTTTTGAAAATTGTGATGCAAAAGAGGTCTACGAAGACAAACCGCCAGGAATGTGGAAGATAGTTGTAGATGATTTATACAATTTAGGAATAAAGAAAATACATTTTTCTGGTGGAGAGAATTTTTTATATCCCCATTTTACAGAAATTCTAAAGTATTCAAAGGAAAAAGGGCTAAAAAATTTAATTAACACAAATGGCTCAATTGATATTTCAGATATTTTACAATATGCGGATGAATTTGTATTTTCACTTCATGGATATAAAGAAATTAATGATGAAATCACAGGATTTAAGGGCTCATTTGAGAGAGCAATAAATAATATAGAAAAAGCATTGAATTCAGGAAAAAGTGTTTCAGTAAACACAGTTTTAATCAAAGAAAATTTTGAAAATTATAAAGAGTTATATACTTATCTAGAAAATAAATTCGATAATCTAACATATTCACCAACAATGGCAATACCTTGCTATACAGGAAAAAAATTTGATTCTTTAAGTGTTCCAATAAATAAAGAAAATATGGAAAAATATTTAAGCTATGTAAAAATGGTAGGAAAAGATAAATTTGTATATAAGCATGGACTATATGGTTTGCTAGGAGAAGAAGAAAAAAGTTTACAGATGCCGGTTTGTGCAGCAGGGAAAAGCAAACTTATAATAAAATACAATGGAAATGTGTATCCATGTAATTTCTTCCAGACAGATGAATTCTTATGTGGAAATGTTTTTGAAGAAGACATAAATGAAATTTGGAAAAATGGAAAAGGTTTTAAAAAGTTTAGAGAATATTATTTAAATAATAATTTGCCAGAAGAGTGCTTGAATTGTAAAAAACATAACAATTGTTTTTCTGGCTGTAGAGCTTGGACGGATAGCTATATACATGAAAATGCTCATGTGGAAAAGGAAGGAGATGTTAGGTGTGGGATTATCGATGCATATGTTGGAGCTTGAAATTACAACAAAATGTAATTTGAATTGCTTGCACTGCTATAACAGAGAAAACAAAAATATTGATATGGATTATGACGATATAGTAAAATACATAAATTTTGCAAATGAAAATCATATTCATACTCTTACTTTATCTGGTGGAGAAGCGTGCTTGCATCCACAATTTAAAGAAATTTGTGCATATTTGAAGAATAACAGGAATAAATTAAAGAATATAAATAAAATAACATTACAAACAAATGGATATATTCGAAATCTAAATTTAGAAGATTTGCAAGGATTTGATTACGTACATTTAAGCTTCGATATTGACGAAAATGAGGTAAGGAATATTAGCAGTGAAAATACAATTAAGCTAGCAAAAGACTTGGAAACGGTCAACGTAAAGCCGTATTTATTTACTACTGTCCATAAGAAAAATGTTAATCATATTGATGAAATAGTAAAAATAGCAAATGAAAACAATTTACATATCGCATTTAATTTTTGCATAGATACTGGTAGAGATAAAGAATTCTTGCTAAGTAAAGAAGAGAAGATATTTGCAATAAAAAAATTACTAGAATATGAGAAGCAAGGAAAGATAAATAAATTAAAACATCCATATGTTAACTCATTTAAAGGAATGTGTTTAGATAAAGACGAGAAGTTTAGAATAAAAGGCGGCTGCACAGCGGGTATAGCATCTTGTGCAATTCTAGCAAATGGAGATGTAATCCCATGTCCTTTTGTAAGGATAAAAGCAGGAAATGTGCATGAGGAGCCTTTAGAAAAAATTTGGCTAGAATCAGATTTACTAAGAGAAATACGAGACAGAAGAAATTATGAAGGGTGTGGCAATTGTAAGCATTTAGCATATTGTGGAGGATGTAGAAGATCTGCTTACCAAAGTAGCAACAAAATCAATGGATTTGACTTTAATTGTATAGCAAAAGAAGAAGTTTCTTAGAGCATCTTGATTTATACTTAAATACATGATTTTAAGAAAGGGGGTGTGAGTATGGAGAGACAAGACTGGGAAATGAGCGTAGAGGAATTCAACGACTGTGGATGTGCAATGAATGGAGACTAAGGCTACATAGAAATGTAGTAGCAAGCCAGGTGGCAGATTTTAATCAGCTATCTTGTGCACAAAAAAAGTGAAATATGGTGACAGATTTTAATCTGTCACCATGTTTCAGTGAAAAGCAATGTCAAGATAAAAAATTATGACAAATACACGTCCCGAGCATTTTTAAACAAAATTTGCTCTCTTACACTTTCTGGAATTTTTAAGTTTCTAACAACCGCCAGCTCATTTTCGCTATTTCCCCAAGGCGAATCTGTGCCAAATAAAATTTTACCACTTGGCAAAAAATCCAATGCTTTGTAGTAAATATCTTCTGGCGACAAAATTTCTTCTGGATAAAATAGGCCTGAATCTTTACTGTCATACATAAAGCTGGATGGACAGCAATCTATGTACACATTTTCCATGGTAGCGATTTTCTTTAAAACTTCCTCATCAAGTGTGGCAGCGTGTGCAATAACTGTTTTTATTTCCGGGTTTTGAGCTGCAAATATAACAGCATTTTTTGCACTTTCTAACTCACGCATTCCTGTATGAATTAGTACTGGCTTAGATGAGTGAAACTTAAAGTTAGCTACGCTCACTTGGTCATTCCAGGGGTGAAGCTTAAAACCTACAAAATCGTCAGCAAAATATTTCTCAAAGAAATTAATTTCTGCTTGGATTGTAGCTGTGCACAAAGACACGTAAATAAGTGGCTTTATGCTGTGCCGATATGCTCTGCACAGATTGATTAAATCTAAGTTGTATCTACGTAGAGGGTCAATTGTAGTCTCTAATATGAGCTTTCCACATGTTCTGCATCTTAGAATTAATTTGCCGTCATCTTCTGTAACGCAGACTCTATGCCGCTTGGAATGCTCACACTTACAATTGTTTAGGTTATTGTTTACTGTAGGCTGACTTGATGCACCTAAGACTGTAAAAGTGCAAGTCATAGAGCAATCATTAGGACATCTAAAAATTCCGATTTTGGGATTAAGGCAAGGAAATGCCATATCAATCCCATTTTGCTCTATCTCTGTCAAGAGCCGTTTCAAGCCATAGTCATTGTAGAAAAAATAGTTTTCATCGGTATTGACGTGTACGTGAGAATTTATAATCATAAATTTCCCTCCTAAAAAATTTATTTTATAGCACTTTGCGTGAGGCAAAGTAACTTCTTAATAAATATAATAACATAGTTTTGGGCAAAAATCGTAAAATGTCGAAAACTTCCCATATTTCGATAAAACTTCCTATATTTCACTATTGGAAAAATATGTAAATAAGAATATAATTATACCAAACAGATAATATCGTGTGAATATTATAAAAAATTTAACTAAGGAGGGGTATATGTGAATATTATTTATCAAAAAGCGGACAAGCAGCTGATAGTTGAAATAACTGAGGAAATAGACCATCATGTAGCAGAAAAAATAAGGAGGAAAGTAGACGATGAAATTACAAGATATATGCCTAGAAAAACTATATTTGATTTCAGTAGGGTTACTTTTATGGATAGTGCAGGAATAGGGATGCTTATCGGAAGGTACAAAATGATGAAACTTATTGGAGGAAGTTTGGAGATAGTAAATATTAGCCAAACAGTTAGAAGAATTCTAGAAATGAGTGGAATTAACAAAATTATACCTATGGCGAGCTAATTGGGAACAGGTACCAATTAGAAAAAATGACAAAAGGTGCCTGATTCGAATTAGTAAATGTATTTTAAAATAAAAGCGTTACTAGTAGACCTGTCCCAAAAACGACAACGTTGTCGTTTTTAGGCCTGTCCCTATAACGACAAAAGGAGTGTAAAGAAATGTATGATAATGAAATGAAATTAGAATTTTTGAGTAAATCGTGCAATGAAGCATTTGCAAGAATTACAGTTGCAGCATTTGCATCTCAGCTGGACCCAACAATAGAGGAGCTTGCAGATATTAAAACTGCAGTGTCAGAGGCTGTAACCAACTCTATAATTCATGGTTATGAAGATTGTGAGGGAATTATTAAAATAAAAGGGAAAATTATAAAAAATACAATTGAAATAGAAATTTCGGATACTGGAAAAGGAATTGAAAATGTGGAGCTAGCTCGTAAGCCATTATATACAACAAAGGCAAATTTAGAAAGGTCTGGAATGGGATTTACAATTATGGAGAGCTTTATGGATGAAGTGCAAATTGATTCTGTTTTAGGATTAGGCACAAAAGTTATGATGAAGAAGAAAATAAAGAAGCATTTAGTTAATCTTGAAGAGGAAGAGGAATTTGCTAGTTTAGGAGGAGTGAGCTAAGTGCCAGAAAACAGTTTGTATGAGAATAAAGTAGAAGACATCGTACGTGCTCAAGAAGGAGATAAGTCGGCAATGGAAAAATTAATAACAGACAATAATGGACTTATTTGGAGCATTGTAAAAAGGTTTAAAGATAGAGGCTATGAAGTAGATGATTTGTATCAGATTGCTG
Organism: uncultured Clostridia bacterium; assembly: GCA_904378095.1. Lineage (GTDB taxonomy): Bacteria > Bacillota > Clostridia > TANB77 > CAG-508 > CALXVA01. The sequence goes on along the minus strand of CAJFHE010000002.1, from coordinate 77,785 downwards.
TAATGGGATTTATTAGGGCAATAAAAAAGTTTGATACCAGCTTTGATGTGAAGCTTTCAACATATGCTGTTCCATACATATTGGGTGAGGTAAGAAGATATACACAAACAGAAGGACCAATTAAAATTAGCAGAAGTATTAAAGAATTGTTATGTAAAATTGCAGATGTTCAAAATGAATATTTAAGAAATGGCAAAGAGGCTACCATAGAGCAAATAGCAAAAGAAGTTGGTGTCACCAGAGAAGAAGTAGTTATTGCATTGGAAAGTAAAGTGCCAGTTAATTCCATTTATGAGAATGAGTCAAGTGATGATGATGGAATTAGTATTCTTGACAGAATAAGCACAGGAGTAGATGAGCAAAGTGTAATTACAAATAAAATTGCAATATCGAATTTGATAAATAACCTAAATGAAAAAGAAAAGCAAGTAATTCTTCTTAGATATTATAGAGGTAAGACTCAGACTGAAATAGCTGAAATGATGAATATAAATCAAGTACAGGTATCAAGAATAGAAAGAAAAGTGTTGGATTTTATGAAAAGAAAGCTGACAGATGATGCAATTACTGCGTGAGAGTAGGTCGAGATAGAATGAAGAAAATTTTTATATATTTTTTAATATTAATATTTATTTGTTTTGCTATTCCAATTATATTTACGCAAGAATTTTCATCCAGGACGTCTTCGCAAGATATTGTAAATACTGAGGTAAGCAATGAAACCATAGCTCAAGAGTCTACATACGATTATGACAAATATAACACAATAAAGCTATTACATACAGATACAGACAAGGTAGAAGAGATACAATTAGATGAGTATCTATATGGTGTAGTATCGGCTGAAATGCCTGCTTCTTTTGAAGAGGAGGCATTAAAGGCACAGGCTGTTGTGGCAAGAACATATACAATATATAAAATAGTTAATAACGATGGAAAACATGGAGAAGCGGATATTTGCGATGATTCTGGATGCTGCCAAGCCTGGATTTCTAAAGAAGATAGACTAGAAAAGTGGGATGAAGATAAAAGAGAAGAAAACTGGAATAAAATTGTAGATGCTGTAAAAAGTACACAAGGAAAAATTATTACTTATGAAGGCAAACCTATAAATGCATTTTTCCATTCAAATAGTGGAGGAGCTACAGAAGCACCAATAGATGTATGGGGAGGAAGCGGATATCCATATCTGCAATCTGTAGCAACAGCAGGAGAGGATGCATACAGTCAGTATAGCTCAGAAGCGACTTTTTCAAAAGAAGAATTTGAAGAAAAAATAAAAGAAGTACACAGTGATTTTGAGATAGATTTCGATGAAAAAGATTGCATTAAAGTTGAGGAATATACTGATGGAAATAGAGTAAAAACTGTAAAAATAGGTAATTTGGAGTTGTCAGGTGTAGAAGTTAGGACTATCTTTGGCTTAAGGTCTGCTAACTTTAAAGTGACAATTAATGATAATGAAATAAAGTTTGAAGTAACAGGATATGGCCATGGAGTAGGAATGAGTCAAACCGGTGCAGATAGTTTGGCAAAAGAAGGACAGAGCTATGAAGATATCATACATCATTATTATACAGATGTGGAAATAGAAGATATGTAAAAAAATTGTATAAAACTCTCAAAAATGTAAATACTTATGATAAATACAAAAACAAGAAAGGATTGATTTTTTTATGAGAAGAGAAAGAAGAGGACTAGGAAAGTCTCAAACAGATATCAAGAGAGTATTATACATTGCGGGAGGAATTTTATCATTATCAGTTATTGCATTTATTGCAATATTTATACTTTATGGAAGTGGAAACAAAAACAAAACGCAAATGGCAAGGTTTAACACAACTGTTGTAGATGATTATGTATCAAATACTACAGAGCAAACAAGCTCGCAAATGGGCAGGACAGTAAATGAAGTTCAAGAAGAAGAGGTTAACGAGGTGCTAAATGAGACAGTGGAGGAAATGAACGATGATACAGAAGAAGATACCACAAAATATGCAGTAAATACAAGCAATTCACAAACCAATTCTATAAAAGAAGATAAAGCAGCAGAAACAAATAATGCAAATACAACAGAAGAGAACAAAACAGTGGAAGAAGAGGAAGAAAAAGACCCAGAATTTACAATGCCTGTTGAAGGAGAAATTTTAAGAGAATATGCAAAAGAGAATTTGGTGTATTCAACAACATTGGATGAATGGATTACACATAATGGTATAGACATAGCTGCAGAAAAGACTACAGTAGTAAAAGCATCTGCAGAAGGCACAGTAAAATCAATAAAAAATGACCCAAGATATGGACTTACTGTAGTAATAGAACATACAAATGGATTTTCTAGCGTGTATTCAAACTTACTAACAGCTGAGTTTATAGAAGAAGGTGAAGCAGTAAAACAAGGACAAACTATAGGAACTGTAGGAAATACAGCAACTTTTGAAATTGCAGATGAGTCACATTTACATTTTGAGATTTTAAAAGACAATGCAAATGTTGACCCACAATTATATATAAAATAAACGAAACAAGGTGATGGCTTTATTGCACAAAAATAGTGAAACGAGGTGGCAGATTGAAATCTGTCACCTTTTCTAAGTAAATATTACAGAAACATTAAAAATATATTACAAATACACATTAAAAAACTCCTAAAAACGTGAAAATTTATTTGGCGAAGTCGGAAGAGAAAAGATTACTACATCTTTATTGAAAGAATGTTGTATTATTGGGGGAGACTTTATACCAGAGGAATACAAGCTGGAGAGGATTACGCAGATTTAGCAAGAACTGTTGTTGTATTAATCACAGAATTTAATGTTTTACCAGAAGCAAATCTTGACACACACGAGTTGGAAAATTGTGGAAGAAAAACACAGAAAAATCATTTTGACAGATAAGTTTGAGTTTCATATAATAATAATGTCTAAGATTGATATGGCTAGCTCAGAAGACAAAGAATTGCTAGACTGGTTATATTTTTTGGACAATCCTGAATCTGAGAAGGTGAAGAATATAATGAAAACGAACAAAGAATTAAAAGAAGCTGGAGAAAAACTAAATAAAATAAGTCAAGATGATAAGTTAAGGAGAATTGCTGAATTGCGTCAAAAAGCCATAATGGACGAGAAGGCAATTTTTAGAAAAGGCAAAGAGGAACGGGCAAGAAGAGAAAAACTTAGAAATAGCTAAAAAAATGAAAGAGAAAGGATTAGAAATTGAGACTATAGTAGAAATAACAGGATTAACCACGGAAGAAATTGCAGCTTTGTAAAAGGAATTTTGCACAAAATTAGGAGAACGAAAGTGTATTGTATCTGGAGGATAATATGCAAATTATCGTAATCAGTTGCAGACAAACAAATTTGTCGAAAAAAGTCGAAAAATTATCATTGAAAATCTTTCTGATTTATGATAATATATTAACATTCTAGAAAGAAAAGAGGTGATAACATGGAGAAAGAATTTATGGAAAAAGTTTTGGCTAAATTAGATAAACAAGAAGAGTTTTCTCAAAAGATGCTTCATAAATTAGAGAAACACGATAAGGACTTAGAACAAATATCTGCAAAATTAGAGAAACACGATAAGGACTTAGAACAAATATCTGCAAAATTAGAGAAACACGATAAGGACTTAGAACAAATATCTGCAAAATTAGAAAAACACGACAAGGACTTAGAACAAATATCTGCAAAATTAGAAAAACACGACAAGGACTTAGAACAAATATCTGCAAAATTAGAAGAACACGATAAAAAGTTTGATAAAGTATTTGCAAAACTAGAAGAACACGATAAAAAGTTTGACAAAGTATTTGCAAAACTAGAAGAACACGACAAAAAGTTTGACAAAGTATTTGCAAAACTAGAAGAACATGATAAAAAGTTCGAAGAGCATAGCAAAGAGATAAGAAGCATCAATAATTTTTTAATTGTAAAAGAAGATGAATTATTCAATAAGATTAGAGCACTATTTGATGGATATACTGCAAATCTTGAAAAAAACAATGCTCTTGAATCTAGACAAACAGCTACTGAGCAAAAAGTAGATATTAATTCTTTGAGAATTTCAATGCTAGAAGATACTTCTAAACATCATACAGAACAAATATCTAAATTACTAGCAAAATAATTTCCTAAAAAATGGAGCTTACTTATGCAATTTTCATAAGATTGTATAGGTAAGCTCCATTTTTGTTACTATTGCAAAAAAATAAATAATCAAATATAATATAAATCGGAAAAGAGGTAAAGAAAATGGATTGGACAAATGAGCAAAAGCAAGCAATTTACGAAAAAGGAAATAACATATTAGTTGCAGCTGCGGCACGGAAGCGGTAAGACAGCTGTACTTGTTGAGCGAATTATTAACAAAGTTATTAATGAAAATGTGGATATAGATAAAATTTTGGTGGTTACTTTTACAAATGCAGCTGCAAGTGAAATGAGAGAAAGGGTGCTAGATGCCATATATGAAAAGTTGGAGAAAAATCCGGATTCTGCTAATTTACAGAGACAAATAACTTTGCTAAATAAAGCTAGTATTTGTACAATCCATTCTTTTTGCTTGGACGTTATACGTAATAATTTTTATGAAATTAATGCTTCTGCCAATTTTAGAATTGGAGACACTGCTGAAATAGAGATGCTTAAAAGTGATGTATTAGATGAAATTTTTGAGCAGAAGTATATGGACGATGATAAGGGCTTTATTAAGTTATTAGATACATATACAGATTATAGAGGAGACGAAAAATTACAAGAAATAATTTTGAATATATATAAATATATACAGAGTAATCCTTTTCCAGAGAAATGGCTAAATGAAAAGACAGAGGAGTTTAACATAGATACTGATAAAGATTTTTCTGAAACTACTTGGGGCAAAATTATACTTTCGCATATTAGTGATGAAATTTTCAGCATGATTACTCAGCTAGAAAAAATAAAGCAAGATACCTTAAAATTTGTTGAGCTTGAGAAATTTTCAAGAGTTTTACAAGAAGATATTAATAATTTAACTAGCATAAATTTAGAAACTTGGGACAGGGCTTATGATAGCATAAATGAAATAGCATGGAGCAAATGGCCAGTGGATAAAAAGGTGACACTAGAGTTAAAGGCTGAAGCAAAAGATGTTAGAGATAAGGTAAAAAAACAATTTGATGGAGTAAAAATTAAATCCAATTCAAAAGAAGCTAGTCAAGACATTGCGGATATGTATAGAGTGCTTAACGAGCTAAAGAAATTGATTTTGGAGTTTTCTGCAGCATTTGCAGCCAAGAAGAAAGAAAGAAATATTATTGATTTTAATGATATAGAGCATTTTGCATTAAAAATATTATTAAACGAAAACGAAGTGCCAACAGCTGTTGCAGAAAAATATAGAGAGACATTTGAAGAAATTTTGATAGACGAGTATCAAGATAGCAATTTGGTCCAAGAAAAGATACTAACAAGCATATCTAAAGGAAACAACATCTTTATGGTAGGAGATGTTAAGCAAAGTATCTATAAATTTAGACAGGCTAGACCAGAGCTATTCTTAGAAAAATATTCTACCTATGCATTAAAAGAAGAGCAAAAAGTGGATAGTGCCGGATTAAAAATACAACTATTTAAAAATTTTAGAAGTAGAAAAAGTGTGCTAGATATTACCAATTTAGTCTTTAAAAACATAATGAGTGAAAAGCTTGGTAATGTGGAATATAACGAAAAAGAGTATTTAAACTATGGTGCAAATTATCCAGAGCCAGAGAAAAATATAGAGCATGCAGGAATAGCAGAGTTGCATATAATTGATTTAAAGGAGCAGGAAGAAGATTATTACAAGCCAGAAAGTGATTTATTAGTTCCTGGAGAAAATGAAACAAGCGAAGCTTTAAAAGATTATAAAGCAAAAAATATAGAAGGAGTGACAACAGGCTTAGACATAAGCCAACAATTAACAGTAGAGCAAAACGAATCAGTAGATAGTGAAAAAATTAGCGCTAAAGCACAAAGTAGAAATCCTGTAAAAGAATTAGAAGAAACAGACGACGATGAAAACGAAGAAAGAATAGAAGATGTGGTCTTAGAAGCAAGGTTTGTGGCAAAACAAATCCAAAAACTTTTGCAAAGTGACTATCATGTATTTGACAAAAAAGTGCGGTTATAGAAAAATTAGACCAAAAGATATATGCGTGCTATTAAGAGCAAGCACAGTGCTTGCACCAATTTATGAAAAAGAAATATCTGAATTAGATTATCCGGTTTTTAGTGATAGCTCAAGTACATATTTGGAGTCAATGGAAGTAGAAACTATAATGTCACTTTTAAAAGTAATAGATAATCCATTACAAGACATTCCGTTGGTAACAGTGCTAAGGTCTAACATATTTGGATTTACAGATAATGATTTAATGCAAATTAGGCTTGTTGATAGAAAATGTTTGTTCTATGAAGCAATGCTTAAAGCTAGGCTCAGTGTGGATAATAAATTAAGGCATAAAATTGATGATGTGGTAGAAAAATTAAAGAAATGGAAGGCAGAAGAAAAATTTTTGCTGCTTGATGAGCTTATTTGGAAGCTATATTTAGACACTGGATTTTATAACTATGTAAGCTTGCTCCTAAATGGAAATCTAAGACAAGCTAATTTAAAGATGCTTTTTGAAAAAGCAAAACAGTACGAAAAAGCAAGTTTTAAAGGATTATTCAATTTTATAAATTTCATAAATAAAGTGAAAACAAGTAGTGGAGATTTGTCAGCAGCTAAAATAATCGGAGAAAACGACGATGTAATTAGAATTATGAGTATTCATAAGAGCAAGGGGCTAGAATTTCCGGTAGTTATTCTAGCAAGCACTGGCAAGAAATTTAACATGCAAGATTTAAACACACCAATATTAATCCACCAAGATATAGGTTTTGGAATGAAATTTATCGATTCAGAGAAAAAAATAGAATATAATACTTTGTCAAGAGAGGCAATACAAATTAGCTCTAGAGTGGAGACAATTTCGGAAGAAATGAGAGTGCTATATGTTGCTTTAACAAGAGCTAAAGAAAAACTTATAATAACAGGAATGAGCAAAGATTTAAATAAATCTTTAGAAGAAAAGCAAAAAATGCTTGACATTTATAAAAAAAGTGATTTTGCGCAAGTGTCTTTGGATAATTTAGAAAACACAAAAGAGCCAGAACTAAAAATAAATAGAAATCTTGTAGGAAAATATATTTCATATTTAGACTGGCTAGAGCTAGTATATGAATATAAAAAAGAAAGAGGAATAAACAATTTGCTCGAGTTACATACGTATAAAAAAGAAGACTTGGTAAAAGAGATGAAAGAAGCAGAAAACGAGACCGTAGATATGGCAAAAGTTATACAAGAAAAGACGAAAGAAAATCTTGTTTTTTGGGACGGCGGAAAAAAACAAGAAATAACAGAGAAGTTACAGTGGAAATACAAGTACATAGCTTCATCCAAAATCCCAACCAAAACTTCAGTAACAAAACTAAAGGAATTAGAAGACAGTGAAGAGCACGATATTGACGAATTAATCGAAATGGCGAAAAACAAAAAAGAGCAGCCAGTAAAACTAACGTCAAAACCTAAGTTTATGGAGCAAACACAAAGTCTAACAGCCGCACAAAAAGGTACACTAATGCATTTATGTGTACAAAAGTTAGATGAGAGAAAAGATTATTCATTAGAAGATTTACACGATTTTGTACAGGATTTAAAAGAAAGAAATATCATTTCTGAAATAGAAGCCAAAAGCGTGAATATAAATATACTATATAATTATACTAAATCTAAATTGTGGCAAGAGCTAAAAAGCGCAAAAGAAATACATAAAGAAGAGCCATTTTATATAAATGTCCCTGCAAATGCAATTTACGACGAAGCGGAGCCACACGAAAAAATACTAGTACAGGGAATTATAGACTTATATTATATCAATCAAGAAGGCAAACTAATACTTGTAGACTACAAGACAGACTATGTGCCAAATGGCGATGTGAGCAAATTAGAGGAAAAATACAAGGTGCAACTAGATTTATATAAGCAGGCATTGGAAAATGCAACCGGCAAAAAAGTAGACAAAGCCATGATTTGGGCTTTGAATTTGTAAGATTTTTGAAACTTGTCCAAAAGGGACACTCCTAAAAGTCCAAAAACTTGTCCAAAAAGGAGTGTCCCTTTTGGACAAGTTTCATATTTTTTCCCAATACCCCTTTAAAAATTTCCAAATTTGTAGTAAAATAGATGTTAAATTGTAAATTCAAGAGGAGAAGCTAATGAATAAAAAATGGGAATGCTATGAAATAGATGAAAATAAAGTTAATGAATTAAAAAGCAAATATGGCGTTAATGAGATTTTGGCGAAAATATTGGTTAATAAAGGTATTACCGAAAAAGAAGATATAGATTTATTTATGAGCCCTACTAGAAAAGATTTTCATGACCCATTTTTGATGCCTGATATGGAAATTGTAGTAGATAGAATTTTGAAGGCAGTGGACAATAAAGAGAAAATAATGATTTATGGAGATTATGATGCTGATGGGATTACAAGTGTTACAGTACTTAAAAGCTTCTTGGAAGAAAGGGGCTTACAAGTATCATCATATATACCAAATAGATTGGATGAAGGCTATGGCTTGAACAAACAAGCTATAAAAAAAATATATGATGAAGGATTTAGAATAATTATCACAGTGGATTGTGGAATATCTGGTATAGATGAAGTGGATTATGCTAATTCTTTAGGAATAGAAGTACTTATAACAGACCATCACGAGCCTGCTGAGAATTTGCCAAATGCTTTAGCTGTAATGGATGCAAAAAGAAAGGACAATAAATATCCATTTAATCAATTAGCTGGAGTTGGAGTTGTTTTTAAGTTGATACAAGCAATTTCTATTAAGCTTAACTTAGAAGAAAAGGAATATTTAAAGTATTTGGACATAGTGTGTATTGGAACAATATCAGATATAGTGCCATTAGTAGATGAAAACAGAGTTATAGCAAAGCTTGGCTTAAAGCTTATTGCACAAACTAGAAATATTGGACTAAAGGCATTACTTGAAGTTATTGGATTTAAGACGATAGATTCTTCGGCTATTTCTTTTGGGGTAGCGCCTAGAATAAATGCATGTGGAAGAATGGGCAACGAGCAAATTGCATTAGATTTATTCTTAAGTAAAAATTATGAAGAAGCAAGAAAATTAGCAATTCGATTAAATGAATATAACATAGAAAGACAGAACATAGAAAAGAAAATTTTAGATGAGGCAATAGAAAAAATAGAAAAAGAAGAAAAGGGAAAATCGTGTATAATTGTAGGAAGTACGGGATGGCAACATGGAATAATAGGAATTGTATCTTCAAAAGTAACTGAAACGTATTTTAAACCATCAATATTAATTTGTTTTGAAGGTGAAGAAGGAAAAGGCTCTGGAAGAAGCATACCAGGATTTGATTTACACGAAGCGCTTACAAAATGTGGTGAGCATTTAGAAAGATTTGGCGGACATGCTATGGCTGTAGGAGTAACTGTAAACAAAAATGAATTCGAAAGTTTTAAACAAGAATTAGAAGAATATGCAAAATCTTGTGAAATAGATAAAATTGTACCTATAATCAACATAGATAGTGAGCTTTCTTTAAAAAATGTGGATATAGATAGTGTAAAAAGTTTAAAAATGTTAGAGCCATTTGGAGAAGCTAACAAAATGCCATTATTTTTATTTAAAAATCTAAAAATAAATTCCATAAGAGCCCTTTCAGAAGGGAAGCATCTTAAATTAACCTTAAAGGATGACAACTACATGGTAAATGCAATAGGCTTCAATATGGGAGAATTATCAGAAAAATATTTGTTAGATGATAGAATAGATGTTGTAGGAAATTTAGATATTAATTCATTTAACGGAATGGAGAGCATACAGATTGTAATAAAAGACATGCGTAAATCTTACTAAGGGGGGATGAATATGTCAGAATATAAAGAAGTGACAATAGAAGATTTGATTTCAGTAGTAAAAAAGAAAAAAGGAAGAAGAGACACAAAGTTAATTCAAAGAGCATATGATTATGCTAAAGCAAAACATGGAGACCAATTAAGAAAATCAGGTGAGCCATATATAATTCATCCTGTCCAAGTTGCATACACACTTGCAGAATTAGGGCTAGATGATAATACTATTTGTGCTGCACTTCTACATGATGTATTGGAAGATACTGATACGACATATGATGATTTAGTAAGAGAATTTAATGATGAAGTCGCTTATATGGTAGATGGAGTTACAAAACTTAGCAAATTGCAATATGCAAGTGTCGAGGAGCAACAAGTAGAAAATTACAGAAAAATGTTTTTGGCAATGGGAAAAGACATACGTGTAATTTTAATAAAACTTGCAGATAGACTCCACAACATGAGGACACTAAAATATCTATCACGTGATAGACAGATTGCAAATGCAAAAGAGACAATGGAATTATATGCACCACTTGCAAACAGACTTGGTGTGTATTCTTTAAAATGGGAGCTTGAAGATTTATCTTTCAAATATCTATATCCAGAGGATTATAGAGATATAGTTGAGGGAATAAATAAAAAGAGAGAAGAAAGATTAAAATTTATAGAGCAAATAATGGAGCAAATAAAAGAAGAATTAAAAAAGCAAAGAATAGATGCTGAGGTTACAGGAAGAGCAAAGCATTTATACAGTATCTATAGAAAAATGAAAAGAGATAATTCGACTTTGGACCAGATTTACGACTTATTTGCTTTAAGAATTATTGTAAACTCAGTTAAAGACTGCTATGCAGCACTTGGCGTAGTTCATGAGCTATATAACCCAATGCCGGGAAGATTTAAAGACTATATAGCTGTGCCAAAGCCAAATATGTACCAATCACTACATACAACTTTAATAGGACCAAAAGGAACACCTTTTGAAGTGCAAATTCGTACTTGGGATATGCATAGAGTTGCAGAATATGGTATTGCGGCACATTGGGCATATAAAGAGTCAAGCTTTTTAAGTGGCAAAAAATCAAATGTCAAGGTAGAAGAGGACAAACTTGCTTGGGTTAGAGAGACATTAGAATGGCAAAGCGAAATGCAGAATCCAGAAGAATTTATGCAAACTTTGAAAAAAGAATTATTCGAAGACGAGGTATATATATTTACACCAAAAGGAGCAATAAAGGTTCTTCCAAAGGGAGCAACACCTATAGATTTTGCATATCAAATACATGAGCAAATAGGAAATCACATGGTAGGATGCAAAATAAATAGCAAGATGATGCCAATTGTAACCCAATTAAACAATGGGGACATTGTGGAAATAATCACATCAGACCAATCAAAAGGACCAAGTAGAGATTGGCTAAAATTTGTAAAAAGCTCAAGAGCAAGAAATAAAATATTAGCATGGTTTAAGAAAAATCTACGAGAAGATAATATAGAAAAAGGAAAAGAGCTAATAGAAAAAGAATTAAAGAAAATTGGTATGAAGCATGATGATTTGTTTAAACCAGAATTCATACAAGCAGCTCTTAAGAGATATAAATTTAACTCAATAGAGGATATGTATTCAAGTGTTGGATTTGGCTCAATCACATCTGGGAAAATAATAGCTAGAATGCTAGAAGAATACAGAAAAGTTCATAAAGAGGATGACATAGAAAAAACACTAGAAGAGCTTACTAAAGAGAAAACACATAAAGAAAAACCATCACAAAATGGAATTATAGTAAAAGGAATAGACAACTGCTTAGTAAAATTATCAAAATGCTGCAATCCAGTACCAGGAGATGACATAATAGGCTATATAACAAGAGGAAGAGGAGTTTCGGTACATAGAACAGACTGTGTAAATACTAAAAAATTGCTAGAAGAAGGAAACAGAATTATAGATGTGTACTGGAGCGACAACAAAAAAACATCATATAGCGTAGACATAGAAGTATATGCAAATGATAGAGCAGGACTTCTTGCAGACATAATAGCAGTACTTGGAAACAGTAAATGTAAAATTATAGCAGTGTCATCAAAAGCAAATAAAGAAAAAATTGCAATAACAGAATTAACAGTTGAAGTAGAAAACATAGAGCAATTAAATACTGTGCTTAAAAACTTAAGAAAAGTTGATAGTGTATATGAGGTAAAGAGGAGAAAACAATGATGTCGTTTTGGGGACAGGCCTAAAAACGACAAAGTTGTCGCTTAGGGGACAGGTCTAAAATTGCCCCAAAAGTAAAAATACTAAAAAATAAATAACATAGAATATAACAGATAGGAGAAAAAATGATATTAAAGGAATTAAAAGTAAAATCTGCTATAGATAACATAGTTACAAATTGTTACATAATAGCAGATGAAGAAACAAAAGAGGCTATGGTGATAGACCCAGGAGGAGAAGCAGAAAAAATACTAGAGCTACTTGATATATTGGGCGCAAAAGTAAAATATATTTACTTAACTCATTGCCATGGAGACCATATTGGTGCGTTAAATGAAGTAAAAAGTAAAAAAAACGGAATGATATTAATACAAAAAGATGACTATGAAGGGCTCAAAAAACCAGAAATAAATCTAACAGGAACTTTGTGTGAAATACCAATTGCAATAGAGGCAGATTCAAGAGTAAATGATGGAGATATTTTACACATAGGAAGCTTAGAATTTAAGGTAATTCATACACCTGGTCATACAAAAGGTGGAAGCAGTCTTTATTGCGAAAAAGAGAAAATGCTATTTTCTGGAGACACGCTTTTTAAAGGAATGTGGGGAAGAACAGATTTACCAACAAGTAGCTTTGAAGATATAATAAGTTCAATAAGTAATAAATTGTTAATATTGCCGGATGATACAATAGTGTATCCAGGTCATGGAATTTCTACAAAGATTGTAGATGAAGAGCCAATCTACTATAATTTAATGCCGGGAGAAGATTAAATAATTGCTAATTAAAGATAAGTGTCAATTAGAAAAAAACTTAATTAGAGACAGGTAACAATTAATAAAAAAGGACGAATCATGGACAGGTATCAATTACAAGTAAGGTAAAAGTCAATAGTAGACCTGTCCCAAAAACGACAAAGTTGTCGTTTTTAGGCCTGTCCCTATAGCGACAAAAGGAGGAATAGAAATGAGCAAAAAAGTGGAGCCAAGAACTTTGCCAGGATTTATGGAGTTGCTACCAAGTGAGCAAATTCAATTTAATGCCATGATTGATAAAATAAGAAGTGCATATGAGAGATTTGGTTTTCTACCAGTGGATACGCCAATTATAGAAATGGCGGATGTGCTTCTTGCAAAGGCTGGTGGAGAAACAGAAAAACAAATTTATCGTTTTAACAAAGGCGATAACGATTTAGCTTTACGTTTTGATTTGACTGTACCACTTGCAAAATATGTGTGTGAATATCAAAATGATATTACATTCCCATTTAAAAGATATCAAATTGGAAAAGTGTATAGAGGAGAAAGACCGCAAAAAGGCAGATACAGAGAGTTTTATCAATGCGACATAGATATAATAGGTGACGGAGAGCTAAGCATTATAAATGATGCTGAAATGCCTAGCTTAATTTACATGACAATTAAAGAACTAGGTTTTGACAATTTTACGATTAGAATTAATAATAGAAAAATTTTAAATGGCCTTTTTGCAGAGTTGGAGTTAGAAAATGAATCAGTAGATATAATGAGAATAATAGATAAGCTTGAAAAAATAGGCGAAGAAAATGTGGTAAAATGCCTAGAAGATTTAAAAATAGAGAAAAGCAAAATAGAAAAAATAATGACATTTTTAAAGATTGATGGTACTACTGATAAAAAATTGGAAGCTTTACAAAACCTAAATTTCTCAAACGAGCTTTTCATGCAAGGACTAGATGAATTAACACAGGTAATAAAATATGTAAGATTATTTGGTGTGCCAGATGATAATTTTAAAGTAGATTTAACCATTGCAAGAGGTTTAGACTACTACACAGGAACTGTATACGAAACATTTTTGAATGACTACAGAGAAATCGGCAGTGTGTGCTCTGGTGGAAGATACGACAATTTGGCTGAATTTTATACAGACAAAAAACTTCCTGGAGTTGGCGTGTCAATTGGACTTACTAGATTATTTTACAAATTAAATGAATTAAACATAATAAAAGAAGACAAAAAATCTATAGCTAAAGTTTTGGTAGTATCTATGACAGATGATGTGAATAGAGCATTAGAGATTGGTACAAGATTTAGACAAGCAGGAATAAATACAGATGTATATGTAGAAAACAAAAAAATAAAAACTAAATTTAAATATGCAGACAAGCTTCAAATTCCATATGTGGCAATAATAGGAGAAGAAGAAGAAAAGAATGGAACTGTTAGCCTAAAAAATATGGAAACAGGCGAGCAAAAAGAGGTTACGGTTGAAGAAGCAATTTCATTTTTTTAAAATTTATAATTGCATATTTTAAAAAGAATGTTATAATTTTATTATGAAAATATAGGAGAAGAACAAAAGAAAGGAGTAATTGATGAATAAAAGGGGAACTAATCGCTTTGTTGCGATACTAAATGCTATAGCTATAGCTTCATTATATATTTTTTATTTTTCGGGGGAGCTTTTGACATCTGGTCTGATGCATATAAATACAGATATAAAATCTCTATATGATAGCTTCCTAATTGAAACTTTAATAAATAATCTTGGAACAATATTATTTTTAGTATATGGCGGTATAGGTATATTAAACATTATTTGTGCAATTCAAAATAAAGAAAACAAAAAAATATTTTTCTGGCAACTTGTATTTGGATTGTATGAAATCTGGTTTGCATTTTTTAATAGTGATTTCTTAAATAATGATGATGTTTCACATATAGTATGGATAGCTGTAAATGTCATACCAATAATATTAGCTATAATTAACTTTTTTAGAATAAGAAAAAACAGACCAAAAGTAATACAAGTGATATCTTATGTGGCAGTTATAATAATTGCAATATTGGGCTTACTAGGCATATTGGAAGAAAATTATTGGAATATAATAGCTGTAATAATGCAATTCATTTATATACATTTCCAAGATAAAAATATAGAAGAAAGTAGTGCAAGAAAAATTGTAAATGTTATACTATACTATGTGTTACAGAGCATATTAGCTATTGGATTTTTACTAATGATTTTAGCATCATTAATTATAACAAAAATAAATGAAGTTCAATTAGAAAACGCAATAGCTGAGTTAAATAATAGTATTGTTACACTACAAGGAAATAAAGAAAGTGAATTATATATTCCGGTTGAAAAAAATTATAAATACGGATTTATAACAGAAGATGGGCAAGAGAGAATACCATGTGAGTATGATAGAGTATCATTTTTTACTGAAATGGAAATTAATAATAATACATATTATATAGCTTTAGCTCAAAAAGATAATAAATTCTATATAATTTCAAAAACTAATGCTAGTATAGAATTAAGTGGAGTTTTAGAAAAATATGTACAGGCAGTGAACTCTACTTTAGACATCTATTTAACAAACATTAATGATGGAATTCATAGATTACAATATATAGAATCATATAATGCATTATTGACTGCAGCTACTACTAAAGGAGAAAAGCAATTAAGCAGTCAACAACTTGAAAGCAGATATTATAGTAGTGCTGATGAAGTGACATTGAGAAGAATTAATACAGGGTACATGTATGCAAGTCAAAATTTTTCTATGATAATTGAGCCTATATTAGAGGAAAATGAAGAATACAGCGATGATTATTATGACGAAGACGAAGATACATATTATATGTCTACAGTTGAGGAAGAGTGCAAAGTAACCATTTTAAAAAGTAATGGAGAAGAGCAATCTAGTATAGTATGTTTGCCAGGGCTTGATGAAGATGATTTAACATTAGAAACATTTAACAATGGTTTTATTGAATTTGAAACTAAAGATTATTCAGTAACTGGTTGGTATGATAATAACGGAAACCAAACTACTATATCTGGGGATTATTCAATCATAGATATATATGATGTAGACGATGGTGAAATATATGTACAAATGATTTATTATAATGAAAATTATGACGGAAGTACAGAGTCCGAATATAATTGGAATAACATAATCATAGATACAACAGGAAATATATTATTACAAACACCAGCGTTAGATATATATGATTCGGATATATACAATACTGTATATTTGATAAAAAATAATAACAATAAAATGGTATTGTTAGATAAAGATTTTAAAGAAATATCAAATGAATATGATAAAATAATTACTAATTCACAAATAGATATCTCTACTGAATATAGTTCTTATTGATGGTTATATTTTTAAGAGTACAAGCATATATTTATATATAATGACTTGTACTCTTGTTTTGAAAGGAAATATAATCAATGATAAATTTAGCTGTAATTGAGCTTAAAGATATAATTAAATATTTGATAAAAATAACTTTATTAATAGCTATTATTGTAGGTCTTACTAAATATTTCTCGGGTTTCAAAACAAAGCTCAATATAGATAAAAATTCGTTTTTGTCATGTTTGGATACTGTTATTCCAAGTATAAGAAGTGTCAATAAAAAGGAGCAAAATGCAAAAAACAATATAGAGCCACTAAAAATGGCACTAGGTGTGGAATTGGGCATGATGGACAGCATAGAAAAAAACGGAGCAAATACGGAGAACGTAGAAAATGCGGCAGAAAATGTAGTGGAAAATGAAACAAGTGCGGAAAATGCTATAGGAAACAATAATATAGATGATGAAATACAGGAAGCAGAAACTGGATTAAAAACAGAAGTGCTAGAAAACAGTGTACCAGAGAAGTACACAAGTGAATACAATGGGGTAAAAATACGAAACGAAACAGATAACATAAAATTAACCAAAGAAATGCTTGTACCAGAAGTAGATGTAAACACAAAAAATATATTAATTTATCACACCCATACCTGCGAAAGCTATACCCAAACAGACAATTATAAATATAAAGCTTCAGGAAATTTTAGAACAAAAGATTTAAATTGCAACATGGTACGAGTGGGAGCAGAACTTGAAAAATATTTGAAACATTATGGATACAACGTAATTCATGATACAACAATTTATGATTCATCATATAGTCAATCATATGATAGGTCTTTAAAAGGAGTGGCCAAACTTTTAGAAGAGAACAAAGACACTGATATATTGTTTGATATGCATAGAGATGCAATTGGTGATAGCTCATATGCACCTACAGTAAAAATTGGCGATGACGAAGCGGCACAATTAATGTTTGTTATAGGAAGCAATGGAGGCGGAAGTGAGCATGATAATTGGAATGAAAATTTAAAATTAGCAATAAAAATACAAGAAAAAGCAAATGAGCTATATCCAGGGTTATTTAAGCCAATTGTTTTACGAGATAGCAGATATAATCAACAGCTTGCAAAAGGTGCAAGCATTATTGAAGTGGGAGCAACTGGAAATACAATGGAGCAATGCTTAAATAGTATGAAATATCTTTCTAAGGTATTAAGTGAGGTATTGAAGTAAAACATGGAGACAGTTATAAGACTGTCCCCATGTTTTATAAAAATATTACAAAAATGTTACAGAAATATTAAAAATGGCAAGATTTGCTCAAAAAAATCTTTCAACAACTTGACAAACTCCAAAAACAATTATACAATAATATATTGTTAGAGCACTAACAATGCTTGGAGGTGGTAAAAATAGAAAATAATGATATAGGTAGAAGCATACATATTTTATCAAGGCAAATAAAAAGAAAAGTGGACGAAGCTGTTTCAAAATATAATGTTACAGCAGTACAATGTAGCTTTATAGAGTTCATCAATAGAAACCGCAAAGAAGGCAATGTTTATGCCAAAGATATAGAAAGCAGATTTAACATGAGAAGAGCAACGGTTGCTGAAATTTTAAGTTTGATGGAGAAAAATGGATTAATCGAGAGAAAGTCGATGAGTGAAGATGCTAGATTAAAGGAAATTACTTTAACTAAAAAATCAACAGAAATAATAAATAGTGTAGAAACAGAAGTAAAAAAAGTTGAAAAAGATTTGAAAAAAGATTTAACAGAGGAAGAATTACAAAATTTTATGAATATACTAGAGAAAATGTCAAAAAATTTAGAGAATTAAAAGTATGCAAAAGATGCGCAAAATGGATGCACTTCAGCGTCCAAAATTGCGCATACTTAATTGCATACAATCAATGAAAAGAAAGGGAGGAAGATAAATGATAAAAAAACTAGCAAGCTATATTAAAGAATACAAAAAAGATGCAATTTTGACGCCTATTTTTGTTATCTTTGAAGTGGTTATGGAAATTGTAATTCCTTATTTGATGGCAAGAATTATCGATGTAGGAATTCAAAATAGTGATGTTAAGTATATCCTAGAAATAGGTGTATTTTTAATTGTATCTGCAATATTATCATTAATATTTGGTATGCTATCAGGAAAGTATGCAGCAAAAGCATCTTCAGGATATGCCAAAAATTTAAGAAAGGCGATGTTTGACAAAATTCAAACATATGCTTTTGAAAATATAGACAAATTCTCTACTTCAAGCTTAATTACAAGACTTACAACAGATGTTACTAATGTTCAAAATGCTTTCCAAATGATTATAAGAACTCTAGTCAGAGGACCTATCATGATGATTTTTGCATTATTTATGTGTTTTACAATCAGTCCAAAACTTGCATGCATCTTTTTTGTTGCAATACCTGTTTTAGGATTTCTTTTAATTTTTATTGCTAAAAAAGCCCACCCAAATTTTGAAACGGTGTTTAAAAAATATGACACATTAAATAGAGTTGTGCAAGAGGACTTAAATGGAATAAGAGTTGTAAAAGCATATGCAAAAGAAGATTTTGAAAAACAGAAATTCAAAAACATAAATGATGAGGTGTACTATTTCTTCAAAAAAGCGGAAAAAATAGTAGCATTTAACAGTCCAGTAATGCAACTTACAATTTATACTTGTATTTTACTAATATCATGGTTTGGCTCACAACTTATTGTTGGTGGCTCAATGCAAACAGGTCAACTTTCAAGTATTATTACATATGCATGGCAAATATTAATGAGTTTAATGATGCTTTCTATGGTATTTGTTATGATAATTATATCTCAATCATCTGCAGAAAGAATTATCGAAGTACTTGATGAAGAGCCTGCAATAAAGAATAAAGAGAAAAATATAAAAACAGTAGAAGATGGCTCTATTGTATTTGATAATGTAAGTTTTTGTTATAGTGATGAAAAAGATAAAAACAAATTTGCTTTACGCAATATTAATCTAGAAATCAAAGCAGGAGAAACAGTTGGAATCATTGGAGGAACAGGTAGCTCAAAATCTACTCTAGTGCAGTTAATACCAAGACTATATGAAGCAACAAAGGGTAAGGTAAAAGTTGGAGGAGTAGATGTAAAAAATTATGATATAGAAACTTTAAGAGATAGCGTTTCTATGGTTCTACAGAAAAATGTATTATTCTCAGGCACAATTAGTGAAAACTTGAGATGGGGAAATAAAGAGGCAAGTGACGAAGAGCTAGAAAGAGTCTGCAAACTAGCACAAGCAGATGAGTTCATACAACAATTTCCTGCAAAATATGAAACAGTACTAGACCAAGGTGGTACTAATGTATCTGGTGGACAAAAACAAAGAATTTGTATTGCAAGAGCACTTTTGAAAAAGCCAAAAATACTAATATTAGACGATTCAACAAGTGCAGTAGACACAAAAACAGATGCTTTAATTAGGAAAGCATTTAGAGAAGAAATACCAAACACCACAAAAATTATTATTGCACAGCGTATTACATCTATAGAAGATGCAGACAAAATAATTGTGCTTAATAATGGTAGAATTGACGGAATTGGTACTTCAGAGGAATTATTAAAAACAAATCAAATTTATAGAGAAGTATATGAGTCTCAAATGAAAGGAGATGAAGATAATGGGGAAGAAAACTAAAAAATCTAAGACAGTACTTAGACTTTTAAAATATGTATTTACTACATATAAATTGCAATTCTTTATAGTGCTTGTGGCGATTATTATTAGTGCACTTGCAAATGTTTTGGGAATACAATTTATACAAAGATTGATAGATAATTACATTGTGCCATTAATAGGACAAGAAAACCCAGACTTCAGCTCTTTATCACAGGCAATTTTAGGTATGGCAGGAGTATATTTTACAGGAGTGTTGGCGACATATATATATAACAGACTCATGATTAATATATCGCAAGGAATATTAAATAAAATCCGTACAGAGATGTTTGAGCATATGCAAACTTTGCCAATAGGTTATTTTGATAGCCATTCACATGGTGAAACAATGAGTACTTATACAAATGATGTCGATGCTTTAAGACAGTGTTTAAGTCAAAGCATCCCACAAGTTTTTTCAGCAATTATTACAATGATAACGGTTTTAATATCAATGTTTACTACAAATATTTACTTGACATTAGTTGTAATTGCCATGGTTATTCTTATGATATTCGTAGCAAAATATTTGGGAGGAAATAGCTCTAGATTCTTTATAAAACAACAAGAAGATTTAGGAAAAGTAAACGGATACATAGAAGAAATGATGGAAGGACAAAAAGTTGTAAAAGTTTTTTGCCATGAAGAAGAAAATATGAAAAAATTTGATGAGCTAAATGAAAATTTATGTGACAGTGCAACTAGCGCGAATATTTATGCAAATGTTTTAATGCCATGTATTGCTAATATTGGTAATCTTGGATATGTTTTAGTAGCTGTAATTGGAGGTATTTTATCTGTAAATGGAATTTTAACTATTGGTAATATCGCAGCATTTTTACAATATATAAGAGCATTTACTAATCCTCTAAGCCAAGTTTCACAACAAATGAACTTTATTGCGATGGCATTAGCTGGAGCAGAGAGAATATTCAAATTGATTGATGAAAAATCAGAAGAAGATGACGGATATGTTACACTTGTAAATGCTAAAATGGAAAATGGAAAAATAGTAGAGACAGAAGAAAGAACAGGAATGTGGGCATGGAAGCATCCTCATCACGACGAAAGGATTACATATGCAAGACTTAGAGGCCGTGTTACATTTACAGATGTAGTTTTTGGATATACAGACAAAAAAGTAGTATTACATGATATTTCACTTGAAGCAAAAGAAGGACAAAAAGTTTCGTTTGTTGGTGCAACAGGTGCTGGTAAGACTACAATTACAAATCTAATTAATCGCTTTTACGATATACAAGATGGGAAAATACGTTACGACGGAATTAATATACAGAAAATTAAGAAAAGTGATTTAAGAAGGTCATTGGGAATGGTACTCCAAGACACAAGCTTATTTACTGGAACAATAAGAGATAATATACGTTATGCAAGACAAGAAGCTACAGACGAAGAAGTAATCGCAGCAGCAAAACTTGCAAATGCGGACCAATTCATACAGCATCTACCACAGGGATATGACACTGTAATTACAGGCAATGGAGAAGGATTATCTCAAGGACAAAGACAGCTTTTATCTATTGCAAGAGCAGCGTTAGATAATGCACCAGTATTAATATTAGACGAAGCAACATCAAGCATAGACACTCGTACAGAGAAAATCGTGCAAGATGGTATGGATAAACTTATGAAAGGAAGGACAGTATTTGTTATTGCACATAGATTATCTACAATTAGAAACTCTGATTTAATTATGGTATTAGACCATGGTAGGATTATAGAAAGGGGAAATCATCAAGAGTTAATTGCTAAAAAAGGTATGTATTATGGATTATATACAGGAGCAATTGAGATTGAGTAAATTTTTTATTAATTTTATATATAAGATAAGCGAAAAGACATGTCTTTTCGCTTTTTAAAAATTATCAATAAAATATTTCAAAAATCTCTTGCTAAAAATTCATTAATATAATATCATATAATTAGATGAATAATATACTAAAGATAAGGGGTGAAAATCATGTTTAATATTAAAGTTGATTTTAAAAATGCACGAGTTTTTGAGAAAAATGTAATGAATTATGCAAAGCTAGTTTCTGACATACATAATGAATTACATAGTAAAGCAGCTGATGAAAATGAGCCTTGTGGATGGCTTAATTTGCCAACAGATTATAATAAAGTAGAGTTTGAAAGAATAAAAAATGCTGCGAAAAAAATTCAAGCAAATTCAGATGTTTTGCTAGTTATAGGAATTGGAGGCTCGTATTTGGGCTCAAGAGCTGTAATAGAGTCGCTTACGAATACTTTTTACAATATGCAAGATAAATCTGCAAGAAAAACGCCTCAAATACTATATGTTGGAAATAATTTGAGTACTAATTATATAAATGATTTAATGGATTATATAGCTGACAAGGATGTTTCAATTAATGTTATATCCAAATCTGGAACAACAACCGAGCCAGCAATTGCATTTAGAATTTTTAGAGAAATAATGGAAAATAAATATAGCCTAAAGGAAGCAAGAAGCAGGATTTATGTTACAACAGATGCCAATAAAGGAGCATTAAAAAAACTTGCAGACAAAGAAAAATATACAACTTTTGTCATACCAGATAATATAGGGGGCAGATATTCAGTGCTTACAGCTGTAGGCTTACTTCCAATTGCAGTAGCAGGTATTAATATAGATAAATTAATGGAAGGAGCAAGGATTGCTCAAGATAAATATTCTGATAGTAACTTAAAATATAATGAGTGTTATAAATATGCTGTTATAAGGAATATGTTGTATGCTAAAGAAAAAAATATTGAGATTTTAGTTACATATGAGCCTAAAATGTATTACTTTATAGAATGGTGGAAGCAGCTCTTTGGAGAAAGTGAAGGAAAAGAGCAAAAAGGAATATATCCATCAGGAGCAGAGTTTACAACAGATTTACATTCTTTAGGCCAATATATACAAGAGGGCAGACGAAATTTATTTGAAACGGTAATTAATATAGAGAAATCTAGTAATGATATAAAAATGAAATTAGAAGAAGATGATTTAGATAATTTGAATTACCTTGAGGGCAAGACTTTAGATTTTGTAAATAAAAAAGCAATGGAGGGCACGATAGAAGCACATACAGAAGGAGATGTACCAAATATCAAAATAAATATAGAAAAATTAGATGCTTCAAATATTGGACAGTTGATATATTTTTTTGAGCTAGCATGTGCGATGTCTGGAAAAATATTGGGAATAAACCCGTTTAATCAACCAGGTGTAGAAAAATACAAAACGAATATGTTTAAATTGTTAGGCAAGCCAGGATATGTAGATAAAAAATCTAATGAAGAATAAGAGGTTATAACTATGAATAATAAAGTAAAGATATTTAGAAAAATATTATTTCTAACAGTTATTTTATTTGTAATAATGTTTTCAAGTAAAGTATATGCTAGTCAAAGCTTAAGTGTTGTAGAGCCAACAGAAGAATATAAAGAGTATATGAATTTAAGTGATGAAGAAAAAGCAAAAGTACTAGAGCCAAAAAAATATGATGTGATTGCGCCAAAATCAAATTCAGAGTACTTAAACCAATTAAGTAATGTCCTTAGAATTGGAAACTTGCTTGAAAATTCTTTGGATACGGATTATGATTTGAGAGCTATAATCCTAAATAATGTTGCAATAAGAAATCAAATGCAAACAGATTCATGCTGGGCTTTTGCAGGTATTGGTATGCTAGAAAGTAACCTAGGCATGGGAGATTACAGAATGGGAAACACTGGCAATATATATGATTTTTCAGAAAGACATATGTTTTATTCTTCAAAAAGGTCTATGTTCAGTAATAATGCAGTAAATGAATATGGCTATACTACGGACATTTCAGGCGGCAACTTTAAAGAAGTACAGAATTATTTTATAAATGGTATGGGAGCTATTAAAGAAGCTGATATGCCTTTTGAAAATAATGAAAATCTTATAAATCTTTCTGATATACAAAACAAAGATGTTGTTACAACTTTGTATGATACAATTGAATTTGAAAGCATAGACGATGTTGGAAAAGCTGAGCTTATGGCAAAAATGAAAGAGACAATAACAAATTATGGCGGAATTTTCGCAGGAGTTCATGGAGCACAGCTAATATCAGATGCATATAATAATGCTACTGGAGCAATATATTGCGATAGTGCAACAGAATATAAAATGGACCATGCGGTTGTAATAATTGGCTGGGACGACAATTATAGCGTAGATAATTTTAACGAAACAAGTAGGCCTTCAAGTAATGGAGCTTGGATAGTAAAAAATTCTTGGGGAGATAAAATAGTTAATAACTTGGCAGATGAAAAACAAGAATTATTTGACGCTTTTAAAGAGCAAGAAATTGATATAGAATGGAATTCACCAGAGGAAATACCGGACGAAACAGTAAGACAACTATACATTGCAAATGGATATGGCGAGGATAAAGTAAAAATAAATGGCGAAAATATAGAAATTGAAGTTGGCGATGAAGGCTACATGTACATATCATATGAAGATGCTAATATTTATAGTCATTTATATGCGGTAGAAAAGGCGTCAAACAAGAAAGATTACGATAATTTATATGAACATGATAAATTATTAGCAGATATTCCAATTGAAATTGAAGACTCAAAAGTATATATAGCAAATAAATTTGATAGGAATTCAAATGAGACTGAATACTTAAATAAAGTTGGATTTTATACATTACAAGAAGTTACATGTAATGTATATGTAAATTCAGGAGATAATAGTTTAACAAAAGACAAACTACAAAAAGTAAATTTAAAAGATGGTGACAATGTTGTAGTTGAGCCTGGATATCACATTCTAGAATTTGCAGAACCAATACAATTAACAGGTGATTCATTTGCAATAGCTTTAGAGTTAACTTCAGGTGAGGCAAAAACTACATTTATGGCAGAGACAAGATTAACTGACGAAAATGTAGAAATTAATGCAAATGAAAGCTTTTTTACAGATAGCGCTTCTTTTGAAAGGGATAACTGGGTGGATTTAGGAACTTATAGCGATTTAGACGTAAGAGGAAATGTATCAATAAGAGCATATACAAGCCATGAAAAAGAAGAAGTACCTGTTACATTAGAAAGCATAGCAGTTACAACGGCTCCAAATAAAACAGAGTATCAAGAAGGAGAAGCATTTGACAAGACAGGAATGGTAGTGACAGCAACTTATAGCGATTCTAGTAGTAAAACAATAACAAATTATGAAGTGCTTGATGGCGCCAGCTTACAATACGGACAGAAATATGTAACAATAAGTTATACAGAAAATGGAGTCACAAGAATAGTAACTCAAGCAATAACTGTAACTCAAGTTGAGCAAGGTGGAGATGATGATGGAGGCGATGAAGAGATAGTTAGACCAATATTGTCAGACTTTACAAATATGAATACAGAAGCCACGGAAGTATCAATCTATGTATATCCTAACTCGGAAAGAGATTCATATATAGATATGACAATAGAAGTATCTAATATAATAAATGGCAGTGACAAAACGAACTATACATATTACTACTATTTCTCAGACACAGACTCAGAAGGTAACATAGACAATTGGACAAAAATTGAGAGCCCACAAATCACTGTAGGTAATGGTGGAGATAAAACATTAACTTTTAGTGTGGATAGCAGAAATATTCCAAACTATAATGAGATAAAAGATGCGGACAAACTATACTTGTACATCAAAGAAGAAGCAACAGCAGGGGATGAAACATTAGAGCAGATTGCAGTAGACGAAGTACAGCAAACAGAAAATACACATGTTAATGTTTATACAGATGATGAAAATGCAGGCTCAATTGATGATGTAATAAATATAGAAGATAATAATCATAATAGTGGAAATAATGCTAATGGAAATAATTCAAACAACGAGGACAATACAGTAGCAGGAGGAACAATTCCACAAACAGGAGTTATAACAGTAGGAATAGCTATAGTAATATTAATTGGACTCGCAATAGTTACATATGTACAACATAGGAATATAGATAAATAGAATTTAGTATTGACATAATTTTAATGCAGTTGTATAATAATGCATAATGAATTTTGAATAAATAAAAAACATAAATGAGACAAAGTAAAATAAAGGTTGTTTTAAGAGAGGAATGGTCGTGGCTGCAAGCTATTCTAAATAAACGTATTTGAAAAACTACCTCATTGTTTCTAGCAAAACTAGACGTAAGCTTGCGTTAAAAGTAAATGAAGTAAAACAAAGGGTGGAACCGTGTTATATAGCACCCCTCTGGCAATTGAAGTGATTGCTGGAGGAGTGCTTTTTTGATGTGTCCCCATGTTCCATTTCTGGAACGATGGAACCGTCCCCTTGTTCCAGCCAAAAGAAAGGATGTTGATAGAATGAAGATTACGTTAAAAGATGGCTCTGTAAAAGAGGTAAACAAAGGAATTAGTGTACTGGAATTAGCTAAAGAGATAAGCGAAGGATTAGCTAGAAATGCAACTTGCGCTAAGGTAAATGGCGAGGTTAAGGATTTAAGGTATAACATAGAGGAGGACTCAGAAGTAGAAATTCTTACCTTTGATAATAGCGAAGATGGTAAAAAAGCTTATTGGCATACTACATCTCACATTATGGCACAAGCTATAAAGAGAATTTATGGAAATGATGTTAAATTAACAATAGGACCAGCTATTGCAAATGGCTTCTATTATGATTTTGATGTTAAAGAAAATATTTCTTCAGATGATTTTGAAAAAATTGAAGCAGAAATGAAGAAAATTATAAAAGAAGATTTACCAATTGAAAGATATTCTCTTCCAAGAGATGAAGCAATTAAATTCATGAAAGAGCAAGGCGAGGATTACAAAGTAGAGCTAATAGAAGAGCTACCAGAAGGGGAAGAAATTTCTTTCTATAAACAAGGTGAATTTACAGATTTATGTGCTGGACCACACTTGATGAGTACAGGAAAGGTTAAAGCTGTAAAAATATTATCTTCTTCAGGCGCATATTGGAGAGGTGACGAGCATAATAAAATGCTTCAAAGATTTTATGGGATTTCATATCCAAAGGCAAGCCAGCTAGAAGAATATCTAAATATGCTAGAAGAAGCAAAAAAACGTGACCATAAAAAATTAGGAAAAGAATTAGAGTTATTTATGATAGCTCCAGAAGGACCAGGATTCCCATTTTTCTTACCAAAAGGTATGGTACTAAGAAATGTATTAGAAGACTTTTGGAGAGATATTCATAGAAAAAATGGATATGTTGAAATAAAAACACCTATGATATTAAACGAAGAGTTATGGCATCGCTCAGGACATTGGGACCATTACAAAGAAAATATGTACACAACAAAAATAGATGGTGTAGATTATGGAATTAAACCAATGAACTGCCCTGGTGGTATGCTTGTATATAAGAGCAAAATGCATTCTTATAAAGATTTACCAATTAGAGCTGGAGAATTAGGACTAGTTCACAGACATGAAAAATCTGGGGAGTTAAATGGATTATTTAGAGTAAGATGCTTTACACAAGATGATGCTCACATATTCTGTTTGCCAGAGCAAATAGAAGAAGAAATATCTAGAATAATAAAACTTGTTGATGAAGTATATAGTATATTTGGATTTGAATATACTCTAGAATTATCTACAAGACCAGATGATTCAATGGGCTCTGATGAGCAATGGGAGATGGCAGAAGGAGCATTAAAGAAAGTTCTTAAAGATTTAAATATGCCATATGAATTAAATGAAGGCGATGGAGCTTTCTATGGACCAAAAATAGATTTTCATATTAAAGATTCTTTAGGACGTGAATGGCAATGTGGCACAATACAATTAGATTTCCAAATGCCAGAAAGATTTGATTTAACATATATTGGTGAAGATGGAGAAAAACATAGACCAGTTATGCTTCACAGAGTTATATTTGGAAGTATTGAGAGATTTATTGGTGTACTTATTGAAAATTATGCAGGAGCATTCCCAACATGGCTTGCACCAGTACAAGTAAAAGTTCTTCCAATAGCAGATGCACATGTAGAATATGCTAATGAAGTAAAAGCTAGACTTGAAGATGTTGGTATAAGAGTAGAAGTAGATGACAGAAATGAAAAGATAGGATACAAAATAAGAGAAGCTCAACTTCAAAAAATACCATATATGTTAGTATTAGGAGACAAAGAAAAAGAAGCTGGAGCAGTAGGAGTACGCTCTAGAAAAGATGGAGATATTGGAGCAATGCCAATAGATGAGTTTATAGCAAAAGTAGTAGAAGAGATTGACACATTTGCTAAATAATGTTAATATTTTTGCAAATTTACATAATTTATGCTACAATATAGTTGTAGTACAAACTACAAAAAATAAATTGGAGGAGTAAACATGACAGCACTGGACCAAATACGGTTTCCTAGTTTAGAAGAAGCAATTATTTCTTCTAAAACAATTGAGGAAGCAAGTAAAAAGTACGAAAAGACACTAAGAAATGGAGGAGATATCTACTCTATATTGTATGCAAACAAGCTTCAGCAATTCAGAAGGATGGTTTTAGTGACCAAACTTCGGGAGCTGGAGCGAGAATTCCAGGAATTAAAGGAGCACCTGCGTGATACATGCAAAAACAGCGAAATTAATGTAAACATCAAGAGACGTAAAAAGGATTTTATTGGAGTCAACGAAAAGATACGATTGTTCTTAAGGACCAACAGACCTCTTGATAGAATGCAGGATTTGCTAGGATTTAGAATTACAATTCTTTCTGATGCAAAGGATGATGAAACATCTGTCGGTCTGTGTTACGAAGTAATGAATAAAATAATTTCGTATTTCGTGGTAGAGCGTAACTGCTTGCTAACTGAGGCTGAGCCTATCTTAGATAGTGGCTTTAAAAAAGAAGAAAACACAGACGTAATTGTGCCAAAGAAATCCTTGGTAATGCCGGGCTTTGAAAACAATATTAAGGACTATGTTCTTAACCCTAAAGCTAACGGGTACCAAAGTCTCCACTGCGTGTTCAAGAAGAGTGATGGACTGAACTTTGAAGTTCAAGTACGTACGATGTCGATGGATATCAGAGCTGAGTATGGAAGCGCAAATCATATTCCTTACAAGGTTAAAAGGTATGAAGAACAAAGTGTCAAAATTGACTTGCATAAGGTGAACATGCCCGGATTTGCTATTCTGCCTGACAACACAGTTGTAGACAATATAGGGTTAGTCTACTCAGTGGATCCATTTAGTTTATTGTGACTTGCTATAATCAACCAATTTATAACCACCTAAGATTAATTTCTTAGGCGGTTTTTATATATTACAAAAATATTACAAATAGGAAATTCTTTTTTTCTAAGGTGTCGATTTTTGTCGAACGATTTTTCTTGCATTATACATAAAATCATGCTATATATAAAATATGTTTTACATTAGTGATATTAAATTAATTCAGTAATATTTGATTCTAAAAAATTTAACATCAACTAATTTTATTCAATATATCTTTAATCTTTATCCATATTATTATTTCTTCTTAAAATATTTAAATCATTAAAAATAAATCTTTTTATCTCTAATCATCTGCAAAGATTATTTCTAATTAACATTTACCAATAAGAAAAATAATAAGACTAAAATTAAGAAAAAGTATTGAATACCAACATGAAATTTGATAGAATATGGGAGGTAGCAATATGCAAAAAAATGAGACAAAAACACAAAGTGAACAAAAGAGACTAGAATTAACAAATGACTATGTATTTAAGAGGATATTTGCAAAGCCAGAAAATAACCAAGAGTTAAAGGAATTTGTTGAGGCAATATTAGACATTAAAATCAAGAAAATAGAGGTAAAAAATTCAGAGATAACAAAGAATTATGCAGGTGAAAAACTGGGAGTATTGGATATACGAGCAACAATTGATGATAATACAATTTTAGATATAGAAATGCAGGTGTCTAATATATATACTTTTGTAAATAGAAATATAGGTTATGGAGCAAGGTTAATAGCAGAGGATACACGAGTAAGCGAGTCATACCAAGGGCTAAAGAAATTCATATCAATAAATATATTAGCAGAAAATTTGTTGAAAAGGAATACATATCATAGTATAGTACATTTGAAGTTTGACAAAAACAATCCAAAAAAATATGTAAATATGGGTTATAAAGAAGAGCAAGAGGATTTAACAGACATAGTAGAATTTCATTATATAGAATTAAAAAAATTTATAAAAAGTAAGCCAGGAATGAATAGTAAGTTGGAGCAATGGCTATGGCTGCTAACGGGGGAGGATGAGAAAATAAAGATGGCAAGTGAAGAGAATAAAACAATAGAGAAAGTAGTAGAAGACTTGGATGAAATGAGTGCAGACGAGAATGCAAGAATAGAGGCATATAAGAGAAAATTAGAAATAATAGATTATAACATGACAATGGCACAAGCAGAAGAAAGAGGCGAAAAGAAAAAACAACAAGAGATAGCAAAAAAGATGAAAGATGAAGGAATGGCGACCGAAACCATAGTAAAAATAACAGGTTTAACTAAAGAAGATATAGAAACATTATAAATGAGATGTTGTATTTTACTTTATAATATAGAGACGCTGGTGATAGATTAAATGCTGTCACCAGCGTTTTAGGTAATATGACGAAAGTTAACTGTGAATTATAACTGCACAATAATTTTATTTCAAAAATCATTTCTTTTGTATAGAATAATCCAAAAACATGTGATATAATATTAAGCGAAAAAATTACAGGAGGTAAGTATGGCTAGAACTACAAAAGATTCTGAAAAAACTATAGAGAAAAATTTAGAATATATTGGACTTAAATTAGATAAAATACCAAACTTTTTAAAGACATATGAAAGCCTTAATTTTAGACCTTCTAAATCTTATGATGATACTATCTATAAAGTTTATAGATATGTTAATATTAAAGATATACAAATTTTAATAACACCAGCTGATAGATTAATGGAAATAAAGCAAAGGTATAAATTATCTAGCCCAATATGTGAATATGTAGACTCAAAAAACGAAGAAAATATAGAAAAATTTGCTACGTTTATGAAAATGGTATCTACTATTAATAAAGACAGAATGGATGAGATAGAAAAAGAGCAGAAAGAATTGAACGAAAAAATCCCATATGAAGTAAAATATCCAAACAATTATATATGGCAAATTTATTATTCGGATTATGCAAAAAAATATTTTATGCTTGTTCCAACAAATGAGCAAGACAATAATGCACTATTTTATTTATTAAAAGAGCAACTTGCTAATACTAGGTCTAGAAAAGGTAAGTTTATTTTTGTGCCAATAAGCCATATGGAATATTCAGGTGAATTTTTAACAAAATCAGAAATTGCAGACATTGAAAATTATTTGTGGTATTTTACAAAAGAATGGCCAAATGTGTATGAGGTTTATGATAAACAGGAAAATATGTTTATAAGAATATTGGGAGAAACCAATATATATGATAAAATACAGAGTACATATAGCATAAGCTTAGAAACGAAGCAAGAAGCATTGGAATTTTATAAATTGCTAAAAGCGATGTTTATATTAGCAACAGGTGCTAAAGAAGAATATGATTTTGTGGTAAAAATAAATGAAAATGGTGAAGTTGAATTTTGGAATGAAAACACAAAAATAGAGTATGCAGGACTTTCAGATTTTATAAAATTAGAATATTTAGATAAGATAGATAAATTAAAATATGAAGAAAAAGAGCAAAAAGAGTTAAAAAGAAAATTAAATAAGTTTAAGTCTATTATAGAAGATTTGACACAAGAATATCTTTTAAGGCAAAAACAAATTGCTACTTTTTTGGAATGTAAAAAGACTTTTTTTGGCAAAGTAAGATATTTCTTTAAAAAGAAAAAAGAAGGTAATGTTGAGGCAAGACCACTAAGAAAAACAGAGCGTGAGCATGATGACGAGCAAAAAGATGAAACATTAAATGAGTTATATGCATTGAAACAACAATATACAATAGAAGATTTAATTAATATTTGTACAAAATTAGAAGAGCTCA
Organism: uncultured Clostridia bacterium; assembly: GCA_904378095.1. GTDB lineage: Bacteria > Bacillota > Clostridia > TANB77 > CAG-508 > CALXVA01. The sequence goes on along the minus strand of CAJFHE010000002.1, from coordinate 45,698 downwards.
AAAAGAGCAATACAAATTTCAACTTAGATATTGATGCTATTGAAACAAAAAAAGAGATATTATCTAAAAAAATAGATAATGCGGAGCTATATATAAAAGAAATCGATAAACATAAAAAAAGTATTTTTGAATTCTGGAAATTTACTAGTAAAGATGAGATGCAGACATTGGCAGAAGCAGATGAGCAGGAAGATACAGAAAAAACAAAAATGAGAAAATATTTTGATTATGAGACAGATTTAGAAGATTTGGGTAAGATGGTAGATGAATTACAAAGAAGAAAATTATCTAAAAACGAAACAGATGCGATATTTGCAATAAGAGAAGTGCCAGAATCTTTTAAAGAATTGGAAAAAGAGAAAGATACATCAGTGGAAATTTTTGCCTTAAAAGAAGAAGACGAAGTAAAAAAAGGAAGAGCTAAAAGTAAAAAAATAGATGCATTAAATAAAGACTTAAATAGATTAAAGAAAGAGTATGAAAATGATGCAGAAATAATAAATGCTAAAGACTTTGACATTTTTGGTGGAATGATTGAAGATAATACAAAAGTAAAAACAATTAACAATGAAAAACATAGAGAAGTAGAAAAAGATAAATATAAAGTATTAAATATAAATATGGATACAGATATAAAAGTTTATACGGAAAATCTAGAAAGCTATATGCAGTTGATTAGAGAAGCTTTAAATAAAATACAATCACCATATGATATGTCAGTATATTGTATAAATACTAAAAAAAGTATAGAAGGAATAAATATATTTAACATTAATCCGAAAGATGCAATAAAAGAAGAGTTAAACGGTAAAAAAGCCATAATTACATTATGTAAAATAAATATAAAAGAAAACACACCAGCAGTATTTTATACAAATATAATGTTTTATGATAATTTTAATAAAACATTACCAGTTGGAATGAATCTTTCGCCAGAAGTGTTAATTGATGTTTCTAAATTAAATTTAAAATTTGTAAAAGAAGAAAATTTTTATATTAATTACAAAGTAAATGAATTTGATTTCAATACAAAACAAATTCAAGTGTACGAGTATGATGCAGAGTAATTAACATTTTTTATAAAACCTCTTGACAAAACAAACAAATGGTTGTAGAATGATAACCGAACAAAAATTTGTATGTCTGGAGGTTTTTTATGATATCTACACTACATATAAAAAATATAGGAATTATAGAGGACTTGGTGATTGATTTTAATGACGGATTTAATGTACTCACTGGAGAAACTGGTGCTGGAAAAACATTAATTATAGGAGCACTTTCAATCATAGCGGGAGGAAGATTCGCAAAAGATATGATAAGAAATGGAGAAAAATATTCTTTTGTGGAAGCTAGTATATTTTGCCCAGAAAATCCAGAAGCGGTAGATGGAAATATTATTGTTTCAAGAGAAATATATTCAAATGGCAGAAACTCATGTAAAGTAAATGGAAGGTTAGTTACTGTAAATGAGCTAAAAGATTTTATGGCAAATATTATAAATATACATGGACAACAAGACAATCAAAACCTATTAAATCCTTCTAAGCATATTTATTATTTGGATGATTTTATAGGACAAGAAATGCTAGAATTAAAGGGCAAATATAGCGAGCTATTTAAAAGATATAATGAGATAAATGCAGAGCTTGATAAAAACTATGGTGATGATAGAGAGAAGGAAAGAAAACTAGATTTACTTAATTATCAATTAAAAGAAATAAAAAATGCCAAATTAAAAGTAGGAGAAGACATAAAATTACAGGAAGAGCATAACATGATGAAAAATTCAGAAAAATTACAAGAAAATTTAGAGAAAATAGACGAAACATTGAATAACCAGGGAATTGAAAGTATTTCTAATTCTATTAGATGTTTAGAGAGAATTTCATATTGTGGAGATATTTATGAAGAAAAACTTACAGAGCTAAAAAATATATATTATGAAGTGCAAGAGATTGCAAGGGATATATCAAGCATGAGAGAAGATGTATGCTTTGATGAGCAAGAAAGAGATGAAGTAGAAAGAAGATTAGATGAAATTTATTCATTGAAGAGAAAATATGGAAATAGCATAGAAGAGATACTTGTCTATAAAGAAAAGTTAGAAACAGAGATTTCAGAAATAGAAAATGTAGACGAAATAAATAAAAAATTAAAAGCAGAAAAAGAAATTGCAAGAAATCAAATGCTAGAATTATGCGAAAAAATCCATTTGATTAGAGTAAACTATGCAAAAATAATTTCTGATAAGATAAATAATGAGTTGAAAGATTTGGAAATGAGTAATGCTACATTAAGAGTGAGTGTAGAAAAGCTAGGAGAAGACAAGTTTAATAGCAATGGTTTAGATAAAGTAGAATTCATGATATGTACGAATAAAGGAGAAGAAGAGAAAGAGCTTGCAAAAATAGCATCTGGTGGAGAGATGTCCAGAGTAATGCTAGCAATAAAAACAGTTCTAGCGGACGTAGATAAAGTGCTTACACTTGTGTTTGATGAAATTGATACAGGAATTAGTGGAAAAGCTGCAAAAGCTGTTGGAGAAAAGCTTAAAACAATTTCAAACAATCATCAAGTGATGGTAGTAACACATTCAGCTTCTATAGCTGCAAAAGGAGCATATAATTACTACATTAGTAAAAAGACAGTTAATGAAAAAACATATACAGAAATAAGACAATTAAATGAAAAAGAAACAATTGAAGAAATCGCAAGAATTTCATCAGGAGATGTTACAGATATCTCTATAGCTCATGCAAAGGAGTTGAGAATGGCATCGTAAGGGAGAAAACAAGATATGATGTTGTTTCATATCTTGTTTTTTTCCTCCGTCCCCAAAAACAAGAAAAAATGGTTTACAAAAAAATCAAAATAGTATATAATATTTTACGTGTACAAGTAAGGAATACACTACAATGCGAATGGAGGAAAAGAATATGGCTGAAAATAATAATGTAGAACAAGAATTGGACATAAACCAATTAATGAAAGTTAGAAGAGAAAAATTAGATAAACTAAAAGAAGAAGGAAAAAATCCTTATGAAATAACAAAATTTAACAGAACACATACTAGTAAACAAATTATAGATAATTATGATGAATTAGAAGGAAAAGATGTAACTGTAGCCGGAAGAATTATGGCAAAAAGAATTATGGGAAAAGCATCATTTTGCCATATACAAGATAGCGAAGGAAAAATTCAAAGCTATGTTAGTATAAATGACTTAGGAGAAGAAAGCTACAAAGCATTTAAAGAAGATGACATTGGAGATATTATAGGAATAACTGGATTTGTATTTAAAACAAGAACAGGAGAAATTTCTATTCATGCAAAAGAAGTAACACTTCTTTCAAAATCATTAAGACCACTTCCAGAAAAATTCCATGGCTTAAAAGATACAGATTTAAGATATAGACAAAGATATGTAGATTTAATAGTAAATCCAGAAGTTAAAGAAACTTTTATATTAAGAAGCAAAATAATTAGTAATATAAGAAAAATATTGGAAGAAAAAGGATATTTAGAGGTTGAAACACCAATACTTAACACTATTTCTGGTGGAGCAACAGCAAGACCATTTATAACTCACCACAATACTTTGGATATAGATATGTATTTAAGAATTGCATTAGAGCTTAATTTAAAAAGACTAATTGTCGGTGGATATGATAAAGTTTTTGAAATAGGTAGAGTATTTAGAAATGAGGGTATGGATATTAGACATAACCCTGAATTTACAATGCTAGAATTATATGCAGCATTTGAAGATTATAATGATATGATGAATATCACAGAAGAATTATTCTCAAGAACAGCTAAAGAAGTCCTTGGTACAACTAAAATTACATATGGAGAGCAAGAAATAGATTTAGCACCTGGATGGAAGAGAATTTCTATGATAGATTCTATAAAAGAAGTTACTGGCATTGATTTCAACGAAATAAAAACAGATGAAGAAGCAGTAGCACTTGCAAAAGAAAGAAAAATTATTATACCAGATACTACAAAAGAAACTAGAGGAGATGTTATAAGTTTATTCTTTGATGAATATGTTGAAAAAACACTTATACAGCCAACTTTTATATATGATTATCCAGTAGAGATATCTCCATTAGCTAAGAGAAGTGTAAAAGACAACAGACTTACTGAAAGATTTGAAGTGTTCATTGGTGGAAGAGAATATGGAAATGCATTTTCAGAGTTAAATGACCCAATAGACCAATATGAAAGATTTAAAAAACAAGTTGAAGCAAGAAATGCAGGAGACGAAGAAGCTGGAATGATGGATGAAGACTACATTCAAGCATTAGAGATTGGCTTACCTCCAACAGGTGGACTAGGAATAGGTATAGATAGATTTGTAATGCTTCTTACAAATGAAGCATCTATAAGAGATGTACTATTCTTCCCAACAATGAAGCCTTTAAATTAGTTATATATTACAAAATTTATTTATAAAGGAATATGAGTATGTATATTGATAGAAGATTAATATTTTTAATTATAGCTTTAATGCTATTTAGCTCATTTATGTCGCTGTTTTCGCAGGAGGGGGCATTACTTAGTTTTGTGATTTCTATACCTGGAATATTAATAGCAATTACATTCCATGAGTTTGCACATGCATTTGCTGCAGATAGACTGGGAGATGATACGCCACGAAGACAGGGAAGATTAAATTTAAACCCATTTAAGCATTTAGACCCTTTTGGAACTATAATGCTAGTTTTTGCTGGATTTGGATGGGGAAAACCGGTTGAAATCAATCCGAGAAATTTTAATAGAGATATATCACTTTCTAAAGCAGAAGCAATAGTGGCAGCAGCAGGTCCAATAATGAATTTTATTATTGCAATTGTGTTTGAAATTATCTCATGTTGCATTATGAAGTTTGCACCAAGTTTTTACTTTACAAACGCAGGAATTATTGTAAATTCAATATTATCATCAATTGTTATTACAAATTTAGGTCTTGGAATATTTAACTTAATTCCATTACCACCACTTGATGGCTCAAAAGTATTAGGGGGATTTTTACCATATAATGCAAGAAACTGGATGGATTCTCATAGCCAAATATTTGAAATTATCTTTATTGCATTATGGATTGTAGGAATATTAAGCTTAATAATATCACCAATAATAACTTGGGCATATAATGGATTGGAGTATATTTGTGCTAGTGCTTTTGGCTTGATTATGAGATAAATAAAACATTAAAATATTTGCAATTTTCAAATAAAGTTTTTTAACTAGCTTTGAAATTGCACTAAAAATTCATTTCGGAAAGGAATATGAAATGCAAGATATAATTACACTAGGAATTGAATCAAGTTGTGATGAAACCTCTGTAGCTGTTGTGAAAAATGGCAGAGAGGTTTTGTCCAATGTTATAAATTCACAAATAAAAATACATGAAAAATTTGGTGGAGTTGTGCCAGAAATAGCTTCTAGAAATCATATAGAAGCTATTTCTGATGTGACAAAAGAAGCATTAAAAGAAGCAAATGTTACATTTCAAGATATTGATAACATAGCCTGTACGTATGGACCAGGACTTGTAGGCGCATTACTAGTTGGAGTATCATATGCAAAGGGATTAAGCTATGCGTTAAATAAACCACTTACTGGAACAAATCATATAGAAGGTCATATAGCAGCAAACTATATTACTCATAAGGAATTAAAGCCACCATTTTTATGTTTAATAATTTCTGGAGGGCATACCCATTTAGTACATATTCAAGATTATGGTAAATTTGAAATATTAGGTAAAACCAGAGATGATGCTATAGGAGAAGCTTTTGATAAAGTGGCAAGAGTTATAGGGCTTGGATATCCAGGAGGACCAAAGGTAGACAAGTTGGCAAAAGAAGGAAATCCAAATATAGAGCTCCCAAAAACACATATAGAGGGACTTGATTTTAGCTTTAGCGGAATAAAAACAGCCATAATAAATTTACATCATAAAAATCCAGATATTAATAAAGCAGATTTATGCGCAAGCTTTGAAAAATATGTTACAGAAATATTAATCAATAATACAATAAAAGCGGCAGAAAAATTAAATATTAGAACAATTGCGTTAGCAGGCGGAGTATCTGCAAATTCATACATAAGAGAGCAGTTTATAAATTTAGAAAATCAAGGATATAAAATCTATTATCCAGAGCCTATACTTTGTACTGATAATGCAGCAATGATTGCATCAGCTGGATATTATAGATATGTTTCAGGAGTGACATCAGATTTAACATTAAATGCAGTGCCTAATTTAAAAATTAATTAAAAATATTATTTAAAAATTTAATATTTTATGTAGTATATTAATATTAAAAGTGATATAATCAAAAAGGATTAATAGCAATGATATAAATAAAGGAGCAATGCTATGGCAATATACGCAATAGCTGATTTACACTTATCTTTTTCAGAAGATAAGCCAATGGATATATTTGGAGATAACTGGGAAAATCATGCTGAAAAAATAAAAGAAAATTGGATAAAACAAGTAAAAGAAGAAGATTATGTTATACTTCCTGGAGATTTCTCATGGGAAATGTATTTAAACAACACAAAACTTGATTTTCAGTATTTAAATAGTTTGCCAGGTACAAAGATTTTGTTAAAAGGAAACCATGACTATTGGTGGACAACTTTAACTAAAATGAATGAGTTTATAAAAGAAAACGGCTTTAAAAATATATATTTTTTATATAATAATAGCTATTTAGTAGAAGATAAAATAATTGTTGGGACTAGAGGATGGAATATACTAGATACAGAAAATGATAGCAAAATGATAAAAAGGGAAAATGCTAGGCTTGAGCTATCTATACAAGACGGATTAAAAAAATATGGCTCAGATAAAGAAATAATAGTTTTTATGCATTATCCACCAATTAATAAAAGTGATTTAATGGGAGGAGAAAAAACAGAGTTTGTAAAGACATTTCAAAAATACAATATACATCGATGCTTTTATGGACATTTACATGGATTATCACATAAGGAGGCAATAGAAGGCTTAGTAAATGGAATTGAATATAAATTAATTAGTGCAGATTATTTGAATTTTAATCTAATAAAATTGTAAAATTAGGAGTTTTTATATGTATAGAGAAGTAAAAATAAATATACCGATGTTTATAGGAATAATAATACTAGTTGCTGTCGCTACTGCAGTACTTGTATATGTCGTGGATTTTACTAGAGACTTTATAATTGAAAGTAATGAAAAAATGGAAAGTGACTTTCAACACTTAGAGAATGCGTTAGATGTAGAGAATAGATTAAATTCAATTAATGCTGGAAGTAGTGTAGATACAAATGAAACTTGAGAAAAAAATATGTAAACTATTGCAAAATTTAAAAAATGTGATATAATAATTAAGCTTAATAGAAATATATCGTGAAAGGATGAATAATATGAACGTAAAAGTAGAAAACACAGAAAACAAAAATGAAGTAAAATTAACATTTAACATCGAGGCAGAAAAATTTGAAGAAGCAATGAAAAAGGTATATGCAAAAACTGCTAAATATTTTAATATACCTGGATTTAGAAAAGGAAAAGCACCAATGCAATTAGTAGAAAGACAATATGGATCTGCTATATTTTATGAAGATGCTTTTAATGAATTAGTGCCAGATATATATGATGAAGCAATAAAAGAGAATAAAGTAGAAGCGGTTAGCAGACCAAATATAGATATAGTACAAATGGAAAAAGGAAAAGAATTAATCTTTACAGCAACTGTTGAAACAAAGCCAGAAGTTGAGCTTGGAAAATATAAAGGTATAGAAATCAAAAAAATTGAGTATACTACATCTGACAAAGATATAGAGCATGAATTAGGACATATGGCAGAAAGAAATGCAAGATTAGTTACTGTAGAAGATAGAGCAGTAGAAAAAGGTGATATAACAACAATAGATTTTGTTGGCTCAGTAGATGGAGTAGAATTTGAAGGTGGAAAAGCTGAAAACCACGAATTAGAAATTGGAAGCAATACTTTTATACCAGGATTTGAAGACCAAGTAATTGGTATGAAAATAGACGAAGAAAAAGATATAAAAGTAAAATTCCCAGATGATTACTTCTCTAAAGATTTAGCTGGAAAAGATGCTGTATTTAAAGTTAAATTACATGAAATAAAGAAAAAAGAATTACCAAAAATGGATGATGAATTCGCAAAAGATGTTAGTGAATTTGACACTTTAGACGAATTAAAGAATAGTATAAAAGAGAAATTAGATACAGAAAATACTAATAAAGCAAAATATGAGACAGAAGAAGAAGCTATAAAGACTGTATGTGATAATACTAAATTAGATATTCCAAACGGAATGATTGAAATGGAAATAGACAATATGGTAAGAGAGCTAGAAAATAGATTATCTTATCAAGGATTAAACTTAAATCAATATCTTCAAATAATGGGTAGAACAGAAGAAGATATAAGAAAAGATTATAAAGAGCAAGCAGAAAAATCTGTTAAATCTAGATTAGTATTAGAAGCTATAGTAAAAGCAGAAAAGATAGAAGTTACTCCAGAAGAAGTAACAGAGAAAATAAAAGAAATGGCAAAACAATATGGAAGAAAAGAAGAAGAATTACTAGAAAATGTACAATTAAAAGAATACATAGAAGAAAATTTAAAGACAGAAAAGGCTATTGATTTTATTGTACAAAATGCAAAGAGAGTTGAAAAATAATTGAGTTTTAGCGTTGTTAAACTGCGTTTCGAAAATCCTCAGCGTACACAAAGTACGCTTCCGGTTTTCTCACTTGTTCGCCTAGCCAAAACATCAATTCTTTTCCAACTAATCAAAACAGACTAAAAAAGAGAGTAAAAAATAAAGAAAGTTAGGGGGAAAAAGTTGATTTAGAAAAATACATTTTACCGCTAACTTTTTTTGCTAAAACATTAATATAAATTTGACAATTTAAGATTAAAATGATATATAATATCAATGTAAATTAAGTTGATTAATAAAGGAGGAATTTTAATGGAAAGAAATAGTTTAGTTCCATATGTTATAGAGCAAACAGCAAAGGGAGAAAGATCATATGATATATTCTCTAGATTATTAAAAGATAGAATTATATTTTTAGGAGAAGATGTAAATGCTACAACAGCAAGTTTAGTAATAGCACAATTGTTATTCTTGGAGTCAGAAGATCCAGATAGAGAAATTAGTTTATACATCAATAGCCCTGGAGGCTCAATTACAGATGGAATGGGAATTGTAGACACTATGAATTATATAAAATGCCCAGTATCTACAATCTGTGTGGGTTTAGCAGCAAGTTTTGGTGCTGTATTACTTGCAAATGGTGAAAAAGGAAAAAGATTTGCAACACCAAATGCAGAAATATTAATCCATCAACCATTAATAGGCGGAAATGGAATTGCAGGACAAACAACAGAAATAAAAATACATGCAGACCATATGATTAAGACAAGAGAAAAATTAAATAAATTGTTAAGTGATAAAACTGGTCAAAGTATAGAAACAATAGAAAGAGATACTGAAAGAGACCATTGGATGACAGCAGAAGAGGCTTTGAAGTATGGTCTTATTGATGGAATTATGGACAAAAGAAAATAATTAGTAAATAGAAAGGAAATAAAAATGGCAAATAGTAGACAAAAAAGTATTAGATGTTCTTTTTGTGGAAAATCACAAGATGAAGTTGATAGAATTATTGCTGGACCTGGAGTATATATATGCAGCGATTGTGTAAAAATATGCTCTAATATTGTAGAGGATGATTTGTATGAAGATGCAGAAATGACATATACTTTAGCAGATAAAGAAGAATTACCTAATCCAGCAGAAATTAAAGAAATTTTAGATACTTATGTAATTGGTCAAGATGAAGCTAAAAAAACTTTAGCAGTTGCTGTGTATAATCATTACAAACGTATTAATAGTAAAGAAGAAAAAGATAAAGATGAAGTAGAGCTTCAAAAAAGTAATGTATTACTTTTAGGACCTACAGGATGTGGAAAAACACTTTTAGCACAAACACTTGCTAGAATATTAAAGGTGCCATTTGCAATAGCAGATGCTACTACTCTTACAGAAGCTGGATATGTTGGCGAAGATGTAGAAAATATATTGCTAAAACTAATCCAGGCAGCAGATTATGACGTGGAAAAGGCAGAAAGAGGAATTATATATATAGATGAAATAGACAAAATTTCTAGAAAATCAGAAAATCCATCTATAACAAGGGATGTAAGTGGAGAAGGTGTACAACAAGCATTATTAAAAATAGTTGAAGGAACAATTGCTTCAGTACCTCCACAGGGGGGAAGAAAGCATCCACATCAGGAATTTATCCAAATCGACACATCAAATATACTATTTATATGTGGAGGAGCTTTTGAAGGACTAGAAAAAATTGTGAAAGATAGAATCGGAAAGAAATCTATAGGTTTTGGAGCTACTATTGATAGTAACAAAGATATAGATAAGTATAAAGTATTTGAGCAATTGTTACCACAAGATTTATTAAAATTTGGACTAATTCCTGAATTTGTAGGACGTTTGCCAATAATAGCAACATTAGAAGAATTAGATAGAAATGCATTAATAGATATTGTAACAAAACCTAAGAATGCTCTAGTGAAACAATATAAAAAATTGTTTGAAATGGATAATGTTGAGCTTGAATTTGAGCCAGAAGCATTAGGATTAATAGTAGATAAAGCAATAGAAAGAAAAACAGGTGCTAGAGGACTTCGCTCTATTATAGAGGAGATTATGAGGGATATAATGTTTGAAATTCCATCAAACCCTAAAATAGAAAAATGCATTATAACGAAGGAAACTGTAGCAAATGGAGAGCCACCAAAAATAATAATCAATAATAATAGGGAAGTACCAAAAAAGACTAATTCAAGTAAAAGAGTAACAACTAAGAAAAATGTAACTACTGCATAGAATGTAAAAAAGGAGGAGCAAAAAAATGGAGAAATTTTTAAAAAAAGCAGGTTGGACATCTGTACTAACATCAATTATATTTGCAATAATAGGATTAATTATGATATTTTTCCCAGATACAACAATGAAATTTATTTCTACAATACTTGGAGCATTTTTTATAATAATAGGAATTTTAAAAGTAATTAGTTATTTTGCATCAAAAGGAAATTCTACATTTTTTTCAAATGACATTGCATGGGGATTAATTGCAATTGTAATAGGTTTAGTAACAATAGTATATAGTAATACAATTGAAAGTATATTTAGAATTATGATAGGTATATGGATTATATATAGCGGATTTACTAGATTTACCTTATCTTTTAGATTAAAAGATGTAAATACTAAATTATGGGCAGTAGTATTAACACTTGCAGTGTTAATGGTTATTGGTGGTCTATATGTTACTTTTTATCCAGGTGCATTAATCTTAACTTTAGGCGTAATTGTTTTGATATATGCGATAATGGACTTGATAGAAAGCTTTATATTTATGAAAAATATGAAGGATGTAGTATAAATTCAATAAAATCAATGTGTTTTTAACAAAAAGACTTGAAATGAATTCAAAGATATGGTAAAATATTTAATGTTACAAAAAAGAGAATTTAACAGATAGCAATAATAACTTATAAAAGGTTTAGCTAAAGTATGGAGGTTACAATGATAGAAATAATAAGAAATATAGTTTTAGTTATATATGTTATAGTATGTATAGTATTAATTGTACTTGCAACAATTCAAGCAAGAGATACAAGTGGAGCATCACAAACAGTTACAGGTGCAGCAGCAAATAACTTTTATGAAAATAATAAAGGTAGAACAAAGGAAGGAAGGCTTAAAAGAACTACTATAATCTCTGGAGTTTTATTTGTTGTACTTGCAGTTGTACTTTCAATATTATTTGTAATGTAGTATTTTATTATATAGAAATAGACTTAAGAACATATATAGATTTTTATATATGTTCTTTTTATATAAGAAAGAGGTAAGAATTTGAGTAAAAAGAAAATTAGTAAAAAACAGTTTAAAAATTTAAATATGAAATTTAAGAAAGAATTAAAGCCTAAAGTAAAAGAAGACAGTAAGATATTTGATTTGGAAAAGAATACTGTTGTTGGAACTTATCAAAAGAGCAGAAATTTTGGATTTGTAATTCCAGATGATAAAAAGCTTGGCTCCGACATTTATATTTCTAAGAAAGATGCCATGAAGGCAAAAAATAATCAAAAAGTAGTTGTAGAAATTACAAAACTTCCTAAGAAAGATAAGAGTGCAGAGGGGAAAATTATAGAGATAATAGGATATATTGACCAAGCAGGTGTTGATATGATGTCTCTAATAAAAGAATATGATTTACCATATGAATTTCCAGAGCCAGTCTCAAAAGAAGCTAAAAAAATAGCTCAAGAAGTAGATGAGGATGACATAAAAAACAGGAGAGACTTGAGAGAAGAAGAAATTTTTACAATAGATGGAGAAGATGCCAAAGATTTAGATGATGCTGTAAATGTGAAGAAACTAGATAATGGAAATTATATTTTAGGAGTTCACATTGCAGATGTCAGTCATTATGTTAAAGAAGGCTCATTCTTAGATAAAGAAGCAATTATAAGAGGGACAAGTGTCTACATGTTAGATAGAGTTATACCAATGCTTCCAGTGGAACTTTCAAACGGGATATGTAGCTTAAATGCAGGTAAAGATAGATTCGCAATTTCATGTATTATGGAAATTAATGCAAAGGGGCAAGTTATTTCTTCTGACATTTTTAAAAGTGTAATTAATGTAACAGAAAGAATGTCATATACTAATGTACAAAAAATACTAGATAATTCAGATAGAGAAGTTACAAAAAGATATTCTAAATATATAGAGCATTTTAGATTAATGGAAGAGCTAGCTCATATTTTAAAAAATAGAAGAGCAAAAGATGGAAGCTTAGACTTAGATATTCCAGAAAGTAAAGTCGTTTTGGACGAAAGAGGAATTGCAGTCGACATTAAAAAATATGAAATAACATTTGCAAATGAAATAATAGAGCAATTTATGCTAACTGCAAATGAAACCGTTGCAGAGAAATTTTACTGGTTAGAAGCTCCTTTTATCTACAGAGTACACGAAGCACCAGACATGGAAAAAGTTACTGAGCTTAATAAATTTTTATTTAACTTAGGTTATAGAGTAAAGTGCAATAAAGAAGAAGTACATCCAACAGCATTTGCAGATGTATTAGAAAAAATTAAAGGTAAGCCAGAAGAAAGAGTTATCTCCAACTTGATTTTAAGAACACTTAAAGTAGCTAGATATGAAAGTGAAAACAAAGGCCATTTTGGAATTGCAAGTAAATATTATTGTCACTTTACATCACCAATTAGAAGATATCCAGATTTATTTATTCATAGGATAATTTCAAAGTATTTAAAACAAGGATATAATTTATCAGAAGAAGAAATAGAAAAATATAGTGCCCAAGCCACAAAATATGCGGAAACATCTTCAGAAAGAGAGAAAATAGCACAGAAGGTAGAAAGAGAAAGCGTAGACATCAAAATGGCAGAATATATGGAAAATCACATTGGAGAGGAATATCCAGGAATTATCTCAAGTATTACATCATTTGGTGTATTTGTAGAGTTAGAAAATACTGTAGAAGGTATGATAAGATTTGACAAGCTAGGTAATGAATATTTCATATATGACGAGGACAGAAAAACTTTGATGGGCGAAAAAACGAAAACAATGTATCATATAGGAGACAAGATTAATATACGCGTAATTGCAGCTGATAAACAGACAAGAAGAATTGATTTTGAAAAAGTTGAGGAAGTTTCGGATTAATTTTGCATGTAGTTATGCATGGGATACAGCATTAAACTTCATATGTCAAACGAATAGTGAAGGATATATATTAGCTACTGCAACGTGTGTATAGAGGTGGCTATTACATCGAAAGCTTAAGCGACAATTACGCTTCCTCTCGCCACTACAGCAGTACGAGCGATTCCAGCGATTTCACCTCGGCGCGTGTCCAGATTTATATAAAGTAATTCTGTAATCTGTAGAAAAGAAAGAGAAAATGAACAACTAGACATAGCACAAAAGCTATGTCTAGTGTTGCGTGTGTTGGCAGTCTCAGCTTATAATTCCAATATATCTGGGCTCGCTTCTCACCTACCACTGCCTTAAAGCTAAAACTTTTAATATAGATATAGTCAAAAAAACATATATATTATACAATATGCTTGTATAATATAACGAAAGGCGTTGATATACTTGTAAATTGTCAAGCAAAATGAAAGTGCTTTAAAAGAATTTAATTTCTTCAAAAATTTTCTCAAAAATTGTTTACTTTTGTAATATTTTTGTATAAAATATATCCAGCTAAAATTTTAAGAGAAAAATCAAAAGAAAAAAGATGAAAGGGGCCTTTGCCAATGAAAATATTAATGCTTACATGGGAATATCCACCAAGAATAATTGGGGGAATTGCTAGAGTTGTACATGACTTGTCGAAAAGATTAATTAAAGATGGACATGAAGTTACTGTAGTAACATATAAAGATGGAGATGTGCCATATTATGAGAACGATAAAGGTGTAGATGTATATCGAGTAGACAACTATATGATACATCCAAATAACTTTATAGATTGGATTTTACAGTTAAACTTTAATTTAGTAGCTAAAGCAACAGAGATAATGAACAAAAACGGAAAGTTTGATGTTATTCATGCACATGATTGGCTAGTTGCAAATGCTGCTAAAACACTAAAAAATTCATTTGACATACCAGTGGTTTCTACAATTCATGCAACAGAATCTGGCAGAAATTCTGGCATACATGATGAAACACAAAGATATATAAATGATACAGAGTGGTTATTAACATATGAATCTACAGAGGTTATAGTTAATAGCAATTATATGAAAGGCCATGTACAAGGCTTATTTGGACTTCCATTTGATAAAATAAATGTGGTACCAAATGGAATAAATTTAAATAATTTTACTGGCATAGATAGAGATTACGACTTTAGAAGACAATATGCAATGGATAACGAAAAAATAATTTTATATATGGGAAGACTTGTGTATGAAAAAGGTGTACAACATCTAATTTCAGCTATGCCAAAAATTTTAGAGAATTATCATGATGCAAAATTAATTATTGCAGGAAAAGGCGGAATGCTTGACGAATTAAAGGCACAGGCAAACAATATGGGACTTTCAAATAAAGTATATTTTACGGGATATTTAAATGCAAAACAAGTACAAAAAATGTATAAATGTGCAGATGTGGCAGTATTCCCAAGTACATATGAGCCATTTGGCATAGTGGCATTAGAAGCAATGCTGGCTGGAGTGCCAACAGTTGTATCAGATATAGGTGGATTAAATGAAATAGTAGAGCATAGAGTAGATGGAATGAAGAGCTATGCAGGAAATCCAAACTCTATAGCAGATTCTGTTTTAAGCTTATTATTTGACCAGCAACTTGCAGCAAATGTAGCTAAAAAAGCAAAAGCAAAGGTAAAAGAAGAATTCAATTGGAATAAAATTGCACAAGATACTCACTATATATATGAAAAAGCAATCTGAGCAGAGCAAATTGCACAAGAAAAGGCAAAGAAAACCACAAAAGCGAAAAATACGGAAAGAGAGATTACAAATTTACTAGCATTCAAGAAAAAGCATGCTTATGCTTAATGTGGAATTTGGGAACAGGCGTATTTGTCCAAAGGGACAGCCCTTAAAATAAAAGGAGAGATAATACAATGAACGTTTATGATACAGCGAATAGATTGGCTCGTGAGATACAAGAATCTGACGAATATAAAGAATATAAAAAAACAAAAGAGGCAGTAATGTCAAATCCAGATTCAAAGAAAAAGGTAGAAGACTTTGAACAGTTAAGGTATGAAGTTCAATTAATGCAATACACTGGGGAAGGTAAAGACGAAACAAAGGCAAAAAAACTGGAAGAAATGTATGCAATGCTTGTTCAAGATAATCAAATAAAGCAATACTTCGATTTAGAAGTGAAGTTTAATGTGATGATTGCTGATGTAAATAAAATAATAGCAGAAGCAATTAGAGACGTACTCTAATGTCAATATTATATGGAAAATTGTTGTTATTTAGCTTTTGATATACTTTTAAAGTATAGAAGGAGAGATAACAAATGGAATATATAGTAATTATTATAATAAACGTAATAGCGATTATTTTACTCAAAATAGGATTAAATATACATTTTAACGATGTACAAAAAATAAAAGAAATTGGTTATGACAAAGAATTAAATAAAATAGGAAATAAATTTCCAACGAATATAGAAATATGCAAAAACATATTAGAAAAGTTAAACAATAAAGACGTAAAAATAGAAGAAGATAAAGACTCAAAAACTAGCTTATACATAGCTATTTCAAACAAAATAATAATAGCAGATATACAAGATACTTTTACACGAATTCAAACAATTGCTCATGAATGCTTGCATTCTGTACAAAACAGAAAAATACTGTTATTTAACTTTATATTTTCAAATGTATTCTTGTTATATTTTATAGTTGCAATTTTCTTGATATTGTTTGATATTGGAAATTCAATGATTTTTATACAAACATTTTTTATATTAGGAATAATATATTGTACAGTACGCATGTACTTAGAAAATGAAGCAATGAGCAAAGCGATATACGTTGCTAAGGAGTATATGAAAGATTACCAGCAGGACAGCAAGAATGTTACAGATGAAGAAATTGAAATACTAGTAAATAAATTTGCAGAGTTAAATAAAATAGGAATTCCGCTTACAAATTTTCAGCTGATTACGGTAACAATTATAAAAGCCATGATTTTGGCGGTTTTGGTATTGATATAATAGGAGATTTTTGCCTATGAATTTATTTAAAACTCTTGCTTTTTCTGCCAATCTATGGTACAATACTCTATGTTAATAGATACCTTATACTTAGTTTTAGGTTATGACACCACTTTAACTCAGTTTAAGGCAAATAAAAAAATAGGAGGTGCAATTATGACAGTAGAAAGAAAACAAGAAATAATTAAAACTTATAGAAGAGATGAAAAAGATACTGGTTCTCCAGAGGTTCAAATAGCTCTTCTAACAGAAAGAATTAATGAATTAACAGAGCATCTTAAAGTTCATAAAAAAGATAACCATTCAAGAAGAGGTCTTTTAAAAATGGTAGGTTCAAGAAGAAATTTACTAAACTACTTAGCTAGAAAAGATGTTCAAAGATACAGAGACATAGTTGAAAAATTAGGTTTAAGAAAATAGTTGTTATTTTAGTGGGCGTTTTGGCTTTTAAGCCTGACGTCCACTTATTAAGTAAAATGTAAAATAATTATTAGCACAAAAAATTAGTAAGTAGCTTGTATACTGTGCTATTCTAAATAACTACATGTATAAGAACTGGTTAAGCCTGTCCCCAAAACGACAACTTTGTCGTTTTTAGGCCTGTCCCTATAGCGACAGCATAGTATAGAGGTTACAACTAATTAAAGTGCTATTAATTAAATATAAAAAGGAAAGGAACAAAAAATTATGTTTAAAAGTTATAGTACAAATTTAGCAGGAAGAGAGCTAACAATTGAGACTGGAAAGATTGCAGGACTTGCAAATGGAAGTGTAGTTGTAAAATATGGAGATACAGTTGTAATGGTAAATGTTACAGCTGCAAAAGAGCCAAAGGAAGGAATCGATTTCTTCCCACTTTCAGTAGATTATGAGGAAAAGCTATATGCAGTAGGTAAAATACCTGGAAGTTTTACAAAAAGGGAAGGAAAGCCATCAGACAAGGCAATTCTTACATCAAGAGCAATAGATAGACCACTTCGTCCATTATTCCCAAAGGATTTTAGAAATGATGTGTGTGTTACAGCAACAGTGCTATCTGTAGAGCAAGATAATAGCCCAGAAGTATGTGCCATGATTGGTGCGTCTGCAGCACTTTCAATTTCTGACATACCATTTGGAGGACCTACAGCAGCAGTAAATGTAGGATGGGTAGATGGGAAAATAGTTATAAACCCAACTGTAGCACAAAGAGAAAAAAGTAAAATAACTGCAACAGTGGCAGGAACTCTAGAAAAAATTACAATGATTGAAGCAGGAGCAGATGAAATACCAAATGAGACAATGCTAGAAGCAATAAAGAAAGCGCATGAAGAAATCAAAAATATTTGTCATTTCATATCAGATATTCAAGCTGAAATCGGAAAGCCAAAATTTGAGTACAAGTCATTTGCTGTTGATGCAGATTTTTATCAAGATATAGTAGAGCATTTTAAAGACAGAATGTACCAAGATGTACAAGCTACAGATAAAGAAGTAAGGGACGCAAATATTGATAAAATTACAGAAGATATCACAGCGTATGTAGTAGAAAAATATGGAGAAGACGAAGCAGAAGAAAGAAAAATGGACATCGCAGATAGTGTACATGATTTGGAAAAAGCTTGTGTAAGAGAAATGATACTAGAGGAGCACAAACGTCCAGATGGAAGAAAAATAGATGAAATTAGACCACTATCTTGTGAAGTAGGAGTACTTCCACGTACACATGGTAGCGCAATATTTACAAGAGGACAAACTCAAGTTATGTCTGTTGTAACACTTGGAATGATGAGCGAGGAGCAAATGCTTGACGGAATTGATGAAGAAGAGTCAAAAAGATATATGCATCAATACAATTTCCCATCATATTCAGTAGGGGAAGCAAGACCATCAAGAGGACCTGGTAGAAGAGAAATAGGACATGGAGCTTTGGCAGAAAAAGCACTAGTTCCAGTAATTCCATCAGAAGATGAATTCCCATATGCAATAAGAGTTGTATCTGAAGTACTATCTTCAAATGGCTCAACATCACAAGCAAGTATTTGTGGAAGTACATTAGCTTTAATGGATGCTGGTGTTCCGATAAAGAAACCAGTTGCAGGTATCTCAACAGGACTTGTTACAGATAGAAGCGATTCAAATAGATATATAATGCTTACTGATATTCAAGGAATAGAAGACTTCTTTGGAGATATGGACTTTAAAGTTGGTGGTACGAAAGATGGTATCACAGCTATACAAGTTGATATAAAAATAGATGGATTAACATATGACATTATAAAAGAAGCATTTGAAAGAACAAAAGTTGCAAGAGATTATATATTAGATGAAATAATGCTTCCAGTAATAGACAAGCCAAGAGCTGAAATTTCTAAATATGCACCTAGAATTCTTACAACACAAATTAATGTAGACAAAATAAAAGATGTAATAGGAGCAGGCGGAAAAACGATAAATAAAATAATTGATGAAACAGGCGTAAAAATAGATATTGAAGAAGACGGAAGAGTTTGTGTCTACTCTAATGATGTGGAAAATGCTAAAAAAGCAATGAAGATGATAGAAGACATAGTTAGAGAAATAGAAGTTGGCGGAATATATGATGGAGTTGTTACAAAAATAATGTCATTTGGGGCATTTGTTGACTTAGGTGGAGGAAAAGAAGGGCTACTTCATATTTCAAAAATTTCTAGTAGAAGAGTAGATAAAGTAGAAGATGTACTTTCTGTAGGTGATGAAGTAACTGTAAAAGTAAGTGACATAGACCATCAAGGAAGAATTAATCTTAGCATGAAGGATTTAGAAGCCGGAAACAGAGCAGAAAAAGAGATATAATATTAAAATATGAGGGAGCAGATTTAAATCTGCTCCCTCGTTTCGGGTTTATATGGCAAAATTGCAACCATTTAATGACCATTTCTTAAAAATTTATGAAAAAGCTTTTCTTTTTTTTCAATATATTATATAATAAATGAGTAATTTTTTGTACAGCATGATAAATATATTAATATCAAAGGAGGTTTATCATGGACATAGACGATGATAAAACTAAAAAATACAATATTAAAACACCAGAGACTCCAAAAAAGGAAAGCACTAAAAAAACGAATCCAAAAAAAGAAGCAAAAAAATTGAAAAAAGAAGAGAAAAAGAAAAACAGAAAACATCCTAAATTACGAAAATTTATAAAAATATTTATTATCGTATGTATATTGTTGTGTTTAGCAGCGGTTGGGGTTTTTGCGGCTATATTCTTTGGTGATACATGGAATATAACAGAAGATAATCTAGTAATAAAAATGCAAAACTCAATTACATATGATAGTGAAGGAAATCAACTCCATGAATTGGCAGGTGAGGAAAATAGAAAAATTATTCCTTTAAACGAAATGGGTGAATACATACCAAAAGCATATGTGGCAATTGAAGATGAAAGATTCTATAAACATAGTGGAATAGATTTATACAGAACAGCAGGTGCAATATTTACATATATAACAAATGGTGGTAGCTCATCATTTGGTGGAAGTACTATAACACAGCAATTGGTTAAAAACTTAATGGAAGATGATGATGACAGCATTGCTAGAAAAATAAGAGAATGGTCACGTGCATATAAAGTAGAGCAAATGTTATCAAAGAGCCAAATATTAGAGTTATACTTAAATGAAATATTTGTTGGTGGACAATGTTATGGTGTGGAAAGTGGAGCTAAGTATTATTTTAGCAAATCTGCAAAAGATTTGAGCTTAGCAGAAGCAGCATTTTTAGCCGGAATAAATGATTCGCCAAATTATTATAACCCATTTGGTGAAGAGGATAAAACCGAAACAATAAATAATAAAACTAAATTAGTACTTGGAAAAATGTTAGAAGTAGAAGATGAAAACGGAGTACCATTTATAACTCAAGAAGAATATGATGCAGCAATAGCAGAAGTTGATGAAGGTCTAAAATTTAAACAAGGTAACTTCTCTGAAAAATCCGATTTGTCATTCTTAGAGGTAGAGGCTATAAATGAAGTTATTGAAGACTTAATGGAAGAACATGATGTGGATTACGAGAGAGCTTATACAATGGTTTACAACAATGGTTATAGAATATATACAACTCAAAATTCTGACATACAAGACAGAATGGAAGAAGAGTACTTAAAAGATAAATACATTAAAGATGCAACTACTAAAAAAGGTAAAGAAGAAGATGCACATTCACAATCAGGTATGGTAATAATAGACCATACAAATGGTCAAGTAGTGGGATGTGTTGGAGGTCTTGGTGATGATTCTCCTACATACGGATTGAATAGAGCAACTTCGATGGATGCTGGAGGAAGACAACCAGGTTCGTCAATTAAACCATTGGTAGCAGTAGCACCAGGATTAGAAGATGGTGTTATAACTGCTGCAACGGTATATGATGACTCTAAAACTAACTTTGGAGGAAATCCACCTTATTCTCCTGGTAATTCAACAGGTTATTTTGGATTAATTACAGTTAGAAAAGCAATAGAAGTTTCTTCTAATATTGTAAACATAAAAATATTATCTAATGTAGGTACTAGCAGAGGAGTAGAATTTTTAAATGAGATTGGGATGACTCAATTTAATGAAAAAGATGAAATACTAAGCTTAGCATTAGGTGGCTCTGAAAACGGAACAACACCACTACAAATGGCTGCAGGTTATGCTATGATTGCAAATGGCGGAGAATATATTGAGCCAACTTTCTATACTAAGGTAGAAGATAGCAATGGTAATGTTATATTAGAAACAAAACAAGAGACAAAAAGAGTAATGTCTGAAGGAAATGCATATATTTTATCTAGTATATTAACAGCACCTGTTACAGGGGTTAATGGTACAGCTGGGTCTTGTGCAATATCTGGAATGGATGTTGCAGCTAAAACAGGTACAACAACAAGTATGAAAGATAGATGGCTTTGTGGATTTACTCCATATTATGCTGGTGCAACTTGGTTTGGATATGATGAGCCAGAGACTATAGCCTTTGGTAATAGAGGCATGTCTAATCCGGCACTAACTATATGGGATGCAATAATGACAGATATACATGAAGACTTAGAAGGCAAGAGGTTTGAAAGACCAAGCAATATTGTAAAAGCAGAAATATGTATGGATTCTGGAAGAGCAGCAACAGATGAATGTACACGTACTTATACAGAGCAATTTGTGTCTGGAACAGTTCCAGGAAAATGTGATGGACACAAAACTGTAGACATTTGTAAAGAAACAGGAAAACTTGCAACAGAGTTCTGCCCAGAGACAGAAAAAAAGACATATTTATCAACGCCAGAAAAAGAAGTTAATCCATCTTGGAAAACAAGTGTAGGAAATAAATATAAAGAAATTACAGAAACTTGTGATATTCATACAGAAGCGACAATGGGAGTAACAGTTCCAAATGTGGTTGGCAAAACAGAAGCGGAAGCTAGACAGGCGCTAAGTGGTTTAACAATTACAGTTGTTTATGAAACTGACTCGACAAAGGCAAATGGAGTTGTATTAAAGCAAAGTGTCGCAGAAGGAACAGCGTTAAAGAAGGGTGATGCAATTACTATAACAGTAAATGAAGTAGCTACTATGCCGCCACCAACAGAAGAGCCAAGTGACCCAGGAGCAAACGAAATAGGAGGAACTAATACAGTTGTTGACACAAATACAATTGTAGATACAAATACTGTGGTATAAATATGTTGATGATTATAAACAGAAGACATAATAAAATTAAATATTTGGAGGTTTTATGACAGTAAAGTTATATAATACATTAACAAAACAAAAAGAAGACTTTACTCCCTTAAATGGGAGTGAAGTTAGGATATATTCTTGTGGACCAACTGTGTATAGTTATGCACATATAGGTAATTTCAGGACATATGTCTTTATGGATAACTTAAGAAGGGTTTTAGAATATAATGGTTATACATTAAAACATGTAATGAATATTACTGATGTAGGTCACCTTGAGTCAGATGGTGATGAGGGCGAAGACAAGATGGAAAAAGCGGCTAAAAAAGAAAATAAAAGCCCATATGAAATTGCTAAATTTTATACAGATGCTTTCTTCGCAGATATGAAGAAACTAAATATAGAGATGCCAGAGATTATCGCAAAAGCGACAGAGCATATACCAGATATGTTAGAATTCGCAAAAAAAATAGTAAAAAATGGTTATGGATACGAGACCAGCTCTGCTATATATTTTGATGTTTCTAAATTAGATAAATATCCTGTGCTTTCAAATAGAAATATAGATGACCAAATTGCTGGTGCCAGAGTAGATGTAGACCCAGAAAAAAGAAATCCATATGATTTTGCAATTTGGATAAAAGCGCCAAAAAATCATATAATGAAGTGGGATAGTCCATGGGGAGAGTCATATCCAGGATGGCATTTAGAGTGCTCTGCAATGTCTAGAAAATACTTGGGTGAAGTGTTTGACATTCATACTGGAGGAGTTGACCATATACCAACACACCACGAAAATGAGATTGCACAAAGCAAAGGAGCTTTTGGGAAAATACCAGCAAAAATATGGATGCATGTTGAATTCTTGCAGGTTAATGGTGGCAAAATGTCTAAAAGTTTAGGAAATGTATATACTATTAGTCAGTTAGAAGAAAAAGGAATAGAAGCATTAGCATATAAGCTATTTTGCTATACTGCACATTATAGAACAAAGTTAAATTTTACATTTGAAGGTGCACATTCTTCGCAAAAAGCTTTAAATAGACTAAGAGAGAATTATCTTAAACACAAAGAAGGAAAAGAAGAAATAGACGATGACATTATAGACGAGTATAAAAAAAGATTTCTAGAAGCTGTAAATGATGATTTAAATATGCCACTTGCAATGGGCATAGTATGGGAGATAGCAAGAAACGAGAAAAAATCTTACAAGATAGCTAATTTATTATTAGAATTTGATAAAGTATTGGGATTGGAATTAATAAATTCGGAAGAATATCTAAAAAAACAAAACAATGTAGATGTACCAGAAGAAATATTGAAATTGTTAGAGCAAAGAAAACAAGCCAGACTAGAAAAAGATTGGGCTCTTTCAGATAAATTAAGAGACGAGATTAAAGTAAAAGGCTATATTGTAAAAGATACAAAAGACGGAATGACAGTAGAAAAAATTTGATATATGTGTCTGCATATATAAATAGCGAAGGGAGCACAAAGGTGGAAAAAAATAAACTTTCGTTTTTCAAGAAAATTAAAATTAGCATATTTGATTTTGATGGTTATCAAGATTTAGCAGCAGAAAAAATCAGTAAAACAATAATTTATATTGTTTTACTGATGCTAATATTTAGTATTGTTATATCTTGTATATATGTTTCTCAGTTTTATGAGTTAATAAATCAAGCGAAAAATTATATTAACAATAATATATCAGAAATAAAATATGAAGATTACCAAATGACTGTAATACCAACCAATGGCGAAGAAGTTACAGAAATTGATGTTAATAACATAATAAATAGCAAGATAATAATTAATACACAAACGACAGAAGAAGCAAAAATTCAGGAAACTATTGACAAAATTAGTAAACAAAATAATGGAATATTATTTTTGAAAGATAGAATAATAATAAAAACGGAATTATCTACTAAATTGATGGAATATTCATATAAAGATATTTCAGAAGAGTATAATATCAATAAAATAGATAAACAGGAAATTATAAATATTTTATCTGGACAAACTATGTACACATTTTTAGTAGCGTTCTTTATTGTTATGCTAATTTATATGTTTATAATATATTTTTCAAGCATATTAATAGACATATTTTTACTTGTAATTTTAGCATATATAGTAACCAGATTGGCTGGATTAAGACTTAAATATAGTGCTATATATAATATAGCTACATATTCTTTGACATTACCAGTTTTATTAAATATAATTTACATTGTAATTAATAGATTTACAGGTTTTACAATAGAATATTTCCAAATTATGTACACAGCAATAGCTTCAATATATATTATAACTTCAATACTAATGATAAAATCTGATGTTATAAAAAAACAGTATGAGCTTAATAAAATAATTGAGGAGCAAGAAAGAGTTAGACAAGAGCTAAAAAGAAAAGAAGAAGAGCAGAAAGAAAAGGAAGAACAAGAAAGAAGAGAAAGAGAAAGAGCTAAAAAAAAGGAAAAGGAAAAACAGAAGAAGGAGCGAGAAGAAAAAAAGAAAAACAAGGGAGAAGGAGAAATAGGAGAAACACCAGAAGGCGGAAATGCTTAGAGGTTAAATCTAAAAGTGAAAGGAAGAAATAAATGGAAGAGAAGCAAAACAATAATAAGCAAAATAATAAAAAACAGTATATTTTACTTGCAGTTCTTGTTATATTAATGATTGCATTAGCAATTGGAATATACTTTATAACCACAAATAATGAAGAGACAGATGAAAAAGAACTTTCATATACAGAGTTAATAGATGCGATAAATCAAGAAAATGTAGAAAAAATTGAAATGACAGTAGGAAGTACAACAGTAAAAGTAAAATTAAAAGATGTGGAAGAAGAAAAAAATTGTATAATTCCAAGTACGCAAGCATTTATAGAGCTAGTTCAACAAAAGTATGAGGATGGTAATGAATTTGAGCTTATACAAAATCCAACAAATGTATTTGTATCAATATCCACAACATTATTTTCTTTGCTACCAACATTACTTTTAGTAGTACTTATAATATTATTCTTTAAAATGCAAGGAATTGGAGACAAGGGCAAAGTTTATGATAGTGAAACCATAAAATCAAAAACTACATTTGATGATGTTGCAGGATTGGATGAAGAAAAACACGAAATGATAGAAATTGTAGATTTCTTAAAAAACCCTGAAAGGTTTAACAAGATGGGAGCAAAAATTCCAAGAGGTGTGCTACTTTGTGGACAACCTGGTACTGGAAAAACATTAATTGCAAAAGCAATTGCAGGAGAAGCTAAAGTTCCATTTATATCAATGAGTGGCTCTGAATTTATAGAAATGTTTGCAGGACTTGGTGCATCCAGAGTAAGAAAATTATTCGAAAAGGCTAAAAAAGTATCACCTTGTATTATATTCATAGATGAAATTGATGCAATAGGCTCTAGAAGAAACAGTAGTGGAGGAGCAGAATCAGAAAATAATCAAACTTTAAATCAATTATTAGTTGAAATGGATGGGTTTGACACAGATGAAACAATAATAGTTTTAGCTGCTACAAATAGACCAGAAATGCTAGATAAAGCACTTTTAAGACCTGGAAGATTTGATAGAAGAATAACAATAGGACTTCCTGATATGAGAGGAAGAGAAGCAATACTTAAAATTCATGCAAAAGAAAAGACATTTGCAGAAGATGTTGACTTAAAGAGTATTGCAGAAGATACAGCAGGATTTACAGGTGCAGATTTAGCAAATATATTAAACGAAGCTGCAATCATAGCAACAATAAATGAGCATGAAGCAATAACAAATAAAGATATAGAAGATGCTGTAAAGAAAGTAACAGTAGGACTAGAAAAACAAAGTAGAGTAATCTCAGACAAAGATAAAAAACTTACAGCATATCATGAAGCAGGACATGCTATAGTAAGCAGTAGACTAGAAACACAAAAAGGTGTAAAAGAGGTATCTATAATTCCAAGAGGTGTTGCCGGTGGATATACAATGTATAAATCTGATGAAGATAAGTACTATATCTCTAAGACAGAAATGCAAGAAAAACTAGTAGCACTACTTGGTGGAAGAGCAGCAGAAAAAGTAGTATTAAATGACATATCAACAGGAGCAAGTAATGATATAGAAGTTGCAACTGATATTGCAAAAAATATGATAACAAAATACGGAATGAGTGAAACATTGGGACCAATTTCAATAAACACAGAGCAAGACCCATATGAATTACAAATGCTTGGAGAAAAATTTGGTGATGCAATAGGTGCAGAAGTTAAGATATTGCTTGATAATGCATACGCAACTGCACAAAAATTAATAATAGAAAATAGAGAAAAACTAGACAGAGTAGCAAATGCATTGCTAGAAAAAGAAGTAATCTCAGCAGAAGAATTCCAAGAATTAATCAAGTAAAAAATAAACACTCCAAAAATGCGGAGACAGATTTAAACCTGTCTCCGCATTTTTGGAGCAAAGGAATGGCTCCATTCCTTTACAGGTTAATTTAATATAATTTCTTTTCCATTTAGATAATTCAAAATTCCCGCATCTGTTTTAAAATTGAATTTTAGTTTGGAGCTGCAGAGCTGTTGAGTTTTACAACCGAATTTTTTGTTGATTTCGTTTATTCCATATTTTCCATCACCGATTATTGGGAGACCAATATGGGCTAGATGTGCTCTGATTTGGTGGGTTTTACCTGTGTGAAGTTCTACATCCAATATGCTATAGTTTTCTTTATCGTTTTTTTCTAATAGTGTAATAGAGGTTTCAATTTTTACATAACCTTTTTTTGGAATATCTGAAATATAAACCATGGATTTTTTATTATCTTTAAACAAGTAGGCTGTAAGAGTTAAAGATATATTTTTCCCTACAACGCTATTTTGACTTTTTTGGTTTATGCCGAAATTATTATGTTTTTTAGCATTATATACTTTAGCTAAATAATGTTTTTCAATTTCTTGATATTTAAATTTCTCAAGTAAAATGTCCAAAGATTCTTGATTTTTTGCAAATAATACTAATCCTGTGGTATTTCTATCTAGTCTGTGGCAAGGCGAGATAAAAGAGTATTCTTTTTCTAGCATTGCGGTTAACGAGTCTTTTCCTACGACTTCTATATTTACAGGTTTATTTATAATCAAAATATTTTCGTCCTCATACACTTTTTCTATTTTTATATTTTTGTATAATAAATCATCAACAATATACACGCTTATAACGTCGCCCGCATGAACAAGCTTATCTTCGTTGATTTTGATATCATTTATGCGTACGTCTTTTTTTCTAAAAGCCTTATATAAAGTATTTTTAGTAAGAGCATTAAAATGAAAATAAAGAGCATCGCTTACTTTTTTGTTATCGAATTTTTTATCTACAATTATTTTTTGCATTTATTTTATTTCTTGTATAATAAATATACATCCTTTCTTTTAAATTTTTCATTGTGGATTAAACTGCAATTTTACTTAATTATAACATAAATTTTTTAGAGTTGCTATAATTTACAACCTATGATAAAATTTTTGTGATTTATTCATAACTATTTGCACCTTCGAGAGAAGAAAGAGAGGAGAAAATTGATGGAGATAATACTTGGAAAAATGGCAGGCTTTTGCTATGGAGTAAATAATGCAGTAACTAAAGCTGAAGAATATGTAAAAAATAATAGAAATAAAAAGATTTATTGCCTAGGAGAGCTTGTACATAATGGGCAGGTAGTAAAGAAGTTAGAAGAAGCAGGACTAATTTTTATAGATGATGTATCTGAAATTATAAAAAAAGAGATAACTTTAAAAGATGAAAGGCAACAATTTGAAAAAGAGGCAACTGTAATTATAAGAGCTCATGGGGAGCCAAAGTCAACTTATGAATTTATGAAAAACAATAATATTGAGATACTGGATTTAACCTGCCCAAATGTGGTCGCAATTCATAAGCTAGTGGAAGATAGTATTGAAAAAGGATTTTATATTTTTTTGATTGGACAGAAATCACATCCAGAAGCAATTGGAACACACGGATTTTGCAAAGGCAATTGCTCTATCATTGAAAATGAAGAAGATATAGATAGTGCATTTGCTGAGATTTCAAATAAAGGAAAAGATAAAATTTTAGTGGTAGCGCAGACAACGTTTAGTCTAGAGAAGTTTTACAAAATTTGTGAGGACATACAAAACCAGGTAAATGATTATAATAATAAAGTAAATTACGAGCATGGTAAATCAGAAATAACTTTGCAAATTAAAAATACTATTTGCAATGCTACTAAACTTAGACAGGAAGAGACTGAAAACATTTCTAAAGATGTAAATTATATGATTATTATTGGAGGGAAAAACAGCTCCAATACTAAGAAATTATATGATATAGCTTTGAAAAATTGTAAAAGCATTTTAATTGAATCATACCAGGAATTAACAAATGAAAATCTAGCTGAATTAAAAACATGTGATAAAGTGGGGATTACTGCAGGAGCATCGACACCAAGAGAAAGCATTGATGAAGTAATTAAATATATAAAAGGACAAATTAATTGTGCTATAGAGGATAAAAAAAGTGAATAAAAAAATAAATTTTGCTCATAATGTAAATATAATAAAAAGGAAAGAGTGATTTATATGATTACAGAAGACCTAAATTTATTTTTAGCTAATTTAAATGTTTTTTATAGGAAGCTACAAAATTACCATTGGAACATTAAAGGAGAAGATTTTTTTAATGTACATGTAAAATTGGAAGAGCTATATAATGATGTAAATAAGCAGATAGATGAAGTAGCAGAGCACATATTAATAATAGATGGTGAGCCTCTTGGCTCTATGCATGATTATCTAGAAATTACACAAATAAAAGAAGCTCAAAATGAGAAAAAGTTTTCAAGAGATATATTTGAAAAAATTTTAAAGGATTATTGCATATTATCAGAAAATGTGACAAAAATAAAAGAAGATGCTGACAATGAAAAGAAATATGCAACATCTGCTTTAATGGATGAGTACTTGTTAGACTTTGAAAAAAAGGTCTGGATGATTAGACAAATGTTAATGAAATAGTTTAAACCAGGCACCTCGCTCTACTTTAAATTAAGAAAACTTTAATAAGAACTAAAAACAAATTTAATATTTTGCTGATATATTAAATTTAATAAAAAATAATAATATGTAGAATTTTAGGAAATAATAAGAGAAAGTTAAGGGGCGAGGTAAAATGTCTAAAAAAAGTATTTTTAATGAAATAGTAAAAATTTTTATAATTTTCATGATAGGAAGCATTATTGGTTATATTGTTGAAATGATAGTAGCACTTGTACAAAACGGACATTTTGTATCAAGGCAAGGGCTTATTTATGGACCGTTTACACCAGTGTATGGAATAGGCATTTTGGTGTATTATATATTTTTTAGTATAATGAAAAATAGAAACAAGGGAATAGTATTTATATCGTCTATGATATTGGGAGGAATTACAGAATATCTATGCTCTTACATTCAAGAGAAAGTGTTTGGTACAATTTCGTGGGATTATTCGCAGTGGCTATTTAATATAAATGGAAGGACTACTTTAATTCATTGTACTTATTGGGGATTTGCAGGGTTGTTATATATTTCTTACATTGAGCCGATAATACCTAAAATTGAAGAATTTGTAAAAAGTCATAAAGTAAAAATAATGGCGTCAACAGTTGCTGTGTTTATGGTATTTAATATTACAATATCTTCAATGGCTGCAATAAGGCAAAAAGAAAGATTAGAAAATATACCTGCTGAAGATGGAGTCGATAGATTTTTAGACAACATGTATCCAGATGAATATATGGATGAGGTTTTTTCGAATAAAAAATATGTTGATTAAATAACTCAGATAAAATTCACAAAAAATTCACAAAAGTTCGGGTGCAAACTAATTGACACTAACTATAATTTATAATATAATATATTACTGCAATTATCTTTTTTTGTAGTAATATTTTTTATTGCAATTAAAAAAATAAAATAGAAGGAGGAAATATGTTAAAGGTATTAAAGAACTTAAAGAATTCATGGGTATCTGTTTTAGTTATCATTATTCTATTATGTGTTCAAGCAGCAACAGATTTAGCACTTCCAGACTATACATCAAAAATTGTTAATGTGGGAATACAGTATGGCGGAATAGAAGAAGTAGCACCAGAAGTAATTGCTGAAGAAGACATGGAGAATATTTTATTCTTTACAGATGATGATGAGCAAATTTTAGAAAACTATGAATTAGTGGGAGATGAGCCAACAAATTACCAAGAAAAAGTAAAAAACAAATATCTTAGTGAGGAGTTTAACACAGAAGAAAATAAAATTTATGTGTTAAAAGATTTAGAAGAGGAACAATTAGACAGCCTAGTAAATTTAATCGCTGAGCCACTTGTAGAGTATAGCGCAGTAACCAATGAAGAAACATCAAATAAAATTAAAGAGCAATTAATGCAAGGCATGCAGGCAAATGTTTCGGGAAATGCTGTAGCTGAAATGCAAACTAATTTAGAATCTATGAGTGTAATGGAATTATTAAAGCAAATGCCAGAAGCGCAAAGAGATGTGGTTTTAGAGCAATTTACTAGTTATGTATCTCAAATGTCAGATTCTATCAAAGAGCAAGCTGCAATTAGTAGCGTAAAGCAAGTATATATTGATTTGGGAGTGGACACAGATAAACTACAAAATGACTACATATTAATGTCAGGTCTACAAATGCTTGGTATAGCATTAATTAGTATGCTATGTGCAGTAACCATTATGCTATTATCATCAAGGGTTGCAGCAAAACTTGGTAAAACTTTAAGAGACAAAGTTTTCAAAAAAGTTTTAAGCTTCTCAACAGCAGAACTTCGAGAATTTTCAACTGCATCCCTTATTACACGTAGTACAAACGACGTACAACAAATTCAACAATTAATTACATTATTATTTAGAGTTGTTGTGTATGCACCAATTATAGGTATTGGAGGATTTGTAAAAGTTCTTACAACGAGTGATAATTCAATGGCTTGGATTATTGGTGTAGCAATATTTGCAATATTAGTTGTAGTTGCAACACTATTTGCAGTAGCAATGCCTAAATTTAAAAAATTACAAGATTTGATTGATAAGTTAAATCAAGTATCAAGAGAAATCTTAACAGGTCTTCCTGTAATTAGAGCATTTAACAAAGAAAAGAAAGAAGAGAAAAGATTTGATAATTCAAATACATTATTAATGAAAGCAAATATTTTCGTAAATAGAGCAATGTCGATGATGATGCCACTTTTAATGTTCATCATGAGCTCTATTACAGTTTTAATTGTATGGGTAGGAGCACATAATGTAGATAGCGGAACAATGCAAGTTGGGGATATGATGGCATTTATTCAATACACAATGCAAATTGTAATGGCATTCTTAATGATATCTATGATATCAATTATGCTTCCAAGAGCATCTGTATCTGCAAGACGTATTAACGAAGTTATAGATACAGAGCCAAGTATAAAAGATAAAGAAGAAACAAAACCATTTAATCCAGAAAAGAAAGGATTAGTAGAATTTAAAAATGTTTCATTTAGATATCCAGATGCAGATACGGAAATATTAGAAGATATTAACTTTACAGCAGAGCCTGGAAAGACTACAGCTTTGATAGGAAGTACAGGTAGTGGTAAATCAACAGTTGTAAACTTAATACCAAGATTTTATGACGTAACAGAAGGTGAACTTTTAGTAGATGGTGTAAACGTTAAAGATGTATCTCAAAAAGATTTAAGAGACATTATAGGATTTGTGCCACAAAAAGGAATTCTTTTCTCTGGAACAATTGAATCGAATATAAAATATGCAGATGACAATATGTCAGATGAGCAAATGGTAAAAGCAGCTCAAATTGCCCAAGCAGAGGAATTTATTAATACAAAACCTGAAAAATACCAAGACCCAATAGCACAAGGAGGAAGTAACGTATCAGGTGGACAAAAACAACGTTTATCTATAGCAAGAGCAATTGCAAAAGACCCAGAGATATTTATATTTGACGATAGTTTTTCTGCACTAGACTTTAAAACAGATAGCAACTTAAGAGAAGCATTAGCAGAGAAAACAGAAAATAAAACAGTTATTATTGTTGCCCAAAGAATTAGTACTATTTTAAATGCAGACAAAATTATTGTACTAGAAGAAGGAAAAATAGTAGGAGAGGGTACACATGAAGAATTGTTAAAGAATAACGAAACATATAGACAAATAGCGTTATCACAGTTATCTGAAGAAGAATTAAACGAAAATAGGAAAGGAGGAAAATAGATGCCAGGACCAATGGGTGGACCAATGCGTGGTCAAACTACAACAGAAAAACCAAAAGATTTTAAGAAAACTACTAAAAAATTAATTGAGTCATATCTATCTAAATATAAAATAGCATTGATAGTTGTTATCATCTTTGCGATTGGAAGTACTATATTTACTATAGTAGGACCAAAAATTTTGGGAAATGCAACCACAGAAATTTTTAATGGTTTAATGAGTAAAATATCTGGTGGAAGCGGAATAGATTTTGGTAAAATTGCACAAATTGCAATTATGCTTTTAGGATTATATCTATTAAGTGCATTATTTTCCTTCATTCAAGGATTTATGATGACAGGTGTAGCACAAAAAATTACATATAAAATACGTAATGATATTGCTGCAAAAATAAATAGATTACCTATGAATTATTTTGACAAGAAAACAAACGGTGAAGTTTTATCAATAATTACAAACGATATTGATACTTTAAGTATGAACTTAAACCAAAGTATTACTCATATTATTACAGCAGTATGTACAATTATAGGAATACTTATAATGATGTTTTCAATAAGCTGGCAAATGACATTAATATCTCTAGTAATACTTCCAGTAGCTGGTTTATTGGTAAAATTTATTGTAGGGAAATCACAAAAATACTTCAATAAGCAACAAGAGTACCTAGGACATGTAAATGGTCAAGTTGAAGAAATTTATGGTGGACTTACAGTTGTAAAAGCATTTAATGCAGAAAACAAAGTAACAAATACTTTTGACAAAGCAAATGATGAATTATACCATTCTGCTTGGAGAGCACAATTCTTATCTGGATTAATGCATCCTGTTATGAACTTTATATCTAATATTGGATATGTAGGGGTTGCAGTAGCTGGTGGATATTTAGCAATAAATGGAACTATTACAGTTGGTAATATACAAAGTTTTATACAATATAATAAACAATTTACTCGGGCCAATTAACCAAATTGCACAAATTTCCTCTATGTTACAATCAATGGTTGCAGCAGCAGAAAGAGTATTTGAATTCTTAGAAGAACCAGAAGAAGTAATTACGGCTAAAGGAAATATAGACACAAGTACATTAAAAGGAAATGTAGAATTCAAACATGTTAAATTTGGATATAATCCAGATAAAATAATCATAAAAGATTTTAGCACAAAAGTAAAAGAGGGTCAAAAAATTGCAATTGTTGGACCTACAGGTGCAGGAAAATCAACCATGGTAAAACTTTTAATGAGGTTCTATGATGTCACAGACGGAGCCATTTTAGTAGATGGTCATAACATAAAAGATTTTGAAAGAGGAGAACTTCGTAAAATGTTTGGCATGGTACTTCAAGATACATGGCTATTTGGAGGTACTGTAAAGGATAATATCAAATATGGTAAAGAAGATGCAACAGATGATGAAGTAATCCAAGCTGCAAAAGCTGCACATGTTCATCATTATATAAAAACTTTACCAAAGGGATATAATTCAGTAATTAATGAAGAATCTTCTAACATTTCTGCTGGACAAAAACAATTACTTACAATTGCAAGGGTAATTTTAGCAAACCCTAAAATACTAATATTAGATGAAGCAACAAGCTCAATCGATACAAGAACAGAAATACAAATACAAGCAGCGATGGATAACCTTATGAAAGGAAGAACAAGCTTTGTTATAGCACATAGATTGTCTACAATAAAAAATTCTGATTTGATTTTAGTTATGAATCAGGGAGACATAGTAGAGCAAGGAACACATGATGAACTTCTTGCAAAAGGTGGATTCTATGCTGATTTATATAACAGCCAGTTCGACGAGGAAGAGGAATAAATAAAAAAGACGGGAATACCCGTCTTTTTTTGATAAGCATGTTATGATTGCTCTCCTGGTAAGAAGTAATCAACAACACCATAAACTAAAGCACCAACAATTGCTGCAATCCAAGAAATGGTATAGCCTGCAACAAAATATTGAGTTACATATAATACTACGGCAGCTAAAACAAATCCTACAAATCCTTTACCAAAGGCACTTGCATGTAAGCCAGTGAATTTAGTAATTAAATAATCTATAACAGTAAGAACGATTGCTGCAGCAGCTAAAGCCCATATGTTATTAATGGAAAAACCTGGGGTAAAGAATGCTGTTATTGCAAGAACTATTGCAGCTGTTACAAGTCTACCAACAATTTGCCATACTGTAGAAGTATTACTTCTAGCTTGTGTTTGATTATTTTCCATATAAACCTCCTTATATCTATTTAAATAGATTTTTTGTAAACATAAAATTGATAGTTTATAAAATATAATCAATATCAAAGATTATTTTCTACAAAGCAAAAGAAAAAATAAAAAAATCTATATTTTCAAAGAACTTCATAAAAACTCCAAAAAATCATAAAAAAATCATAAAAAAAGCGAAAATAATCTTTGATATTACTAATATTATTTACGGAAAAAAATTTTTTATACAAAAGATTATGAATAAATAAATTTTTTTTGTAAAAAATAAAATTAAAGTTAAATTTTATAATTAGGAGTTAATATGTTAATTACTTTTATTAGGTCAATTTTTTTATACATAATTGTGCTAATAGTAATGAGGTTAATGGGAAAAAGAGAGATTGGTCAACTTCAGCCCTTTGAGCTTGCAATTTCAATAATGATTGCAGATTTGGCATCAACACCGATGGCTGATGCTGGAATTCCTCTTACAAATGGAATTATACCTATTTTAGCACTTTTGGTGATGCATCTTGTTATATCAATGATAAATATAAAAAGTATTAAAGGAAGAGAAATTCTTTGTGGCAAGCCTTCTATTTTAATTTATAGAGGCAGAATAGATGAAAAAATGTTAAGAAAAGAAAGATTTACAGTAAATGAATTAGAGGAAAGGTTAAGAGGAAGTAATGTAGTAAATATAGGAGATGTAGAATATGCAATTTTAGAAACAAGTGGACAAGTCACAGTAATACAAAAACCAGAAAAGAAAAATGTTACAGTGGAAGATTTGGAATTAAAATCTGAATATGAAGGTTTGGCTTACGATTTAGTGTTAGATGGAAAAGTTATGTATGAAAATCTAAAAATATTGAAGAAAGATTATCAATGGCTGGAAAAACAAGTTACTAAATTTGGAATTAAACCGGAGCAGGCATTGATTGTGACTTTGGATGGAAAGGGGCAAATTTTCTGCCAAGAGAAAATGCGCAAAGAAGGGAAAAAATGAAAAAAGAATTAGTAATTTGCATATTTATAATTGCTGTAATTATAATTTTAAACATTGTAACTCAGAGTTATACAAAAGAGTGTGTTTCTCAAATGAATGAGCGATTAGATATTTTGAAAGAGGCTAGCTTAGAAGAAGATATAGAGGAAGAAAATATTACTACAGAAATTAATAATATAGAAAATAAGTGGAATCTACTTCAAGAGAAACTTGCGTTTTATATAGAGCATGATGAGTTAGAAAAAGTAGAAACACAAATTTTTGCAATGAAGGGCTTTGCAGAAATAAAAAAATATGATGAAATAGTACCAGAATTAGATAAGTGCATATTTATCTTAGAGCATATACAGGATAAGACAGTACTTAACATTAAAAATGTATTTTAAAACTTTTTTAAAACTTATTGACATATTTTAAGATTATTTATAAAATATAAACAGAAAAATAGGAGAAATGTCTCTAACTTAACTAGACAAAAGAAAAATAAATGAAATAAACCTAAGGAGGAAATAAATAAATGTACACATTTAATAGGATAAAAGTAAACCCACAATTACCAAGTAGGATTGAAAAATTGTCAGTTATAGCAAATAATTTATGGTGGTCATGGAATACTGACTTTTTGAAATTATTTAAAGTAATTGATATAGATTTATGGGAAAGAGTAGGAAAAAATCCTGTAAAATTTTTAAAAAATGTTTCTCAAGAAAAATTAGAAGAGGTATGTAAAAATCAAGAATTTTTAAAGCAATATGATAAATTTGTTAAAGACTTTGATGATTATATGAAAAGCAAAAATACTTGGTTTAATAAAAAACATCCAGAAAATGAGGGAGATTTAATAGCATATTTTTCAGCTGAATATGGATTAGATGAGATATTACCAATATATTCTGGAGGTCTTGGGATTTTGTCAGGAGACCACTTAAAATCAGCAAGTGATTTAGGTGTTCCACTTATTGCAGTAGGACTTTTATATAAGAACGGATACTTTTGGCAAACAATTAACGGACAAGGTTTTCAAGAGACAGAATATAAAGATTTAGACTTGGAAAATTTGCCTATAACGCCAGTAAAAGATGTTGATGGAAAAGATTTAATCATTTCTGTTGATATGCCTAAAAAGAAATTATATATTAAAGTATGGGAAATTAAAGTGGGACGTGTAACTTTATATTTAATGGATTCAGATATTGATGCCAATATAGATGAATATAAAGAGATTACAAGAACTCTATATGGTGGAAATCAAGAAACACGTATCCAACAAGAAATTGTCCTTGGAATGGCAGGAGTTGAGCTTTTAAGAAGAGTAGGAGTAAAGCCAACAGTATATCATATGAATGAAGGACATTCATCATTTTTAATATTAAAATTAATCGAAAACACTATAAATGAAAAGAAAGTTTCATTTAACATAGCAAAAGACATAGTAAGCTCTAAAACAGTATTTACTACGCACACACCAGTGCCTGCAGGAAATGATATATTTCCTTTAGAGCTTATGGACAAATACTTTAAAGATTATTGGGATAAAATTGGAATTAGCAAACAGGACTTCTTTAAAATGGGAATGAAGCCTAATGCCAATACAAATAGTGGATTTGACATGGGAGTTTTAGCTCTAAAAGTTGCAGGAAAGAAAAACGGTGTAAGTAAACTTCATGGAGCAGTTTCAAGAGAATTGTTCGGAGACATTTGGCCTAATATAGCTGAAAATGAAGCACCAATTACATATATAACAAACGGAATTCATACTTGCTCATGGCTTCCACAAAACATAAAAAGTTTATATAATGAATATTTAACACCATATTGGCAGGATAACATATTTAATGATGATGTATGGGAAAAAATAAATAACATTCCAGATGAAAAAATGTGGAATGCACATATGGACAGAAAAAGAAAAATGATAGCTATGGTTAAGGAAAATACAACAAAAAGATTGCACAGATGTGGATATAGCTATCAAGAAATAAATAAAATAACATCAAAATTGAGTGAAAATGTACTAACTATAGGGTTTGCAAGAAGATTTGCAACGTATAAAAGAGCAACATTAATTTTTAAAGATTTAGAGAGAATAACACAAATATTTAGCAATGAAAATAGACCAATACAAATAATATTTGCAGGAAAAGCACATCCAGCAGACAAAGAAGGACAAGATTTA
The DNA here is from genome assembly GCA_904378095.1 of uncultured Clostridia bacterium. GTDB lineage: Bacteria > Bacillota > Clostridia > TANB77 > CAG-508 > CALXVA01. Next base: position 7,409 of record CAJFHE010000002.1, on the reverse strand, counting down.
ATAAAATACATACATGAAATATCTATGAAACCACAATTTAAAGGAAAGATATTCTTGCTAGAAAATTATAACATAGGAATGTCAAGATATTTAATAAGTGGTGTTGATGTGTGGCTTAATACACCAAGAAGACCAATGGAAGCATCAGGAACTAGTGGACAAAAAGCATCTGTATGTGGAGTGCCAAACTTTAGCGTATTAGATGGCTGGTGGGCAGAAGGATATAATTCTAAAAATGGATGGTATATTGGTTTAAATGCTGAATATGAAAATTATGACATACAAGATAAAGCAGATAGTGACGATATTTACAACACTTTAGAAAATAAAATAATACCTACATATTATGATAGAAATGAAAAAAATATCCCAGAAAAATGGGTAAAAATTATGAAGAACTCAATTACTTCTACAGGGGGCAGATTTAGTACATCGAGAATGCTTGTCGATTATGTAGAAAAATTATATCTTCCATTATGCAATCTATATGATAATTATTATAGTCAATTGGATAAAGTAACAGAATTTAATGGATGGAAAGAAGAGCTATATAAAAATTGGGATGACATTAAAATAACTCAGGAGAACAACTTAGACAATGTTACAGTAGATGCGGGAAATTATATAGAGGTAAAATGTAAAGTAACTTTACCTAATATTTTGCAAGAAAATATACAGGCACAAGTATATTATGGAAGAATAGAAGAAAGTGGTATAGTTGATGACGTTCAGGTAATACCAATGAAACTAGAAGATGCAGATTATGCCAATAAAGTATTTACTTATACAGCAAAAATAAAGCTAGTAAATGGTGGAGAGTATGGATATACATTTAGAGTAATGCCAAAGCATGAAATGATACTAGACCCTGAAAACTTAGATTTAGTAAAATGGATTTAGAAAAACTATTTCAAAGAATTATAAATTCGTTATTAAAATTTAAAATGTATATACAAAAACAATAAGAAAAAAGGAGGAAAGAACTATGGAAGAATTAAAAAATGAAAAATTAGAAAACAAAAAAGAGCAGGAAAAAACAGAAGAAGAAATCAAAAACAAAAAAAACACATTTACTTTAATATATATTCTTGTAGGAATAGTTATAATAGCTATTATAGCAATGTTACTTATTCAATACTTTGTCACAAAATAAATTAATTAGAGCTCGAACATCGGGCTCTTAAAATTTTTTTAAACACTCCTTTTTTGCGTCCAAGTTTTGGAGGCTTAGGAGTGTCTATTTCTTTACTTTTTAATAATAAATCATATAATCAATCTCTGGAAAGATGCAGTCTTGCTTATTTATTCTTTTCAAAAACTCTTCATCAATTTTATCATCAGTTATTTGATAATATAATTTAGTAAATCTACCAATATGGTCTTTAATTCGTTTCTTTGCATAGTCAACCATAGTTCCATTTGTTATAATAAATAGCCAGTCACTGCTCTGTGCAAGTAAAAGCTCTCTAGCACATTGGTTTAATGCTTTTCTACGTAAAGAAGTCTTTTTCTCATTTGGGTATAAATGTGCTAGCTCTACCATTCTATTACCTGCTTTGTGAAGATGTCTATGTACATAGTCATTTGTCTGGTTAAGCCATACTTCGCTATATCCATTTGCACCCCAACTTGACCTACAAGGAGTAGCAACTTGCATTAAAGGATATTTATCAATATATTCACTAGGTGTGATTAATTTAAAATTACAGTCATCATAATAGATTTTCTTAAATAAAATATAAAGCCAATAAGGACCTTCGTACCACCAGTGCCCATAAAGCTCAGCATCATAAGGACATAGAATAATAGGTGGATTTCCCATAACAGAAGAAACTTTTTCTATTTGAGCCTCTCTACTATCAAAGAAATGTCCGGCTTGCTTTTCTGCGGAATCCTTAGCCCATTGTAGATTGTATATATCTTTTTCACAATTTTTTCCAGTAATTCGATAATATTTAATTCCAGTATGAACTCTTACACCATTTGAAGCAATATATGGCTTAATATAATCATAATCAGTATCATATCCAATATCTCTATAAAATTCCCTATAATTAAAATCACCAGGATATCCATTTATAGAGCTCCACACCTGCCTAGAAGATTCAATATCTCTTCCGAAAGCGATAACTCCTTCTGGAGAGACAATAGGAGCAAAAGTTCCATAAACTGGAGTAGGGTCTGCGTACAAAATACCATGAGATTCAGTAATAATGTAATCTATGCCAAATTCTTTTAAATATTTATCTGCTTCTGGTACATAACCACATTCAGGAAGCCATATGCCACGAGGTTTTCTACCAAAATATTTTTCATAAGTTTGTACACCAACAGCTATTTGAGCTTTTACAGTTTGCTCAGTAATGTAAAGAATAGGAAAATATCCATGGGTTGCACCACATGTTATAATTTCTAATTTACCAATATCCTGAAAATGCTTGAAGCCTTGAATAAGATTGCAATTATATACATCTTTAAATACATGCAAATCATTGGTATATCTTTCTAAATAATATTTGGATAGCTCATTTAATCTACTATCGTATTTTGTTCTAACTACTTCTTTTTCGCATAATTCAATGTGCTTTTTTAAATATTTAATATATCTTTTTTGCAAAAGTTTGTTATCAAGCATATTAAGAAGAGGGGGAGTAAGTGACATGGTAATTCTAAAGTCAACTTTTTCCTCCTCTAGCTTTTGAAAGTTTAAAAGAAGTGGTATATATGTTTCAGAGATGGCCTCATAAAGCCATTGCTCTTCTAGATAATCTTCACTTTCTGGATGATGTATGAAAGGCAAATGTGCATGAAGCACAAAACTTACATATCCTTTTTCTTTTGTCATGTTTAATCAAAACCTTTCTTAGTATATTTATTACTAGATAAATGCTATATAATTAAAATATTACATAAATGTAGAGCTACTTGAAGATGATAAATTTAATTTTAATGCTGAATTAGTTTCTTCGTTAATCTCATCTTTATATATTTCTTTATAAAATTCATATATATCATATACTTTGCCCATATTTTTAATAAATGATATAGAGCCAGTTTCTTTTTCTTCAACAAAATTATTTTTTACGTTTTTAAAGAAGACAGATTTACCAAGCCTGTCAAACAAAATATGATTATTTGGCATTTCCATATCATTTGAAGTTGTTACATAAACATAATTACCTATATTTGTATTGTGATTTATAGGTCTTCTGCCAAGCTCGACGGAGTAATCACAGTCAGCATCATTTACATGCAAATACCAACTGTTTGCAAAATCATTAATATCGACTTCAAAAGTATAATTCATAGTTTTATTTCTAACAATTAGAACAGGTTTAGTTTCATTAAAGAAATTTTCTCCGTATTTTTCTACATATGAATTTCTATCTGCATCTGAAATATCCCAATAAATGAAAAGCATAGTAGGAGTTTGAGCTAAAATTTTTACTACAGTTTCATTATATCTATATGGCAAGTCATAGTATTCTACACTAGGAATAACAGAGTTTGTTTTTTCGCTAGCTTTACTTTTGGCTCTAGTGGTAGTTTTTGCAGCAGTTTTAGTTGCACTAGTTTTCTTTGTGGATTTTGTGCTTGCTGATTTACTAGTTTTTGATTTGCTAGTTTTAGAGCTGTTTGCTGACTTTTTTGCAGTATCAGCATTTAATTTGTTTTTGGTAGAATTACTTGCTTTTTTAGTCGTTTTAGCTGTTTTTGTTTTAGTTAATATTTCAGTGCTTTCTACTAATTTTTTGTCTGTTTTTAATTCTTCTTTTGATTTCCTTGGCATTTCTTCCTCCGTAAAATAAAATATTCTATAATATAATATATCAAAAGAAAAAGAAATTCAAGAGAAAAAATAAAAAAAAGAAAATTGATTTTTTTCCATTTTTCTATTTATTTTTTTTTCAATCTTATATATAATGTATAAGCAAAGCATATATTAATAATATAAAATTCAAGGAGACAAAAAGTCATGAATTTAGCCAATAAATTAACAATATTTAGAATTATATTAGTACCTATTATTTTGATAATACCATATTTAAACATACAGGGAGAATTGTGGGGAGTGCCACTTACATATTTAATAATAGATATTATTTTTATATTAGCATCATTAACAGATAAATTGGATGGATATATTGCACGCTCAAGAAACCAAATAACTACTTTTGGAAAATTCCTAGACCCAATAGCAGACAAAATATTAGTTATTGTGGCAATGCTTATATTAGTAGAAGTAGGAAGACTTCCTGCTTGGATACCAGCGATAGTAGTAATACGTGAATTCGTTGTTTCAGGTTATAGATTAATTGCAGTAGAAAAGCAAGGTAAGGTAATAGCAGCAAGTGTTTGGGGAAAAATAAAGACATGTACGCAAATACTTGGCTTAGTAGTTGCTTTTGTTGACGTGAATAGTTTTGGAGCAATCTTTAGTGGAAACTTAACAGGATTCGCATTTGGTCTAAACTTAGTCACAACAGTACTTTTAAGTATCTCTGTAATTGCTACAATTTTCTCTGGAATAGATTATTTAAAGGGCTCAAAGGAGTTGTTTAAAGGAGAGTTATAAAAATGAGTGAGAAACTTGTTTTTGGGGACGGAGGAAAAAAACAAGAAAAAAGGGAGAGAGAAAAACAATGGAATTAGAGCAAGCGAAGAAAAGAGTAGAGGAGCTAGTTCCTTTACTTAAATATTATACGCAAATGTATTTTGATGATAAACAGGTCGTTAGTGATTATGAATACGATATGCTAATGAGGGAGCTAAAAGGGATAGAGGCAGAATATCCTGAGTTAATAAGAGAAGATTCACCAACACAAAAAGTTGGCGCAAGTATAAAAAAAGGCTTTGAAAAGGTAACACATGAAATTCCTTTGCAAAGCCTTCAAGATGTATTTTCTTTTGAAGAGGTAAGAGAATTTGACGAAAGAATGAGAAAGGCAGCAGAGGATAACCACAAAGAGCTTAGATATGTAGTAGAGACTAAGATAGATGGGCTATCGTCAGCACTTGAATACAAAAATGGTATTTTTGTAAAAGGCGCAACTAGAGGAAATGGTTTGGTAGGAGAAGATGTTACAGAAAATTTGAAAACTATAAAGAGTATTCCTAAAAAGTTAAAAGAGCCAATTGATATAGTTGTTCGTGGAGAAGTATTTATAGGAAAAGAAGAGTTTGAAAAGTTGAATTCAGATAGGTTAATGGATGAGGAAGAGCAATTTGCAAATGCTAGAAATGCAGCAGCTGGCTCATTAAGACAGTTAGATAGTAAAATTACAGCTAAAAGACCATTAAACATTTATATATTTAATGTGCAAAAATGTGATTCCATCCATTTTACATCACATTATGATAGCTTGAATTACCTTGAAAAACTTGGATTTAATGTAAATCCTGTTAGAATACTTTGTAACAACATAGATGAGGCAATTGCAGCAATCGAAAAAATAGGACAAGATAGAGAAAAAATATCTTTTGGAATTGATGGGGCTGTTGTAAAAGTAGATGACTTGGAGCTAAGGGAGATAGTAGGAACAACATATAAAACTCCAAAGTGGGCAGTTGCATATAAATATCCACCAGAGCAAAAAGAAACAATACTAAAAGATATAGTTTGCCAAGTTGGTAGGACAGGAGCTATCACTCCTATGGCAATCTTAGAGCCAGTGGTTGTTGCAGGCTCTAGAATTTCTAAGACAACACTTCATAATGAAGATTTCATCCATGAAAAAGATATCCGAATAGGAGATACAGTTGTAATACAAAAAGCTGGAGATGTAATACCAGAAGTAGTTGAGGTAAGAAAGAAAAAGAGGACAGGAAAAGAAAAAATATTTAAAATGCCAAAGGTATGTCCTGTTTGTGGAGCGCAAGCAGTAAGAGAAGAAGGAGAAGCAGCATGGTATTGTAATGGAATTGAATGTCCTGCTAAACTATACAGAGGCATAATCCATTTTGCTTCAAGAGAAGCTATGGATATAAATGGCCTTGGAGAGGCAATTATAGAAGAATTGATAAACAGAGGATTAATTAGCAATATTACAGATATTTATAAATTGACATTAGACGATATAGCTTCACTTAAAAAGAATGGCAAGAAATTTGCACAAAACCTTCTAGATGCAATAGAAGCAAGTAAACATAGAGACTTATATAGATTAATAAATGCATTGGGAATAAGATATGTTGGAGTAAAAACAGCAAAAATATTAGCAAGAGCATATGGCACAATGGACAACCTTATGGAAGCATCATATGAGAGCCTATGCGTGAGAGAAGAAGTAGGAAAAATTATAGCAAAAAGCGTTTACGAATTTTTTAGAGAAGAGCAAACAATAGACGTTATAAACAAACTAAAAAATTATGGCGTAAATATGGAAGCAGAAGTATCAGAAGATGTAGATGATAGATTCGCTGGAAAGACATTTGTTTTAACAGGAACATTAGAAAATTATTCAAGAGATGAAGCATCAGAAATAATAGAAAAATTTGGTGGTAAAACTTCTGGCACAGTATCCAGAAAAACAGCATATGTTTTGGCAGGAGAAGCGGCAGGAAGTAAATTAACGAAAGCACAAGACTTAGGAATACCAATAATTACAGAGCAAGAATTTGAAGAAATGATAAAATAGGAGGAAAAATGGACGGGCAATACACATTCAAAGAATTCAAACAAAATCTAGACGATGGATACCAAATATATTTTACCTATGTGCGTAATAGATATTTGCTTTTTAAGACTGCAGAAAATTGTTATACACAAAAGTTATTAACAGACGATTCTAAAAACCCGCAGCCACGCCATAGTATGATAACTTTTAAAAGAGTAAAAGAGATGTTTCCGCACATGGAAGCAATAGAATATAAGATTGGTGTGGGGGAATAAAATATTACAAAATAAATTGTGAATTTTTTGTAAAAAATGTTGTCAAAAAATAATATTAAGTATATAATTGGGGTATAATGAATTTATATAAATTTATTAAGACAAAGGAGGAATTTTTATGTTAAAAGCAAACATAGGTTGGAGCACAGAAACAGATAATTTCGAAGCAGGAAGAGCCTCAGCTAAGAAGGCTGTAGTAGATTTAGTTCAAACAAAGGTGGCATTTTTATACACATCATCAGACAATGATGTTAAAAAAGTGCTAGAAGGAGCAAAAGCTGAACTTGGTACAGCACCAATTATTGGATGTACTTCAAGTGGCGGAATTATAGTTCCAGATGGATACATTTCATCAGAAAATGGATTTGTTGGAATTATGGCAATTGGAGACCCAGATACAACTGTAGGAGTTGCAGGGTCAGCAAAACAAAAAGATGCTAGAGCAACAGGTAGAATGCTTGCAAAAGAAGCAATGGAAAAAGCAGGACAAACTGTAGCACCAGCATATTTCTATATG
>CAJFHE010000001.1 GCA_904378095.1 uncultured Clostridia bacterium | reverse complement strand
ATTGGTTTCTCAAAGTTTATTGTTTACTTTTCAATGTGCTTTTTATGTAATCTCAATCGTCTCTTGACGACAAGCAATATTTTAGCATACCATTTAATAAAATGTCAATACTTTTTTTAAAAATTTTTTAAGTTTTTTTCTTAGAATTTTATATGCTAAAATATCACATATTTTTATTACTTTTTTTGCTTTTAGAGTAATAAAAATTAGCTTCGCCAGAAGCTATTATTTATAATACCACCTTAGCGAAGTTAAGTCAATACTTTTTTCAAACTTTTTTGCTTGTAATTTTTACCAGTTCTATATTTAAACTAACATTACATATTGCTCTCAAATCCTAAAACAGACAATTTCTCTGTAAGTTTTTGTGAAAACAAACTCGTCCAACTAGTTATAAATGTACTAAACTCCTCTGCTGAGTAATTATTGGCTATTGCTGTATTAGAATTATTTAACTCTGCAATTTCTTCAACTTGCTCTGTTTTTGTTATGCTGTTATTGTAATTAATTGTAGTCGATTCTATACTACCATCGCTACTACTATTAAATATTACCGTAAAATAATTATTTATGCTATTATTTTGTACACTGCCTAAATTTATATCTACACTTATGTTTGAATCAGCAGTATTCAAATCAGGAACTATTTGTACATTGTTTGTAGTTAGGTTGTCACTAGTCGTTTTGCTTATAACTATTCTTGATGTAGTACTAGTGCCTTCATTTGCTTGATTGTCTAAACTAATTATTTCGTTTGCATCTACATTCTGTGGCATGTTATTATTATTTGTCCTAGTTACATCTAATGTAATGCTTGAATTACTGTCTCCTCTGTCATATGTGATTGTCATGTTATTTTCTATTTCTACAATTGTTCTAATAGTAGTTTCATTACTTTCATATATAAATATATTCATATTATCTTCCATCGTTGTTTGTTGAATTTGTGAAATTAATTCATCTATCTTTGATGTAAGGTTTACTATATCTGTATATTCTATTCCAAAACCTAAAGTAGATAATTTATTACTAATTAATACTAATGTTTCAGTGTCTGTTTTTAAAGTATTTAAACAAGAAATTATAATTTGCTTTACATTTTCTCCTGTTAGTTGCACTTTATATACATTTGCAGCATATGAATTTCCGCTTATCTGTATGTTTTCATTTGTTTTTGCATATTGATTATCCAATATGTTATTAGTTATAATTGGAAAATATGTATCTAAAATGTGCTGTTTCTGTGCATCTGTAATTTCAAGAGAAGTGATATATTGATTTATATCAATACTATCTGGTATGCTTTCAATATTATTTACCTCGTACTTTGCAACTAATTCTTTTAATCCAGAATTTTTGACTCCTACATAATTTGCAAAAACCTCATCGCATTTAATTGCATAGATGTCATCGCAATTTATATAAGAAACTTGAAATAAATCTATATCACCATTTTTTAAAGTTGCATCAGCATAAGTTCTATTTGTATTTGCATCATGTCTAGCTGATGTAGCTATATTTAATTCCTTAAAACTATTTTCTCCTTGCTCAATTGTAAATGATAAATTTCCATTAGCTGTATATGTATTATTTTGTTTAAATTGTGATTGCAATTCAAACTTATCGTTTTTGAGAATATTGGTTATGTCTTCATTCTGGGCAAAATACTTCCAAAACAATTCTTTGTTAGATTTAAATAAATCTGTTGTAAAATATAGTACTGCTATAACTGCTACTATAATAAGCACAACTATGATTGGAATTACAATCAATAAAATTTTCTTCTTATTTCTCACTCACATCAACTCCTCTAACATGAAACACAATTATTTTTCAAAACAGCCTCTTTGCTTTACGACTTCATACATTATAATTCCTGCCGAAACAGACGCATTAAGTGATGTAATCTTCCCTTTCATTGGAATTTTAACTAAAAAGTCGCAATTTTCTTTTACTAATCTACTCATTCCAAATCCTTCGCTTCCTATTACAATGCCAATTCCTCCAGTGTAATTTTCATCATAGTAGAACTTGTCCGTGTTCATATCTGTTCCACAAATCCACACATCATACTTTTTCAAATAATTTATTGTTTCTGTTATATTATTTACTCTAGCAATCTTCATGTGCTCAACTGCTCCAGCAGACACTTTGGCTACTGTGCTATTTACCCCTACAGCCCTTCTCTTTGGAATTATTATTCCATGTGCTCCTGCTGTTTCTGCAGTTCTTATGATAGAGCCCAAATTATGTGGATCTTCTATCCCATCCAAAATTATAATAAATGGATTTTCATTTTTATTTTTTGCCTCTTCTAGTATATCTTCCACTTCGCAATAATTAAATGGTGGAACAATCGCAATAACCCCTTGGTTATTTTCGGTTTGCGCCATTTGATTTATTTTTGCTCTGCTTACTTCATTTATAATTACTTTTTTCTCTTTTGCAACAGCAATAATTTTATGAATTGAGCCATGCTTTTCCCCATCCGCTATGTAAATCTTATTTATGTCCCTATCTGACTCCAGTAACTCAAGCACGGCATTTCTGCCTTCTACTTGGTCATTGAATTCTTTTTCCTGTCTATTGATTTTCAATTTATTTTTATCCATTACTAACCATGTCCCTTTCTGTTGTAATTAGTTTTTAACTTTTCTCCCTTTTTGGCTATTTACTTATTTTTTCTATTTCTTTTTTTATTTTATCTATCATGTCTTTTTCATCTTTATACTCTATCAAACTAGCATCCACATATTTTAGGCTACTAGAAACCTTTTCACTTTTTTTGTATATACATAGGATTTTCTTACCTATTTGTTCTGCTCTTCCTATTTCGATTCCTAATCCTAGAGATGGTCTCGATACTTCTGCTATAAACAAATCTGCCTCTTCGATAACCTTCTTCGTATCAAAACTTCTATTATTAAGATGAGGTAAAATAATATCATGCTTTTTATTTAATTCTGATTTTAAAATAGGATTGTATAATTCATTTTCATAATTCCAATCATTTGAATGTCCTACATAAATTTTCATAAACACTTTCCTCTTTTCTGTGCTTCTCTATGTAAAGCATCTTAATTTAACAACACAAGACGTCACTCTTTTGCATAACAAAATCTTGTTTTTTTCCTCCGTCCCCAAAAACAAGATTTTATTCTTCGTCGAGTTTAAGTACACTAAGGAACGCCTCCTGTGGTATCTCCACATTTCCAATCTGTCTCATCTTTTTCTTGCCACGTTTTTGCTTTTCTAGTAGTTTCTTCTTTCTTGTAATGTCTCCACCATAACATTTTGCTAAAACGTCTTTTCTTAAAGCAGAAATAGTTTCTCTTGCTATTACTTTTCCACCAATTACAGCTTGGATTGGTATTATAAATAGCTGCCTTGGAATTACTGTTTTTAGCTTTTCTACCATTTTTCTGCCACGCTCATAACTATTGTCTTTATGAACTATAAAAGATAACGCATCTACTGGCTCACCATTTACATGAATGTCTAGCTTTACTAATTCTGACCTTCTATATTCTTTAAATTCATAATCAAAAGAAGCATAGCCTTTTGTTCTAGATTTTAATTGGTCAAAGAAATCGTATATAATTTCATTTAATGGCATTTCATAAATTAACGTAACCCTATTTTCATCTAGATATTTCATATCCACATAAATTCCACGCCTGTTTTGGCAAATCTCCATTATATTTCCCACAAATTCTTTTGGTGTTAATATTTCTGCTGTTACCATTGGCTCTTCCATATATGATATTTCGCTTGTTGGTGGCAAGTCAGCTGGGTTATATAGCTCTAGCACTTCTCCATCTGTTTTATGCACTTTGTAAATAACTGATGGTGCTGTTGTAATTAAACTTAAGTCAAATTCCCTATCTAGCCTTTCTTCAATTATCTCTAGATGCAATAGTCCTAAAAATCCGCATCTAAAGCCAAAGCCCAATGCCCCTGATGATTCTGGCTCATATTCTAATGCTGCATCATTTAGTTTTAGTTTTTCTAGTGCTACCTTTAAATTTTCATAATCACTTCCATCTACAGGGTAAATTCCACAATACACCATAGGGTTTACTTTTTTATATCCTGGTAATGGCTCTGGTGCTGGCATGTCCTTTAATGTTACAGTGTCACCCACTCGAATATCGGATAAACTCTTTATGCTTGCAGCAATATATCCTACCTCTCCTGCTTGCAATTTTTCACATGGCGAATATGCACCTGGCTCAAAGTATCCAACTTCTGTTACTGTAAAAGATTTATTATTTGACATAAGCATTATCACGTCACCAACTTTTACAGCTCCATCTTTTACTCGTACATATGCAATTGCACCTTTGTAATCATTATATATAGAGTCAAAGATTAGGCATTTTAAAGGCGCATTTTCATTACCTGTTGGTGCTGGCAAATCTGTAACAATTCTTTCTAATACCTGGTCTACATTAAGCCCAGTTTTTGCAGAAATGCATGGTGCATCTTCTGCTGGAATACCAATTATATCTTCTATTTCTTTTTTAACCTCATCAGGTCTTGCATTTGGCAAATCTACTTTATTTATAACTGGCAAAATCTCTAGGTTGTTGTCAATAGCCAAATACACATTTGCAAGTGTTTGTGCTTCCACTCCTTGTGTACTATCAACTACTAAGACGGCCCCATCACATGCTGCCAAGCTTCTAGAAACTTCATAATTGAAATCCACATGTCCTGGGGTATCTATTAAATTAAGCTCATATTCGTTTCCATCTTTAGCTTTGTAAATCATTTTTACAGCTTGAGACTTTATGGTAATACCTCTTTCTCTTTCTATTTCCATGTTGTCCAAAACCTGGTTTTCCATTTCTCTACTAGAAAGCACACCGGTCATCTCAATTAACCTGTCTGCCAAAGTAGACTTACCATGGTCTATATGTGCAATTATACTAAAATTTCTAATAAATTTCTTTTTGTCCATCTATGCTCTCCTTGTATTTTTCTTCCACTATTTTACTATATTGCAAACCACAAATCAAGAGTAAGTAATTAGTTTTGTAAGCTAATTACTCTTATTTTATGTAATATTTTTGTAATATATAATTTATATTTTTACGCTATTTTATCGAAATCATTGAAAAAGCTGCTTAATATGTGGTAAAATAATAGCGAAAAAAAGAAGAAGGGATTGATTATATGTCAAAAATATTTGAAGAATTAATGGAAAGAGGTTATATTGAGCAAGTAACACATGAAGAAATAAAAGATGTGCTAGATAATAGCTCCATTCCTTTTTATATAGGTTTTGACCCAACTGCTGATAGTTTACACGTTGGTCACTTTGTATCAATGATGGTAGCAGCACAAATGCAAAAAGCAGGTCACAAACCAATCATATTAATCGGTGCTGGTACTGCAACTATTGGAGACCCTTCAGGAAAAACCGATATGAGAAGAATGATGTCAAGAGAAGAAATAAATCATAATGTAGAATGTTTTAAAAAGCAACTTTCTAAATTTATTAGTTTTGAAGGTGACAATGGAGCAATTATAGTAAATAATGCCGACTGGCTTTTAAATTTAAACTTTGTAGAATTTATGAGAGATATTGGCTCCTTATTCTCTGTAAATAAAATGCTTGCAGCAGAATGCTATAAACAAAGAATGGAGCGTGGATTAACTTTCTTTGAATTAGGCTATATGCTAATGCAATCATATGACTTTTTGCATTTATACAATACATATGGTTGTAAACTTCAAATGGGCGGAAATGACCAATGGTCAAACATTTTAGGTGGAGTTGACTTAATAAGAAGAATCGGTCATTCAGATTCTTATGGTTTAACATTTAAACTTCTTACTACAAAAGAAGGAAAGAAAATGGGTAAAACAGAAAAAGGAGCACTATGGCTTGACGCAAATAAAACATCTCCATATGAATTCTATCAATATTGGAGAAATATTGATGATGCAGATGTAAAAACAGTGCTATCTCTACTTACATTTTTACCAATGGACGAAGTAAATAGATTATCTAGCTTAAAAGATGAGCAAATAAATGAAGCTAAAAAAGTTGCTGCATTTGAAATAACAAAATTAATACATGGCGAAGAAGAAGCTAAAAAAGCTGAAGAAGCTGCAAAAGCATTATTTGAAGGACAAGGCTCATTAGAAAACATGCCTACATCTAAAGTAACTGCAAATATTTCAATTTTAGACGCAATCATTACAGCAGGACTTGCTCCATCAAAAGGTCAAGCAAGAACACTAATTAACCAAGGTGGAATTACACTAAATGACGAAAAAGTAACAGACGTAAATTATACTTTATCAGCGAAGGACTTCAAAGACGGCTACGCAATTTTACGCAAAGGCAAGAAGATTTACCACAAGTTAGAATTGTAATTTTTAATGCGCAATTGAGGACACACCTCTTTTGTGCATTTGTTTATTTTTTATACAGTAAATTAATATATTTTTTCTTTTTGGTTGGAGTGCTTAAGGTGGGTACCTACAAGTTTACAACCTGTAAGTGACACGCTAGTGGAGCTTTTACAGGTTGTACGTAGTTGGGGGCCGGAAACAAAAAATAAAAAATATATTAATTTACTATAGATGTACAAAACATGAAAAAATAGGTGCATTCTCAATTGCGCACCTACTTTTTCACCGTCTTCTTATATTTTTCAATTGCCTCATCTATATTGCCGTCAAAAGTCTTAACACCCTTTTGCATAACTATTCCCCTGCTGCAAAACTCCTTTGCCATTGCTGTAGAATGTGTAACAAAAAGCAAAGTAACATCATCCTTATTTACTACTTCATTTACCTTCTTTATACATTTATTTTTAAATTCTTCATCTCCAACGCTTAACGCCTCGTCTACAATTAATATTTCTGGTCGTATGTTTACATTTATAGAAAAGCCAAGTCTTGCTTTCATGCCACTTGAATATGTCCTTACAGGCTGGTCTATATATTCTTCTATCTCTGCGAAATCAATTATTTCTTGCTCTAGTCCCTTTATTTCTGCGTCTTTCAAGCCCAATAATTGTCCTTTAAAATATATATTTTCTCTTCCTGTAAATTCTGGGTCGAAACCTGATGTAAGCTCTAGCAATGCACTAACTCTACCATTTACAGTGATTTTTCCACTTGTTGGGAAGGTTACGCCTGTAATCATTTTCAAGATTGTAGATTTCCCAGCTCCATTTTTTCCAAATAGAGCTACCGCTTCTCCCATTTTTATTTCAAATGACACATCGTTTACCGCCTTCTTTTCTGTATATTTTATTTTTCTAAAAAAGGTGTGTAGCAATCTTTTTTTGTCATTTTTGAAGAGTTTGTACATTTTTGTAACATGGTCAAATTTAATTACTATTTCACTCATTTTCTATCCTCTTTCTTTTTCGTGAAACAAGGTGACAGATTAAAATCTGCTACCTATGTTTCACTGGCTCTTTGCATAATTTAGTGACAGCTTAAAGCCTGCCACATTCATTTTAATTTAACACGTCTGGGATTTCTTTTCTTAATCTTCTATAAACCCATACTGCTGCAATAATAAGCAATGCTGTTATAACTAAAAATCCTATTAGTGTTTTTGGACTCTCCCATATCCATGTTTTATGTATAAAGCAATTTCTATATCCTTCTACTAAGTATGTTACTGGGTTTAATTTCAATATTATATTTAGCCATGGAATATCTTTTATTGTGTTTATGTTCCAAATTATTCCTGATAGCCAAAATACTGCTGTTACTAATGATTTTACTAGGTTTGAAAAGTCTTTGCTCATACATGCAAGTAATGATGCGAATAATGAAAATGCTGTAAAAAACAAAAAGTTAAGTAACATATAAATTGGCAATTGTAATAAATATATATCTGGTGGATATCCCATTAGCATAAATATTATTATCATTATTACTAGTAAAACTAGATGCACCATAAATTTTGATATGCTAAAAAATGTTGGGATTGTAGATATTGGAAATTTCATTTTTGTAACCAAATAGCTATATTTCCTTATGCATTCTGTTCCACCTGTAATCATATCACTCATATAAAACCATGGTATTACACCTGATATTAGCCAAAGGAAAAATGGAAATCCATTTACATCTTTTCCTGCTCTTAATCCTATTTCAAAAGTAAACCAATACACAAATATGGTAACAGCCGGTTTAATAATAGCCCATGCCCAGCCAAGAGCTGCGCCTCTATATGTTTTTATTAAATCTGCTTTTGCGAGCTTAAATATTTGCTGTTTATATTGTATATGGTCTTTTATTATTTCTATTAGATAACTCACTAAAACAATTCTCTCCTTCTTTTTTATCTTTATATTTTATACATTCGCTTTATATCAAAATATTTATTTTTTCTATTTAATATTTAAACAAAAAATTCCTATTATTATCAGAACTATCCCTATTATAGCTGGAATACTGATATGTTCTTTTAGTATAAATACACTAGCTAAAATTACTAATACCTGTGTAATGCCTGTTATAATTGGGTAAATATAGCTCAAATCAAATTTTCTAACTATGTAAAAAGTGTATATAAGGAAACTTGCAATATAGCAAATAAAACCTATGATTGCTTTAATTCCCATCGCGAAATTAAAAGTCCCATTTGCTAAGCTTATACTTATAGTATCAGAGCCTAACTTTACTAGTATTAATCCCCCTACTGTTAATATTAAATAAATAATTATGCTGATAATTTGCAATTTTCTACATTCCTTTCTTTTCTATTTTTTCGAGCTCATCTTCAATTTTCTTTTTTATCAAAGAATTTTCTTGCACTAAAGTCGTTATTTTATTTTGCATCTTAGATACTTCTGCTGATAGATAAAACACTACTACAATAAGTAAAAATATAAAAATTAGGAATAGTGCATTAACAGGTGTTTCTATATGCAGTATCTTAGATATTTCCATTATTATTTGTGGAAAAATTGCCAGTATTATTATAAACAATCCAAAGCATAACCACAATAGTGTTAACTTATAATTTAATTTCTTTCTACTTGTTTTGACTATTATAAATATAGTAAATAATATGGTAGCTATAATTAATAATATTTGTAACGTTCTATCCATCTATATCTCCTTTTATTATGCTAGATATTATAATTGCGAGTGCAACTTTACCTGCATAATATATTGATTTTAGTGCTGTAATGGAAGATTTGCCATTTTTTCTTTCTTCCATAATTACTGGTATTTCTGAGATTTTACATTTTGCTTTTGCCAGAATTGCATTAGTTTCTGGCTCTGGATAATCTACAGGATAACTTTTTGCAAAATATTTTATAATTCTTTTATTAACTGCTCTATATCCAGATGTTGTGTCTTTTATTGTAACACCAGAAAACAATTTTATCAACTTTGAGTATAAGTTAATCCCCAATCTTCGTAAAAATGTAGATTGAAATCCATTCTTTTCTATAAATCGAGAAGCTATTACCATGTCATTCCCATCAGCTATTGCTTTTATTAAGTCATAAATATATTCTGGCTTGTGTTGTCCATCGGCATCCATTTGAATTGCTATATCATAATCATTTTCAAGAGCATATTTATATCCTGTTTGAACAGCTCCTCCTATTCCCAGATTTACTGGTAAATTAATAATATTCAAATTATTTTCTCTACAAATATCTAATGTTTTATCATTAGAGCAATCATTAATTATTACATAATCTATATTTGTACTATCTTTGTCTTTTTTTATTGTTTCTTTTAGCCCTTTAACCGTTTCTAGTAAAGAGTTTTGCTCATTGTATGCTGGTATAATAATTAAGACTTTCATTCTTTTTATCAAATCCTTCCATAAGGCACAAATCTGGGTTGTGCAAGAATTATTTTATTATAACCTTTACCATTAAAATTCGGTCTATATGTGAACTATTATAATAGCTAACATTATATATAGTTGCAATACTAATGCTGTAATTCCATATAATTTCATTTTATTTTTCTCATCATAATTGTTATAAATTTTTAAATTTCCTAACAACAATCCTACTAGTAGTAAAATAGGAATAAAGTATCTTCCTTGTACACCGCTAATTGTCATAGAGCTTTCATCTGTAAATTGAACATATAAACTAGTAAATACCAATCCAACTACTACTAAAGCTATAAGAAAAATTACTATGTTTTGGAATTTACTAAATTTATTATTTAGCTCTTTATTTGTTGCTCCCTCAAATAAGAAGAACATTGAAAATACAAATGGTACTATGAAATATAGCTTTACAAATTCTCCCATTGCTAGAACAGAGCCAAATAGTCTTTCCATATATGTACTACCATTGTAATTAATTGTGTACAATAACATTCTAAAATAGTCAATTGGAGATGTTAACACATTAATTATTTTATCTGTTGATGAGCCTTCACTAACTATTGCCAAGTAATTTGTTGAAATTTTAAACCAAATCAGATTGACAGCAAGTGAAATTCCAATGACAAATACGGAAGTTAACACTTTTGACTTTTTGCTTTTAAACTTACTCGTTGGTATTAGCAATATAGCTGCCACTAATGGTACATACACTATTTTGCATAATGCAATTATAACCGAAATGACGGAAATAATAGCAATATCTTTCTTTTGTACAACTCTTTCTGGTTTAAAAATAATGTTTAATATATATGCAATAAGTAACATTGAAAGCGAAATAGTAATTCCATCTGGCGACATTGTTGAAAATGCCTCAATTGATAAAGGCAATAGTGAAATTAGATATACTAGTAACTTTCCAAATGGTATTAGTTTTATTGTAAAATACAACAATACAACACAAACAATCAAGTTAAATAATCTTGCCATATACAGCATTAATAGTAGATTGTCTGAAATTAATCTTGAAAATACCATTCCTATTGCTTGTGGAATATACTGAACAGGTGAGTATATTGCAACTGTATCCATACTAGTGATTTTTGCATCGTCATAATCTATTTCTACATCTTTTAAATCCAATATATCGTTATAAGTCATCTCTTCGCGCCAATATTTCCCTGTTCCATCAATAACTACTTTTGGCAAAGGTGTTCCAACCACATCATCATGGACTTCGGTTAATAAATGTCCTTCTGAAATTTCATATATTCTTAGCATATGTCTATTTTCATCATGTCCTCTGTACATAGGCATTATAACTAGGAATAATAAGCATATAATTGGCACTGTATATAAAAATAGCTTTTCTGGAGTCATATTTTTTCTTGTATAAATAAATAGTGATAATCCCATAATTAGCACACTTAACCCCAAAGCAATAAGATTGAATTTTAGCACTCTTGAGCTAGCAAAATAGTATTCATTTATTGCTAAAGTTCCACTACGCATTTTTTTGTAAATCTTTTTCACTATAGTCAATACCAACCACATTACTCAAATTATTAAAATCAATTGTTAGCTTATATTGCTTATCTTTTGAATCTTTTTGCTTGTCAAAATTAAAGTAATACTCATTGTTCTCTTTTATTGTATTAAATGAAACCGCTTCTTCTTTTACAACAGTATTATTACTTAATTCTTCTAACTTTATATTAATGCTTTCGTCAGTTTCTTCTGCATCCTTGTCAACGAAAAAAGAGAGCAATATTTTATTTAAATCACTATATTTCGCTGTAAATGTTTTTTCTACAACATTCCATTCATTAATTTGCTCATACGAGCTATTTATATCATCAAAATTTTCTTCACTAATAGATTTTTTATATTCTTTTCCATTAACCATTAATTGATGATATGCAATAAGATATAAGCATACTAAACAAACTAGTATAACTAAAGCAACTAGCAATATGTTTTTTAGATTTTTCTTCTCCATATATTCTCCCTACTTTTTATCTCGCTCTTGTTTTGTTTCTGGGATTTGGTTTACTCCATTAACTGGCTCCTGTAATCCTAAATCCTGCTTTATTTTTGTAGTTGAAATTCCTTCTGTTCTATCTAGATATACCACTTCACAGTAGTCCTTTAGATAATCGAATCTATCGCTTCCTGCCCAATCACTTCCCATAACCACTATATCTACATCATATTTTTGAACATCTGATATTTTTTGCTCCCAACACTCTTCTGGTATTACTAAGTCAACATATCTTATTGCCTCTAACATTTTTTTTCTAGTTTCATAGTTATGGTAAGCTTTTTTTCCTTTACTCTCATTAAATTCGTCTGTAGATAACGCAACTATTAAATAGTCTCCTAAAGCCTTTGCCCTTTGTAATAATCTAATATGACCATAATGTAATAAATCATAAGTTCCATAAGTCAAAATTCTTTTCATAATAATTCCTCCTCGTATTATACATATATATCAAAAAAATTTGAAGCCTCAATCTCATCTACTTTTTTGATTTTCGCATTTTTACAGTATTTTTTTACTAATTCTAAAGTATCAGCATCATTTGATAATATCAAATCAAATCTTTCATATATTTTTTTATTTACTTTTTGATTAAAATCTTTTGGCTCTGTTAAATATAAAATTTTTCTTCCCTGCATATTAGAAAATTCATAAATTTTTCTAACACCTATTTTACCATATAATATAACACCTTTGAAGCTTATATCATCATAAATTCTTTTTAGCTCTGTTTTATATACTTTGTCCACCTTTGCTCCAAAAAAATTATATAAGAATTTCATTTTCCCTACTAATGATATTAGTACAGTTTGGGCTCTACTCATATTATTCATATTACCAAGTTGTCCCATATAATTTATTTTGTTATCTCTTAATTCTTTTATCTGTCTCTTATTTTTTCTAACACTTCTGGTAATATATGATATATAGTAATTATATTTATTTGCCTCAATATTTTTAGTTGCAGAAATTAGTTTATCAGTTCTTTTATTTTTACTTAAAGGTCCTGCATAGATAAGCATGTTTTCTTTGTTATTCTTCTCAATATCTTTAAAAATCAAATCAGTCTTCTCATTCAAGATAACATGATTGCATATTTTCTTTGACATGTCTATTGATTCATAATTACAATACTCTTTTAAAAATTCCTCATCATTATATTGCTTAGGTAAATTAATTTCTTTTATCAAATTCTGTACATCAATTACTTTTGGGAATGGTAAATCATTTAAATTTAAATACATTCCTCTGTCTCTTAAATATTCTTCCTCATCATAAGTAAATAAAATCACTTTATTTCTTGTTAATGCATAATCAAAAAATACACTTGAATAATCAGTTATTAAAATATCACATATATTCAAAAAGTCATATGTTTCGTACTCACTTGGGAATGGATAAATCTTATCATATTCACTAAAATCAATATTATTTCCTACATATGGGTGGAAATTAACATATAGAACTTGATTTTCTTTTAATGATTTATCAATTTCTAATAAATAAGATTTAATTTGCTCTAATTGCTCTTCTAAAGAGACATTTCTTACATTTCCTCTCCATGTTGGCATATATGCAATTAACTTTTTATCTTTTATATTTAATTCATCTTTTATTTGCTCTCTCCTGTCACTATTTAAGAAAATCTCATTTCTAGGGTAGCCGCATAACATTACTTTTCCTTCAGCAATATTATTTAGCATGTAATCTTCTAGCATGCGATTCATCATATATTCACTTGGATATAGCAAATAATTGGAAATTGCAAAATTCTTTTGCAAATTTGCAATATCAAAAAAGTCGTTGGCAGTTGCTTTTCCTAATGTTTTAAGTGGTGTACCATGCCATGTATTTAAATATATCTGCTCTTTTCTTTTTATAAAATACGTAGGAAAACTTGTATCATTAAATAAGTATTTAGATGTAGCTAGTATTTTAGCATATTTTTTTGTATTTATTGGAACAAGTTTATATTTAAACTTATAATGATTTAATTTTTGCAAAAATTCATTTTCTTTTTCTTGCTTGTATGCCACATATACTTTATATTCGCTATATTCCTCATTTTGCAATTCTTTTAAAATATAAAACATATTTCCATTGATGTTATCTCCTTGCTGTGAATTTAAAAGTATAGCTTTATCATCAATTGGGTGTTTCATATATTTAATAAATTTGCTTCCTAAAAATCTATTTACTTTCATAAGCGAATTGATTTTGCGAGACACATTAGATATTCTTTTTATTTTTCTTACAATTCTTTTTGTAAATACTATTCTTAGCTTCCAATATATCTTTGAAGTATATTTCTTTTTATTCTTCTTAAATTTTTCAAAATAGATATTATCATACCAATCATCAAAATTTTTATCTAAAAATTCAAACACTTCATCAATGTATTTCTTTTTTAATTTTGCAGTTTTCCTTGAAACATCTTGCTCTAAAACCACATAAACATGTTTCAATAAAGTAAACAATATTTCCTGTCTTAATGTATCGAAACAGTTTTTCTTTTTAGCATAATCAATTAGGGTATTAAATGCTTCAAATATATCAAATCTTTTTTCTGAAAAGTTATGTGTTAAAGATGTTTCTCTTGTAACAGTATAAAAATACAATGGCTCAAAAACTTTTGAAATTTTATTTGCATTCATAAATAGCTCATATGTAAATACTAAATCTTCGTATATTCTTAATTTCTGAAACCTTATATTATTTTTTTCTATTAAGTCTCTTTTAAAAATTTTATTCCAAATGTATGGTACACTATCTACCATTATGTCTGGTTCTTCTAAAACACTTTTTCCAAAATTATCATTTATTTCAGTTTCTTTTTCTATGCATCTGTTTTCATTTTCTCTATAATAAGCACAATTAACTATATCTGCATTATCTTCTATTGCTTTATTATAAAGCTGCTCAAACATGTCTTTTGCCACATAATCATCGCTATCCACAAAGCCCACATATTCTCCTGTTGCTTTATCTAATCCGATATTTCTTGCTTGTGCTGCTCCTCCATTTTCTATTTCAAATGCTTTTATTTTATCTGGATATTTTTTTGCAAACTTTTCAATTATTTCCTGACTATTATCTGTACTTCCATCATTTATTACTATTATTTCAATATCTTCTAAAGTTTGTAAAACCAATGAATTTAAGCATCTTTCTATATAATCTTCCACATTGTACACTGGTATTATTATACTTACTTTTTTATTGCTCTTTTCTATCAAACTTAATACACTCCTCTACTACTCTATCTGCTGCATGTCCATCATCCAAATAGTTGTATTTTTCATTAAATCTTTTGTATTTTTCGTCATACTTAAAATTTTTGTCTATATTCTGTATTTCATTTTCTAGCTCTTGCTGAGTTTCGGTTATTGCTCCTGGTAATTCTGATAAGTCTATATAAAAGCCATTTGACTTGTCCCTATAGTGCTCCAAATCATACATATAGAAAATCATAGGTCTTTTTAAATTAGCATAATCAAAAAATACACTAGAATAATCTGTTATTAGTAAATCTGCTATAATATATAATTCGTTTATATCATCTATTTTAGACACATCATATACAAAATTTTTATATTTTTCAAAATCGAATGCATTTGCTATAAAATAATGTGCTCTAAACAAGATAATATATTTGTCGCCAAATTTTTCTTTTAAACTTTCAAAATCCACTTCTTCTTTATATGTATAGCCAACTCCCGCTTCATGCTGATTCGAGCGATATGTTGGAGCATAAAGAATAATTTTTCTAGTATCTTGCTCAATTCCTAATTTTTTCTTTATGTTTTTTACATCTTCTTCTGTATAGTTGAATAAAAAGTCATTTCTTGGATAACCTTTTTCAACTATTATATTTTCTTTACCTATTTCCTTTAAATTCCATGCTGATATAAACTTCTCAGAAGCGAACTTTGATGGTGATAAAAAATAGGTAAATTTTAATGCTTCTATTTTATATCTTTTCTTCATTCCTTTCATTGTATTTAATACATTGTCAAAATGAATTAAATCGCATCCCAATCTTTTAAGTGGTGTGCCATGCCAACATTGCATAAATACTTGATTTTTTTTAGGATATAAATAATCTGGTATTTTATAATTAAAAATCCAATATTTGGCTGTTGCAAGATATTTTTGATATTCTTTAGAATTTATCTTTACAACTAATGTATTTTTGTTTTCTTTTAAAAAATCGTATTTGTCTTTTTTATCAAATGCCCAAACAAATTTGAAGTTTGCATATTCGTCATTATTTAACATAAAATTATATATTGCCTTTGGACTACATGAATATGATTTGCCATTAAACGAGCAAAATATTATTATATTATCATCTACTTTTACTCCTAGAGTATTTAATTTATATTTTATTTTTCGTAATATGTTTAGAGTTTTTCTTAGTATATTTCTAAAAAAAACACTCTTTTCTGCAATTCTTGTTGCTACTGCTCTTATTTTTTTCATTAGCCCTTCTCCTAAAAACTTCAACTTTTTCTTATTCTATAACAAATATCAATCTTTTTCAACCTTTTTTTATGCTAATGCAGTCATAATATATTTTACAATTCTTTCAGTATTGTTAGTATCTGCTGTTTGTACGTATTTATTTTTAAATTGCTCTAATGATTTATAATCATAAGTATTATTTTCTATAATCTCTATTATATCTTCAATATTTTCTTTGGTAGAAGAATTCATCTCTTTCATTAAGTTTATATTTAATCCTCTATTATCCGCGTACTTTTTAATATCATACACATAGAAAAAAAGTGGTTTGTTTAAGGTTGCAGTTTCAAATGCAATTGCTGAATAATCAGTTATTACGTAATCCGCCAATTTTATCAAATCAGATGTACTATATTTTTTATCTACAATATATTCTTCTTCTATTTTTGTTTTGTCCAAAGGATGTAATCGAATTATCAAGTTGTATTTTTTGGCATTTACTGCATTTATAATTCTATTTATATCTATTTCTTTATCTTTTCTAAATGTTGGCACATATAGAATTGTCTTTTTTTCTTTTAATTTTGGATATTCTTTATATATTTCTTCTATATTTTTATTTATTTCATTGTTTTTCCCTAAAATATAGTCTATACGTGGCATTCCTAGGACTTTTACTTTTTCTATATCTGTATTAAATGCCTCGGAATATATTTTTCTAGTTTCTTCACTAGTACATGTAACACATGTATAGTTAGCATGCATTCTCATTATTTTAGCTACAGTACTACTTCTTCCCTCTTTCTTATCTAGCACTTGATATCCAAATTTTTTAATAGCTCCTGCTGCATGCCATATTTGAATAATCTCGAGGTTTTTCTTATGCTTAAGAGCACTTATTGATATATTGTATCCATCTATTATGCATATCTTTGATGTAGAAATATGATACATACATTTAATAATATAGAAACAGTATTTTATTTTTCCACATAATCCTTTTGGAATCCTTCTGCACAAAATTTTAATTTCTAAGTTTCTATTATTGTCAGAATTATTATTGCCAGAACTTGTATTTATCGTTTTTTCTTTTTCTTTAAAATCACATTCATTCTTCGCTAGACTTTCTAATTCTTCTCTTAACAAACTAAAATCTATATTTATATTGTCTGACTGTCTACTGAGCATTGTTATTTTGTTCTTTTGTCTTGTAAATAACTTAATAAAGAAATATATTATACTCATACAGAATCTCGCAATATATAGTACAATTTTTGTAAAATTTTTTTTCACTAATTTTCTCCTCTTAAATCTTTTTTCTTCTTTGAATGTGATAAGCACATTCCTCTAAAATACAATCTGGTACTATTTTAGAAAAGAATCTAACACTTTTATTTAATACTCCCGGTATTATTATAAGTTTTCCTTTAAGTGTTTTGTCAATTCCGTATTTTGCTACTTTTTCGCTAGGCATACTTGGCGCTTTAAATACAACTTTTGCCACATTATTAAAGTTTGTATCCACAGGTCCTGGGCAAAGAATACTTATTTTCACATTTGATTTTTTCTTTTTTATCTCTTTATTTATTGCTCTAGAAAGTCTTATAACATAAGATTTTGAAGCATAATATGCTGCCATCAATGGTCCTGGCTCCATTCCTGCAATAGATGCCACATTTAATATATGCCCACTGTTTTTCTTTATCATATCTTTCAAATATAACTTAGTTAATATATGAACTGCGGTTATGTTTGTATTTATCAAACTAATTTCTTTATCTATATCTGTTTCTATAAATTCTCCAAACACTCCAAAACCTGCATTGTTTACTAGTAAATCTAAAGAGATGTGCTTAGTTTCTTCATATAAATTCATACATTCTTCTTTTTTACTTAAATCTTTTGAAATTACTAATATTTGTTGTTTTTTAGAAATTTCTTTACTCTTTATTTTTTGAATTTCATCATTATTTTTATCCGATATTTTCTCTTTTTTATCCAAATTTGAATTTTCTTCTAACTCGCTTTTTACAGCATCTAGTCCATCTTTATTTCTTGCTACTAGAATCAAACTATATCCTAAATTATATAAATATCTTGCCATATCTCTTCCTATGCCAGAAGAGGCACCTGTTACTAAAGCCCACATATTTCTTCACCCATTGTTATTATTTATACATTCTTTAGAAAATATACCATATTTTAGCAGATTTATCAATAAGTATTTAAAATATTCATTGTTGCTCTGTAATAGCAATTGCTATTTTATAACACTTGTATTTTTTTGCTATATAATGTATAATTTTGTAGTAAAGGAGTAAAAAAATTAGCTATGAAAATTTTAATTGTAATAGACCAATTTGATAATTCTAATAATGGTACTACTATTTCTGCAAGAAGATTTACAAAAGGTTTGCAATCTGCTGGAAATGAAGTATATGTAGTAAGTACTGGCGATAAAAAAGATGAGTATAAATTTAATTTAAAAGAGCTTCCTTTGCCACCTGGAATTTCACACATAGTAAAATCTCAGGGAATGAGTTTTGCAATTCCTAATACCGAAGTTTTGGAAAAAGCAATTTCTAGTGTAGATATTGTTCATTTTTATATGCCATTTTTTATATCTAAAGCAGGACTTAAAATATGTGAAAAATTACATATTCCACATACTGCTGCATTTCATGTACAGCCTGAAAATATTACATATTCTATTGGTCTTGGAACTAATACAAAAGTAAATGATTTTATATACACACATTATAGAGATTCATTTTTTAATCATTTTTCGCATATACATTGTCCAAGCGAGTTTATTGCTAATGAATTAAAAGAGCATGGATATACAGCAAAACTACATGTAATATCTAATGGAGTAGATGATGAATTTAAGTACTATGGTAAAGAGAAATTACCAGAATTTAAAGATAAATTTGTTATTACAATGATTGGTAGATACTCTAATGAAAAAAGACAAGATGTATTGATTGATGCAATTTCTAAATCAAAACATGCTGATAAAATCCAGCTTGTATTAGCAGGAAAAGGTCCTAAAGAAGCCAAATACAAAAAATTAGGAGAAAAATTAATTAATCCTCCTGTTATGAAATTTTATAATACAGATGATTTAATTGATTTGTTAAAATCAACAGATTTATATGTGCATAGCGCAGACGCTGAAATTGAGGCTATTTCTTGTATTGAAGCTTTTGCATGTGGAAATGTTCCAATTATTGCTAATAGTCCAAATTCTGCAACAAAGCAATTTGCATTAGTAAAAGAAAGTTTATTTGAAGCAGGAAATAGTACAGACTTAGCAAATAAAATAGATTTTTGGATAGAAAATGAAGATTACAGAAAAGAAATGGAATTAAAATATTCTCAAAGTGCTGAAAAGTATAGGTTAAAAGATAGTATAAAGAAAATGGAGGAGATGTTTGAAGATGCAATTAAAGAATATAAATAAAGAAGAAGAAAAAAATCTTCCTGAAGATTCTCACATATTACATTTTTGGCAGCCATGTAAGTTCGAAATTGATGAAAATTTTAATTTTGTAAATGATAACTTTCTATTTAATACCTTTTCTAATTTACTTTATATGATAGCATATCCTATTTTGATTTTTATTACTAAATTCTTTTATGGATTTAAAATAGAAGGTAGAGAAAATTTAGAAGGTATTACTTCTGGAAAAGTTACAGTGTCAAACCATGTTCATCCTTTGGACTGTACCATGGTTGGTCTTGCAAATGCTCCACAAAAAACATTCTACACATCATTAGAAACCAACTTTAAAATTCCTGTTGTGCGTAGAATAATAAAGCTTTTGAATGCTGTACCTATTCCTAAAAACATAAAATATACAAAGGCATTTATGGACTCAATAGATGAGCTTTTACGAAACAATAAAACTGTGCACTTCTATCCTGAAGGCTCATTGTGGCCTCACTATGAAAAAATAAGGCACTTTAAAAACGGAGCATTTGATTTTGCTGTAAGAAATAATGTACCAGTCGTGCCAATGGTTATAAAATTTAACAAACCTAAAAAAATAAGTAACTTAATAAAAACCAGAACTACAATAACATTAGTTATACAAAAACCTATATATCCAAATAAATTACTTGGAAAAAAAGATGCTATAATAGATTTAAAAGATAGAGTACGAAGCTCTATGTGTGCCGAAACACAGGATTAATCTATTGCACATTTTTTCTTTTTCCTCTTGACTACTGGCATAGTTTTATGTTATATTTATATATGTTAAGTTTATGGCCCCTTGGTCAAGCGGTTAAGACGCAGCCCTCTCAAGGCTGAATCATGGGTTCGATTCCCGTAGGGGTCACCAACTAAAAAGATGTACTTCTTATTATAAGAAATACATCTTTTATTATTTTTTATATTGTTTACGCTTTAATACACATCTCCGTAATTTCTTTTAGTCTATCATCCTGTTTTGTTAGATATAAGTACCCTATTAGTGCTTCAAATCCTGTTGAATACATATAATCTTGAACAGTCGCATTCTTAGGAAGATGGTGATTTTCTGCATTTCTCCCTCTTTTTACTATTTCCTGCTCTTTTTCTGTTAAGCTATTTTCTATGTTTTTTAGAATGCCTGCTTGTGCTTTAGCTTTAACATATTTTATAGCCTCAATATGTAACTTATGTGGTTTTAATTTTGTATTATTCACCAGATGCATTCTAATATACAATTCATAAACTGCATCTCCTACATATGCCCATGTAAGAGGTGATAATGTATTTATTTCTTCTATACTCTTTTCTCTATCTATAAATTCCATCTATTTCTCCTTTTTAGTTTCGTAATTTTGGATGCAACTCTTCTTATTATCAAACTTCTTCCAATGTAATTCTTCCTATTTTTCCGCTTCTAAAATCTTCTAATATTATCTTTGCTGTCTTTTCTTCATCAATGTTGCCACCTGAAATTAGTGCTCCTCTTTTTTTGCCAATCAAATGCATTATTTCAAGTATTCTTTCATTCTCTTCTAAATCTTCTAAATTTAAAATATTTTCGACATCTCTTTTATCTAATTTATATCTTTCTGTTAATAGCTCTAAATGTTTATATACTAATACTTTTAGTAAACTAAAACCAATTTCTATTGTTGGCAAAATATCATCTTTTATTGTTCCTGTAAATGCTAAATTTAAAGCAACTTCTTCGCTTTCAAACTTTGGCCATAACACACCTGGTGTGTCTAGCAATTCTATGTTTCCATTAATTCGTATCCATTGTTTTTGCCTTGTAACACCTGGCTTGTTTCCTACTACAGTAGAATTCTTTTTCGTCAAACGATTAATGAAAGATGATTTGCCGACATTTGGTATGCCTAATATCATAACTCGAATTGCTTTTCCAACTCTACCTTTATTTTCAAATTTTTCTTGCGTCGCTTCATATATTTCTTCTATTTTTTTAACCGCTTGATTAATGCCCTCTCCTGTATTAGAATTAACCAATACTGCTTGCAATCCATTATTTTTAAAATACTGTATCCATTTTTGATTTTGCTTTTCATCTGCCAAATCATATTTATTAAGTACAATAAGTCTATCTTTATTTTTTATTAATTCTTCAATATCTGGGTTTCTACTAGACATTGGTATTCTAGCATCTAATATTTCAACCACAACATCAATTAATTTTAAATCTTCTTGAATTTGCCTCTTGGTTTTTGCCATGTGTCCAGGATACCAGTTTATGTTTATCGAATTTTGTTGATCTGCCATTATTAATCACTTCCTTTCTTAAATTTCTTTATAGTAGAATTAATATTTTCTATAAACATTTCTTTTTTCCAATCAAATTTAGTTTCATAACCTAAGTCTTTTGCTATTATTTTTCTCATCATTTGACTTACTGGTTCAAACTGATTTGTTAGATAGCAAATATTCTCAGGATTTATATACATTATATAATTTTTTTCTTTCGATATATAACTTAGATTATCAATTCTATTAAAATTTAATCTTTTAATAATTGCATTTTCATCTATTAATTTGTGATTAACAATATGAGTATGAGCATGTACTATACTGTTCGCTTTCATGTCACTATCTACAACAGGACAACCATGTTCAAAAATAATCGGAAATTTATTATAATTATTTCTAAATAAATTTCTATATTTTTTTATTAAAAATTCATATTCTATTCTTTCATTTTCCATTAACTCAGCCATAGAATTTATATGTCTTTTACTAACTATAAGTAAGTACCCATTAACCAAAGAACCTATAGTAGGTAATACAAAAAAATTATCACTTTCGTCAATAATTGTATTTTCAACTTTACTATTATCAATATTGCAAAATACACAATCCATATTTTTTATCCTTTTCCTTTTTCTTTTTCCACTTTCTCTAACAATAAATCAAAATCCGATTTATACAATATTTTAATTTTCTAGTAACTTCTCTTGTTCCTTCGTTTTGAACTACCGAGAAATCCTCGGTAGTTGAATTTCTATCAAGTTCTAAATCATTATAAATATTTTTTAAGTGTAATCCTATATTATCAGGTGAACAGTTATACAGTTCTGCCATTGCTTTTTGAGTCAACCATAAATCGCCATTTTCAAATCTAACTTGTATTCCTTTATTATGAGTTTGTCTTTCAAAAATTAAGAATTCAGCACTACTACTTCTAATCATCAAATCCTTGGCCATTCTTTACCTCCTTTACTATTTTAAACTAAAATATGTAATAATTTTCTCGCCTTGTGAAATTCAGGGACAGATGTAAGTCTGTCCCCAGTATTTCACTAATTAAGTTAAAATATATTTCAAATTATAGCGTTCTATAATTATTCTTGTCAGCTCTCTCATCTAGTTTTCTATCATAATCTTTGTTTGTATAAAACCAGTCAGTTTTCTTGTCAGTTGGATGTGCTTTTCTGTTTTTATCTAATAGAACATCAAATACAGCTGCAATAGCCAATACTAATGCAAACATTTCAAATAATGTAGTCATATACATTTCCATAGGTAATGTCTGATTTATTATTCCCATAAAATGCTCTATAAATGTTGGACCATAGTATGCAAAATGACACACTAAATAAATTACTGCAGCCAACAATTTTCTTTTTACCATAAAACATATACAAATAAATGTTATGAATAATAATACTATCTCCATAGTCATATTTGAAGGTACAAACATAAAATCAATACCTACTGAATTTAATGCAGTTCCTACTAACCTGAATGCCCAAAACATAAAAGCAAAAATTGCTATTAACCAACTAGAAAAGTTTTTCATCTGTGCTTCCTCCTTTTAAAATCTAATTCTATTGTAACATATTATTACATATTTTGCATTAGTTTGATTAAAATTTCTTATACTATTTATATTTTACTAAGTAAAATCTTGTTTTTTTCCTCCGTCTCCAAAAACAAGACGTCTCCAAAAACATGAGGACAGATTTAATCTGTCCCCATGTTTCACTCTCTACTCGTCTATGAAATTAAACTCATCTTTGAATTTCTCTTTAAAAATATCAAATACAGCTTGTAATACATCTTCGTCATCAACACTAACATATGATTCCTCATCTTCTGAATCTGTGTCTTCTAATTTTAGTATTACAACTTCATCTGCATCTTCTTCCTCATCATGTGGCAATAATACTACATATTCTTCTCCTTCGTATTCGATTAAATCTAAGAATTCAAATTCAATTTCATCTCCGTTTTCATCATTTAACACTATTATATTATCTAGTTCCTCTCCTTCTTGCTCGTTTGGAACATTGTTTACATCGTCATTCATTTTTTATTCTCCTTTCAAAATTTATATTTTTGTATTTCTACAATATTAATAACTACTTCATATTATTTGTTATTTTTTAAATACTATACCAACTTTTAGATTGCATATAATCAACTACTCTTTTGTATTCTTTATTTTATTCATATATGTTTCTAAAATGTACACAGCCGATATGGTATCCACAATATTCTTTTTTTCATTTTTATTTATATTAAGATAATTCATAGTTCTATGAGCAGCAACAGTAGTAAGCCTTTCGTCTATTTCTTCTATTTTTATTTTGTTAAATTTGCATCTTAATTTATGAATAAACTTTTCTGTAACTTCAACTCTCTCAGCTTTTCTTCCATCCATATTTATTGGAAGGCCCACTACCATAGTATCAATTTCGTATTGATTGCATATTTCTTCCAATCTTTTTAATACTATTTTATCATTTCCTTTATGATGCACAGTTTCTAAGCCTTGAACAGTTATTCCAAGTTCATCCGTTATAGCTAGTCCTACTCTGCTATCTCCATAATCTATTCCTAATTTTCTCATTACTCATCTAATCCTATATAATTTTTTACCATTTTCTCTAGCAATTCATCTCTTTCTATTTGTCTAATTAAATTCCTAGCATTATTATGGCTTGTTATATATGTAGGATCTCCTGATAAGATATATCCCACTATTTGATTTATTGGGTTGTAACCTTTTTCTTGTAAAGCATTATATACTTCTTTTAGAATTTCTCTGGCTTTAATGCTTTTATCTCTCTCTACCTTAAAACTTACTGTTTCATCCATGTTTGACATATTACATACCTCCTATAATTCATTTATTTTGTTTTCATTCTTATCAGCTTTATCTAAATATTCTTCAAGTTTCTTTAACACTCCCTCCAATGCAGTTCCTTTATAATATGTAGACATTATGATATTTATCTTTGGCTTAGCTAAAACTTCCTCTTGATCTTCAAATTCCACATCAACAGGCTCTAGCTCTATAGCTTCAACCTGCTCTTTAATTTGCTCCATAAAGCTTGCTACCGCTTTTTTATCTATTCCAGAAAATACAATTGCAAACTTTGGTCCCATATACCTTACAAAGATGTATTCACTAGAAAGATTACTTCTTACAGCTTCACATACTTTAGTTATAATTGTATCTCCTGTTTTTCTACTTATATCTTCATTTATTTCTTCCAAATTAATTATTCTAAACATACACACTGTTGAAGTTGTATATTTATCAATTGTTTTTCTTCCTTCTCCGTATAAGTATTCTGCTGTTTTTAGCTCACTGTATTTATCATTTCTAACTATACTTTCAATAATTTTTTGATTTTCAACTGTTTTTAAAATAGCAACAATGTTATTTCTAATTACCTCTAATATTGTAGTATCTATTGAGTCAAATTCATGTGGTTTGCTGCCTTCTAATAGCCAGTACCCAATATATACATTGTCAATATATAAAGGGAAAAACATTGCACATTTTGCTCTAGCAAATTCCATTTTTTGATATGGTAATCTTTCACTTTCATTTTCTACTGTAACATATTTAGGTACAGATGTCTGTACGCTTTCTTTAAATAAATCTTCAGACTGTAAATTACTTAATGCATTCCAATGTTTTCCATCTACATTTGACGCTTTTACAACATATTTTGTTCCATCATATACAACAATTGTAGAATAATCGATTTGATATCTTTCAATAATGATGTTATTTATTTGATTTATTTTTTCTTCTACTGATGTCGATTCACTAATCGTATCCATAAAGTCTTGTAAAATATTTAAATTTGTTATTTTTTGATTAAGATTATTAAAATTCTGGATTTTTTTGTGTATGGACATGTTGTACACCATAAGTAATATTATAATAACCACTAGTATTAATATTACTACTATTATCAAAAGATATCACCTCTTTTATTTTCTATGTTTCTTAATATCTATTTTTCATTTTATTTAAAGTTGCATTCATATTGCTTGAAAAGCCATTTGTTGGTTGATTAAAAGCATTAAATTTATTTGCTGGCTTATCATTATTTAGTAAAGGATATATCATATTAGCTAATTTTTCTAAACTAGCATTAAAATTTTTAGGATATCCTTTAGTTGATATTTCGCAATTTACTAATCCATCTAAATATTTTGAATATACCTCTTGGTCAAATGGTATTGTACAATATTGTACATTATCTTTATCAAATAACTCTGTCATGTATGACATAGAAGGGTCATTATATGAAGACATGCCTCCAATTATAACTTTATCTGATATACTTCTTACTCTTAAAACCTTATTTAGCACTATTCTTAATTTATTTGGATCTAATATATTGTTTGTTTTTAGGTTTCTTAAAAATGCTGTCAATGGTTGTATTGTTAATATATCATAGCTTTGCACCAAATAAATCTCCTGCGCAAAATCAAAATATGCATAATTTGTTTCATAATCGCAATCCATTATTACTAAAGAATAGTTTTTATTTAAAGTTGCAATTATATTTTTGTAGTCGTTATATTGTACATTTCTATCTGGTAAAGTTGTAAATACTGTTAAATTTTTATTTACTTCTATTCCCTTATCTATTCCATTTTCCAAATTCTCCATGCAAGAAAATGCTATTTTTCTTAGTTCTTCATCATTTTGAGTATATATATAATATGCATTTTTATTTTGAGTTAAATCTAATATAGCAGTTTTTATTCCTTTTCTTGATAAATTTTCTGCCACACTATTTACTAAAAATGATGTACCATTTTTAGATGTGCCTACAAAAGCAACTAATTTATTTGACATACTAAGTAAGTTTTTAAAATCTGCAGCCTCATTTGGATTATATGCATGTGATGTTTCAAGCTCTTGAGTAGTAGACGTTTTTGAAAAACTATTATTTTGATGAGCATATTGATTTTGATACATAATATTCTCAGTATTGCTGGAAGCAATTGGCTCTTCTTCATTACTATTTCCTAAATTAAATAAATCTACTTCGCTTTCTCCTTTAGGTTGCTCTGTTGCAACTTGCTCATCATCTAGTCCTGGTAATATTAATCCTCCATTATCCTCATTGTCTGTTGCCATATCAAATAGATTTACAGCTTCGCTAGTTTCTACCTGCTCGGCATTTCCATTATCAGCATTTTGAGCTGCCACATCAACCTTTCTTGGTCTGCCTCTCCTCTTTTTAGGTTGCTCTTCTGTAGTAACCTGTACAGTAGCTGCACCATCTGGATTTTTCTTTGGTCTACCCCTTTTTCTTTTTGGTGGTTCTGCACTTTGCTCAGAGATGTTAGATTCTACTGATTGTAAAATATTTTCTATTTCATCCTGATTAAGAGCATCTTTTTCTAATGTATTTGTGGTAGCCTGCGTTTCGTTCTGCACCGCTGTTTGCATTGCTTGTGAGTTAAAATTGTTATTTTGCGTTGTTTCTATAGTTTCTTCTTGTCTTCTTACTCCTGCAACCGATGGAATAACTACAGGTTTAGTTAATTCTGATTTACCTATATTCTTTTCTATGATTTCTAAATTATCTGAGCTTCCACTTTTATTTGCTTTTTTTGTATCCTGATATTCTTTATTAGGAACATATTTAGCTTTTCTTCCTCCAAGCTGACTAGTATTTGGAGTTACTGTTCCAAATGTAATTAATTCTTGATATTTTGGTGAATTTGCTTCTAGAACTGCTTTTACATTTAAAGGTAAAAACCTACAAATTACTTTCAATTGTGCATCTGTATATTGCTCAGCTATATTATCAAAGCTTTTTACATATTCTTCTTCGTTTTTTCCTAATCTTTTATAATGATTTAAAATATTTTGAATTTCAACCTCATTAACATCGCCTTCACCTTCTGCCTTATAATCTACATCATCAGTATCAATTCTATAATAAATCTTTGCATCTTTCTTGCTACGAGGTTTGTTAATTAATTCACATACTTTAGATATTGTTCTATCTTGACCAATTAATGCACTATAAATTCCAATTCCAAATATTTTTACAAAAAAGTTTTCAGATTTTGTTCTTCTATCTGCACAGATTAGTATTATTGGAATATCTTGTCCATTATTAGATGTAGCTTCATCACTTATACTGTCTAATCTTTCAAATATAAATTTGTCTATAACGCCATAATTATTATTAGCAAATGGCTCTACATCTTCACTTATAACAATTCTGTCATAAGATTTATCCTTCTGCAATTCTCTAGTAATTGCATCAAAGTAATATACATTTTTACTTGATATAATCTCTTTGTATTCTTGCTGATATTTCTTAATAATTGATTCAGAAATACTTTCATTATTAACGGCAAATAATACTTTCATTTGTTAACCCCTCCAGCCTTTTACAACTATCGCGAATACTAATGGCAAAATTTGA
The DNA here is from genome assembly GCA_904378095.1 of uncultured Clostridia bacterium. Lineage (GTDB taxonomy): Bacteria > Bacillota > Clostridia > TANB77 > CAG-508 > CALXVA01. The sequence continues at coordinate 62,033 of CAJFHE010000001.1, read as the reverse complement.
CAAATCACCATTACTGTTATAATACCTATCATAGCTCCAAAACCTTTGTCACGTACATCTAGCTTTCTTATTCCTATGATATATCTATAAATACCACTTATTGCAATTCCTACAAATCCAAATGGTATGCTATATATTCTAATAATATTTAATACATACGCTACAAAACCATATGTGGCGTCTCCATAAGATTCTTGATAATCTTGCAAAGTTTCTAGCTCTCTATCTTTTATTTGTACAAGATTTACAGTTGAATCATTTTGTAAATCCGCTGTATTTGTGCTTGCATTTGTAGCACTTACAAATGTTGTAAATAAAGCTAGTGCAAATATAGTTATCATAACTATGGTAGCTATTTTTTTCTTCATTTTTTAGTACTTCCTCCTTAATTTCCACTTTTACTTAAATATTTTATCATTTGTATAACAATAAATCAAGAAAAATTATAAATATTTTTTATAAACTTGTTTTTGGGGACGGAGGAAAAAAACAAGTTTATTAACAATCAAGAATTTACAAATTTTAGCTTGACACTTGAATAACTTAATAAAAAAAGTGTATAATTTTAAAAGATAGAAATTTGGAGGATTATATGTTTATAAATATACTAATGGTAATTTTAGGTTTTGTGCTGTTGGTAATAGGTGCTGACCTTTTAGTAAGAGGTGCTAGCAATATTGCTACTAAGTTTCGCATACCAGAAATGCTAATAGGTTTAACAATTGTAGCATTAGGAACTTCTGCTCCGGAATTAATTATAACTATCACTTCTGCTCAGGCTGGTGCGACAGATTTAATTATAGGTAATGCTATTGGTAGCAATCTTTGTAACATATTATTTATATTAGGTTTAATGGCACTCATTCGTCCTCTTGTAATAGATAATGAAGCTAAAAAAATCCACATTCCTATCGCTCTATTTGCTGCCATTGTTATATTAATAATGGAGTTAAGCTCTTTAAGTAGTAGCAGTGCTTTTATTGATAGAATAGATGGAATTTTGCTTTTGATTTTATTTGCAGTTTATTTTACATACCCTATTTTTACAGAAATAAAAGATATTGCGAAATCATATAAAGAAGATAAAATTAGTGGAAACTCTAAAAAAATCAATGTGTTTCTTTCCATAATATTTATTGTAATTGGTGTTGTTTTATTAAAATTTGGTGGAGATTTTGTAGTAGATAATGCTACCCTAATTGCCGAGCATTTTAACATATCTGAAAGAGTAATAGGATTAACAATAGTCGCTATTGGTACTGCTATGCCAGAGCTTATCACATCTATTATAGCAGTAATTAGAAAAGATACAGATTTGGCTGTAGGAAATTTAGTAGGCTCATGTGTACTTAACTTATTTTTGATTTTAGGAGTTGGAGCTGTAATTACACCTTTAGAATTTTCTAGCAAATTCAATCAAAATCTAATTTTATTATGCATATCTACATTTATACTTTGGATGTTTAATTTTATTGGGAAGAAAAATACTATTACTAGATTTAAAGGATTTGTATTGTTATTGATTTTTAGTTTATATATGGTTGGGTTATTTTTGTAAAAAATAAGCGTCAAATATTTACAACAATATTTTTGTATCTCTGCTCGAATACTGCTCTGGCTTTAACCCTACCTTTTTCTTCATGTTGTCTAGCATAAGCACAACAATAATACTCAATATGCAACCAAGCACAGTAAATGTATTGGCTGTGGTCGTTACTCTAAGTAAATTTGATGCTGCAAATGTTATCAAAAATCTTAAAATATTTTCTAGTAAATTAAACGATGATGATATTTTATTGCGTAAACTTGCGGTTGTAAAATTATTCATGTATTGTTTTATTAATGGATAAAATGGTCCCCTTGCAATGTATTGCACTAAAAATGCCATTAACACCACAGCCACATTAGCTCCGTATCCTAAATTTGCACTACAAAAAACACCTATAACAATGCATGAAAACACCAAAGGAATTGCTAGACTTGTAAGAGTTCTGTTGCGAAACTTCTTGTGGAATCTATTTTCATTTTTTGCAGCAATTCCAGAAACAAGCCCAAGTACCGCAAAAATAATTCCAAAATATTCAGAAGGTATGCCAATATCTTGCATAATGCTGCTTCTAAGCATTGTTAAAGATAGTATTATTGCTGAAATTAACGCACCAAAGAATATCAAATTTTTAAGTCTTGGAGACTTTCCAAATAGCTTAAATGAATTAAACAAATCCTTGCATTCTTTATATATTTTATATTTATCTACCTTGTGCTTTTCATCTATATCCTTAAATTTAGTAGAAAGATATAGCGAAATAGCAGTACAAATCAAGCACAAAATCATTGGAATATAGCCATTTATAGAAAACAATAAACCTGCAATCACTGATGAAACTGCATCTATGTAATAATAGTATGACGTACCTTTTCCCTCTATTTTTGCAAATCTTGTACCTCTTTTTTCATCTTTTTCAAGAGAGTCATAAATCATATTAGACTCACATACACCTTTTATGATGAAGCCTACTGCAGAAAATAACTCCCCTACAACTATAAAAACAAAATTTAATCCAATTATATATGTCAAAATTGACAAGAATAAGAAAAAGTTGCCTATAATTAAACTCTTTCTCTTACCTAATGAATCAATTAGAATAGTTGCCGGAATAAGAAAGATAATTTTAAAAATAGGATAAAAAGACTCCGCAAGTAGCACATCCGCTGCACTTATGCCTTTGGTTTGAGTAAAAAACAAGAAAATGATAGCATAGTAAAAAAGCAAATCCCATGACAGCATTTTGTATCTGGTATATAAATTTACATTTATTTCTTTAGCTTTAGTAATATCCATGGCTATCTCCTTTAGCTATACTTTTAGCTACTCTTATTAGCAAAGCGGTGAATAATATAATGTTATTACACACATATTATACACCGCTTGTTTTTCCTTGGCAAGGTCTTTATGCTATATTTTTTACATGTTTATTATCTCATAAACACGCATGTTTTAATGCAACTACTTTTACCAATTTTCTCTTTTGTTCATCTTCTCTATTTTTTTGCAGGTTACAGAACTACTTTAAATAAAGCTGGGCACGGGCTGAGATGTCATCGTTGGAATAGCTCGTACTGCTGTTGCTACGAACGGCTGCGTAGTAGAGGCCGGTGCTGTAATTGCCACCCATAGACACGCAAGGACCGTAGCTACGACTAAAGTACTCTGTAGTCCATTCTCTACAATTACCTAGTAAATCATGGATATTACTATAATTATCTGCTTCATATGCTCCTGTATTTTGCCTACTTCCTGTATATATATTACCGTAACTACTACTTGTTGTTCTAGCTAATGTATATCCTGCAATATTTGTTTGACATATGAAGTTTAATGCTGTATCCCATGCATAACTACTTATTAACTCACTTGTTACATAACCATTTCCACTATACATCGCCTCTATCTGACTTTTTGCTGTATCTCTTGTTATATTTGTATATGGAGCTACTCCCGCTTTTACTACATTTCCTGTACCTAATTCGTATCTACCAATATAGAATCCACCATTTTTACTTACACTGTCTTTAAATGCTCCTATTTGTGAATATGCTACTGAACGACTATCTCCTTCTCCATAAAAGTAATCTTCAATTACATTATCTCCACTTACCTCTGTTGCTCCTGTGTCTGTAAATGTTCTTCTACTTAAATTATTTGTTAGTTTTCCATCTTTTGTTCCATCATTATCCACTGCCTCGGTTACATTGTATGTTCCTGTTGGTATCCATACAAATTGGTTACCACTACCATCTTCTATTACTATTCCTTCTTCTACACTCGTTCCACTATCTTCATCTAAATGGAATCCTCCTGGTATTACTACTGTATTTCCTTGGTCATCTGATACTGGTGTGTTTTTTCTTGCTTCTATAGAATATAAAAAGGCAGACTATTTCTCGCTTTTTCTTGCTTTCCATAGTCTACCCATTTTTTTATTATATATTCTTTTTTTGCTAATTTTTTACTGTTTTTTATGCTTGCATTGCAGTTAGTTTTTGCATCACAAATAAAGCCTACTTTTCTAGGATGTAGCTCTCTCTCTCTCTCTCTCTCTCTAGTATATCAGTGCTTTCCAAGGTTTTCGTTTTTTTCATGTTTTCCCACTTTCTTCCTTTTTTTACTTTATTTGCTTCTGCATTTTATTTAACCATAAGTACAAATCAATTATATCCTTTTAGTATATTATTTTCAATCCTTTTAGCTCATTTGTAATATTCTTTTAATATTTCTGTAACATTTTTGTAATATTCGTTTGTCACTCACATGAGCATAAAAACAGCCTGTATTCTCAGATACAAGCTATTTATAGTTGTTTTTCCATTGGTACCGATGGTGGGACTCGAACCCACATGGTTTCCCGCCAGATTTTGAGTCTGGTGCGTCTGCCAGTTCCGCCACATCGGCACATATTTGCTACTGACTTATTTATATTATCAAAAAATGAACTAAAATTCAAGTGTTTTAGTTCATTTTTTTAAATTATTAAAATATTTAAATTTGTTTTATATTTTCTGCGTTATTGTGAATCTTGTTTTTTTCCTCCGTCCCCAAAAACAAGATTATAAATTTATATTATTGTTCAATGCATCCAAAATTGGTGGTAGCATTTGTTTTTTTCTTGACACTACATTTTCAAGCATTGCTGTATGATTATCTACAGATACGCCAAATGCTTTTTCTACAACTGGTGCATCATTTCCAAGTGATATAATTTTTGAATTTGAATTGATTATATCTGTTGCAGCAAATACATAAAAGTCTAAGTTTTCTTTTTGTATATCGTTATTTATTGCTTGCTCGAAATATGATTGATTTTTAAATATAGAGTCTAGGTCAGCTGTGTTTACTTGTGCTATTCTGAATTTTTTATTTGATTGCTCAAATAATTTTGAATCTATATTTATTACTTGCTCTGGTGTAAAATCGCTTATGTCTGTTCCTGCTTTTAACATATCTACACCATATTTAGTAAGGTCTAATCCTGCTATTTTCTCTAACATTCTAACAGCATTTTTATCAACTTCTGTTGTTGTTGGTGATTTTAATACCAATGTATCAGAAGCAATAGCGCTAAGCATTAGAGTTGCAATTTTATTAGTTATTTCTATTCTTTTTTCATTATATAATTCATACAATACAGTTGCTGTACATCCAACTGGCTCTGCTCTATAGTATAAAGGGCTTGAAATTGTAAAGTTTACAGCATGGTGGTCTATTACTTTTAAAACCTTTGCATGCTCTATATTATCTGCTGATTGTGCAGCATCGTTATGGTCTACTAATATAACCTCTTGATTATCATTAATATTTCCAATTAGCTCTGGAGCTTCCATATCAAGATAATTTAAAACGAACTGTGTTTCTTTATTAACATCACCTGTTCTAACTGCTTTTGCATTTTTATTACCTAATTCTCTCTCCAAGTTCTCCATTACCATTGAAGATGTAATAGAATCTGTATCTGGATTCTTATGTCCAAAAATTAAAACTTCCTTTTCCATATTATACCCCCGTATTTTTACTATATTTTTTCTGTCACTGACTTATTAATTATAGCACATTTTGGAAAAATAGTCAACTTTTAGAATGTTATGTTTACTAGTTTTTGATTTTGCCCGACCTTATTCTAATAACTACAATTCCCAGCACTATTATTGACAGTACTATGCCAGCAATCATAAAAATCATATCTTCTACGTTCCTTGCTTCATCTTGGATGCCATTGTTTTCGCTTTTTTCACCTGTCTCTTGCGTATTACCATTTCCGTTTTCATCCATTTGCTCCATAATCTCATTTGCTTGCTCTATTGCATTTTGCTGCTCTTGCTTAAATGCGTTCTCCTCCGCTTCGCCCCTTCTATATGCATTGATAATGTAATTTTTTTCTGTGGCTCCATTTGGTGCTGTCACAGTAATTACAATTTCATTTTGTCCTATTTTTAGATTTTGATTTCCACTTATTTTTACTTTTGCATTTTCTTTTTGTGCTATGGCTAATATATTCAAATTCTCGTCTTCATTTGATACTTCTACCGTATAATTTGTTACTGTACTCTGAAAATCAGGTGAAAGCGTATAATTCTCTACTGCTAATTTTTCCAAATCTGCATTTGCCGCTTCTGCATCGTCTGTTTTAGTTACGTTTATAATATATTCTTCTGTGCTGGTTTTATCTTTTGATGTAACCGAGATTTCTATTTTGTTTAATCCGTTTTTCAAATTATCATTTCCTGTTATTTTTACTTCTGCCTCTCTATTTTCAGGCACTGCAGTTATATCAAGCTTTTTTGTATCTTCATTAACTATCAAATAATATTCATGTATATCAGGATTAAAGTCTGGATTCACTCCTTCCTGATTTAATCTCATTATTTCCAACTTAGCACTACTGCTGTTTGCTGTTTTTTCTGCCTGCTCGCTATCATTTTTACCATTCTGTGTTGTAGCATATTGATTAACATAGTTGCCTATTTCTACTTCTACCTGATTATATTTTACATCTATTTGCTCCCCATTTTGGTTATAGAATTCACCAGTTGCTGCAAATGAAGCCACTCCATCTTGTTTTGCTTTAAATTCTATTTGCACTAATTCATCTAAATCTTCATTGACGCCATTTTCAGAAAACCATGTGTAAATAGCTTTATTTTCTACCACATTAAGATTATCAGCAGCTGATACACATTCTACCATTTGACTATCAAAGTATATCCATATAGTATATGCTGCAATATTTGAACTAGTTTCATTCACAGTTATGCTAAATTCTTCACCTACATCAACATTATCTTTATTTGCTGTTAAATTAATTTCTGTTACTGCAAAACCTTTCACACTTAGCAAGCACAGAAGTGCTACTACAACTATTTGAAATACAATTAATTTACCAAGAATTATACACTTTTTCTTCATTGCACTCTCCCTTATCTTTTTAGATTATTGCTCTATACTTTGCAATCCAAGTATATGTCTTTGTATTAACAAACAATCCACAGAGCTTGGATTTTTGCCATTCTTTCTTACATTTCCTGCTTTAACAAATACTCCTTCAAGCTTCTGCGTTTCTAGGATATGTCTTTGTAATACTAGCAAATCTATACTGTTTATTTTGCCATCTCCATTTACATCTCCATACATTATTACATTATATTCCATAACTATTGTATTATTGCTGCTGTACAATATTCTTATCGTGCTTCCAGTTCCAACTAAAGCACTACCTTCTATTTTTTTGCCAGCTGAGTTGTATATTTCTACAGTATAATTTGTCTTTATTTTCTGCAAAATGCTGTCTACCGTATTATTTTTATTTTCCAAACCTGTTATCTCGTTTGCATCCACATTTAAACTCTCATCGAATACTATCTCTCCCTCTGCTAATTTTCTAATTACTGTTACTGCGACTGTCTTTGAAATGCCACTATCCTCAGACATGATGCTTACTTTCGTGTCTCCTTCTGAAATACCAGTCAAAACACCATCTGTATCTACATTTACTATCCCGTCATTTTCCGATTTAAAAGTGACTTTTTTATTATCCGCATCATCTGGCAATACGCTAACATTTAGCTTAAATTTTTCTTCAACTTGAAGTACAACATGCTCAGTACTTACCACTAAATCTGTAACCGGGCTATATACCTTTATACTAATTTCACTTTTTACACCATTGGTAGCAGTAGCCGTTATTTTAGCTGTTCCAGATCCCACTCCTAAAATATAGCCATCTGAGCTCACAGTTGCAACACTTGTATTGTTTGAGCTGAATTTCAAACTTTTCTCCACTGCATCATCAGGGCTAACTTTAGCTTTTATTTTAATTCTTTCTCCTTTATTTATCGTGCTTTTGTCCAAAGATAGCTCTATTTTTTCTACCTCTACATCAGGTACCTCTTCCACATATGTCTGGAAAACGTATCCCACTAAACCGTTTTGTAATTTCACTCTATCCCATAACTCTCCCTTTTGCTTTCCTTTTGCAATTCTTGTCATTGTTGTTCCTCCTGGCACGCTTGTAAGAGTTTCGTAAGAAGTTCCTGGCCCTGTTCTTACATTTAGGCTTGTTTCCACATTTGCATATACCTTGGTATTGTCTGCCAAAAAATCACTTGCAGAAATTGCTGGACTTGTACAAGGCAAATCTGGCATATTTTCATAAACAGGAATTACAAAGGACATCGAAGAGTCTAGCAATCCGCTATTTGAATATCCGTTATATATTAATTTTGACTCACTATATGGTGCAAGCACATTTGTCATATATTGATGCCAAAATAACTCATCACTTGAAGTATCATAAACATGGAATTTTTGCAGATATATTGAATTTTGTCCTTGGTTAATATAGCTTGAGCCTATGAAAATTGCCCCACCTGTAATTGCTCTTTCCTTTGTATTCCATGGAATCAGGTACTTATTTTTAATTGCAGTAGAAGCACCTTTTCCATCTTTAGCATATTTAAGCCCATTTATTATAGCGCCCATTGTCTCTGATGAGCTTGTTGCACCAATGTTATAGAAATTGTACAACCCTTCATAGCCTGAGACTGTTCCGCTAATTGAGCTATGGGACAAAAATGGTCCCACCTCTTGCTTTATTCTTGAAGCAAGATGGAAACTACTTACACCAGAGGTTTTAGCTGCTGAAAGAATCAAATCTGAATATTTTTTGTCTGTTACAATGTTTGTACCACTAGAATTCTTGTATTCTACAATTCTATTGTAAAATTCTGTACCATACAAAATCTTTTCTATACTGGAAATAGTATTTGTCTTGGAATTATACGACAATTCTTCAAATTGAAACACACGTACATAGTTTAGGAAATTTCGTGGGTCCATGGCAAACTCAACAGCTGCCCTTGACGAATCTACCCAGCCACTATCTACTTCCACATTGTATTCACCTTGTTTAGTATTTTTCCAACTGTCACTATATGACTTTGGTACTAAATTCTTTCCAAAAACGTTCTCATTATCTATTACATATTTCCAGTCTAAGTTAGTGTATAGCGCCTTAAAGTCCCAATTTGGATACTTCTTTTTTAGCTCATCTATATATGGCTGATAAATATCTGGAAATGCATTAGAAAGAAGCATGCCATTTGACAATCTTGTTCCCTCTATGGCATTTTCCGTTTTATTGGAATTGAATATTGTAAATATCACTATAAAGATGATAGCAAATGTTGCTATTATGCCCAAACTTACTACTATCTTCTTCTTCAAAATACTAACCTCCTTCTAAACTTTTCTAGCTTTCACAATAATTCGCTTACTTGAATAATCGCTGCACGTAATTAGTGTAAGCTCTGTTCTGCCTTCAGTTTTTTGCGACAGCGGCTCAGTTTCATTTGGCTTTACTTTGTACACATCATATACCTCGTACTCTACCTCGCCATTTTTATTATCTATTAGTATTATTGTGTCCCCTTTTTCTAATTCTATAATATGATTAAACATATTTTCTTTGTTATAGTTGTGAGCTGCTATGCAAAAGTTGCCTGCTTCGTTTGGCTCTGCTCCAAAATATTTAGTGGGACATAATTCCATTGTGTCTGTGCCATATTTTTCTAGGACATATGTGTTTAGCTCTATTTTAGGTATTATAAGCTTGGCAGAAACTTTATACCCTTTATACTCTTCATCTATTTTTTCAAATGCTCTATTTAATTTCTCCCCTTCGTTTTCTGCTGTTTTATTAGTTAAATTGTCTGCCAACTCATTTAATTCTATTTCTGAATTTAAGTAAATGTCATTTGGCTCTGCTACTACACTTGGTCCATTGCTTAATTCAAATTCTTGATACATTCCATATACCATGTTTCCAATCAAAATAGATATTGCAAGAATAATTAGCAATTTTAAAAATTTTCTAAACATGTTTTAGTTTTTTCCTTTCTGTGTACTCATATGTAATCCATATAATTATAGTCATAAAGGCGATGCTTTTTATTTCATCGCCTTTTTATAGATTATTTTTGTTTTGATTTTTCACTTTTTAAAGATATATATACTGCTCCCAAAACAGCAATTGCTGTAATTATATATACATATTGGGTCATACCAGTTTTGGGTAGATTTTCTGGTAATTCTTCCTCATTTTCTACATTTCCATTTTGATTGTTTTCGTCTGATGCTCCAGGTACATTGTTGTTCTCTTCATTATCTGTAACTCCTCCTGGAATTTCATTATTTCCTTCATCTCCAGTATTTCCAGATGAAACTTCTGTTACATTAATATTGAAGTCTTTTGTTGCAATTACGCTATCAGAATTATCTTTATCAAGTAAGCTTATTTTTATTGTGTATGCACCAATTTCGCTAAATGTACCTCTAATGTCTAGTACTTGCTCTACGTCTTTTCCACCTAATGCATATCCATCTGGCTCGCCCCATCCATCTTGAATTAAATCAATTTCTTGTCTTGTTCTTTCTGTAGCTAATAATTTAACAGTTGCTGCATCAGATGGCTTTTTAGTAACTTCTGCTGTTAGTTTAACATGGTCATAATTTCTTCCCATGCTAGATGCTGTAATTAACTCCATAGCTTTTTCTTCATCTACAATTACATCTCCAGAATAATTCAAACTAATTGTATAGTCCACATAATTTGGCTCTACTGTTACATCTTTTTTGATAGGCGTAGTAATGTCATCATATTCCTGTGATGCATCGTTATTTGCCAAACCTTCTGCTGTAACAGAAAAATCTGTTGGATTTGTTGCTTCTATGCTGTCTTTCGATTTAAAAGTAACTGTCATATTAGAGCGTGGGTTAGTTCCTCCTGTACTGTCATAGAATGTTACTCTTACACGTGTACCATCATCATTTGGCGTTCCTCCTTCTGAGCTTACGTAATCAAAAATGTTGTTGTCATATGCAACATCAAATGTATATGCTCCAAGCTCTGTACCAAAATTTATTGTTACAGTAACTTCCTCACCTGGCGCTATTTTTTCTTTGCTTACATCAACTGTTACAGAATTTAATGGAATTGAAGCTGCATAAACATTAAATTGTAAAGTACAAAATATTAAAGCAACAATTGCTATAACACTTAATATCTTCTTTGTCATAAAAATCACCTTTCTCCATTAATTTTTAAATTGAAAAAATGGTTTAATGGAACCTATATTTTTTTCAATATTATTATGTGATTTTTTTTGTTTTTTATTTTGCCATTTTTTTGAACAAAATTTTATGACAAAAAAATTAGTGGAGCTAAGTGACTGTTTTAAATCTGTCATCTTAGTTCCACTAAACGCCTATCGTCTTTTACGATAATTTTCTTAGTCTATTGTACACCTCATACGTAATCTCCACATCTTTCAAGCCTCTGTGTGCACCTTCATAGCTAATGCCAAACAACTTAGCAAGTGTGCCTAATTTGTAATTAACACTATTTGGCACCAATCTTCTTGCCATGTATAAAGTGTCTATATAATCATTTGTCAAATTATAATCAATGTATTTTTTGCATTTATTTGTTAAAAATCCTAAATCAAAATTTACATTATGACCAATTATAACATTCTCTCCAACAAACTTCACAAATTCTTGATATACCTCAATTGGCATTTTGCCTGTTCTTAGCATTTCGTTTGTAATTCCAGTAAGATTTGTAATAAATGGTGATAAGCTTCTATTTATCTTGATAAGCTGGCTAAACGAATCCACTATTAAGTTGTTTTCCACTTTAATTGCACCAATTTCAATTATCTCGTCATTTATTGGAGATAAGCCAGTGGTCTCTATATCTACCAAAACATAGTCATCTACAAATTTCATTAGATTTTTGCTTCTATTATACATTTGTTTCTCCATTTCTTTTCTTGAATAAGTATAATTTTAACACATTTGTTGTATTTTGACAACTTTTTTTACTCCTTAAATTCCTTAGCCAGCTTTCCTATTGCCTTTGTCTCTATCCTAGAAACATAGCTGCGTGATATTCCCATCATCTCTGCTATTTCATGCTGAGTTTTTGGTTTTGCACCATTCAATCCAAATCTAAGCTCTATTATTGACTTTTCTCTTCCCTTTAGTACTTCTTTTATTTTTTGATACATTTTCTTTATTTTAAACTTTAAATCCACCTCTTCCTCAATACTTTTCTCATCATTTTCTAACACTTCTTGCAATGTAACTGTATTGTCATCTTTATCTTTTCCTATTGGGTCATCCAAATATACCTCTGCATTTAATTTCTTTGTACTTCTCAAATACATCAAAATTTCATTATCAATACATCTTGCTGCATATGTTGCAAGCCTTACTCCTTTAGATGCTTCAAAGCTATTTATGCCTTTTATTAATCCTATGGTCCCTATTGAAATTAAATCTTCTTGCTCTGCCTTTGCGGTACTATATTTTTTGCATATGTGTGCAACAAGCCTTAGGTTTCTCTCTATCAGGATGTTTCTAGCGTCTTCGTCTCCATTTTTCATTTGCTCTAAATATTTTCTTTCTTCTTCTGGTGATAATGGCTCTGGAAATAAATTGTTACTTGATATATATCCTAGCAAAAATACTGCTGATTTTAAGAATTCAAAAAAAGTGATAGCTCCTATACTTCCACATAATGCAGTAAACATAAATGCACCTCCGTTTTCCTTATACCTAAATTATATTGTGTATTGTGATGGAAAGTGCATGACCGGCGAAAAAAGATTTCTATCATAACCTTATTAAATCTTGCATAATAATTTAATGGTGATTCTTTTGAAAAAAATCCAAAATTTTCTAATAGGTATATTATTGGGAGCTGGTGCTATTCTGCCTGGAGTTAGCAGTGGTGTTCTTTGTGTTATATTAGGATTATATGATAAATTAATAAATTCTCTTTTTGGATTATTCAAAAATTTTAAAAAGAATTTTTCGTTTTTATTTCCCATTTTTCTAGGTGGCATACTTGGTGTGTTTCTATTTGGAAATATATTGAAAGCACTATTTGAGCGTTTTCCTACACAAACTAGCTTTTGTTTTATTGGGCTAATTTTAGGGAGTATTCCCGTTTTAATAAAAAAAGTAAATACTGAGCATAGTTTTAAGCTACGATATTTGCTCTTTGCTTTTGCTGCGTTTATTGTTGGATGTTTTTTAGTCTATTTAGAGAGCAAACTAAATCTTTCACAAACTCAAAATAGTTTTAGCATATCATTTTTGGTTTTATCCGGATTTTTAATGTCAATTGGTGTTGTATTTCCTGGAGTTAGCAATACCCTTATTTTGATGTGCATGCGGTGTGTATCCTACTTATCTAGCAAGTATTGCAACTCTTCAATTTAGTGTTCTCATTCCTATGGGTATTGGCCTTGTTATTGGTTGTGCTTTTTTCTTAGTAGTAATCAAGCTCTTACTAAAGCATTTTTATATGCCAACTTATTATTCAATAATTGGTTTTACTTTAGGCAGTGTGCTTGTGCTATACCATCCAATTTATTTTAATTTTGCTGGGTTTGTGTCTATTATTCTTTTTGTAATTGGATTTAAAGTTGCTGGAAAGTTAGAGAAAAATTAATGCCTTCTATAATTTAATATAGAAGGCTATATATTTTCAATTTATTATTTCTTTCTTCTCAAAATCCATCCATTTTTACACTCAATTGGTAGATGCATCTTTATGCTTTGTCCAAATTTTCCTGGATTTACAAATTCCACTTCTTTATCCGTGTCCGTATCCCAAAGTTTTTCTATTTTGAACTCACATGGAGTTATATCTCCTGGAATTAGTATTTCCATTGTATCCCCAACTTTAAGCTTGTTTCTAATTTCTATTATGGCTTTATCTTCGTTGTATTCTATTACTTTTCCACCAAACTCATAATTTGGATTGTATTGTTTTCCATCATATTCTTGAAAATCCTTATTATTTCTATCATTAAAATAGAATGTTGTTAGTCCTCTTGTTTTTGTTTTTTCAAGCTCTTTTAGGTATTTAGTGTAATCGTATTTATCTTGCTCTTTCATATAGTCGTCTATTGCATTTCTGTATGCGTTTACTACAGATGCTAAGTAATACTCTGTTTTTAACCTTCCTTCTATTTTCAAGCTGTCTATGCCCATGTCAATTACTTCTGGTATTTCTTTAATCAAGCATAAATCTTTAGAAGAAAAGATATATGTACCCTTGTCGTCATGCTCTACTGGCATTAAATTTCCAGGCTTATTGTGCTCTTCTACATATACATTGTATGCCCATCTGCAACTTTGTGCACAATCACCAAGGTTTGCACTTCTTGAGGCTAGAAAATCGCTTAAAAAGCATCTTCCAGAATATCCAAAGCAAATTGCACCATGTACAAATATTTCCACTTCTAAATCTTGTGGCTTATGCTCCATTATTTCTTTTATTTGCTCTTTATTCATCTCTCTGCCAAGAATTACCCTCTTAGCTCCATTTTTATACCAAAAATTTGCCGAGTGATAACTTACAGTATTAGCTTGTGTGCTAATGTGAATATCCACATCTGGTGCATATTCCTTTAGAATGTCTATAACTCCACCATCAGATGCTATAATTCCATCTACTTTCATGTCATTTAGCATTTGTGCTTGCTTCTTTATTTCCTCATAATATTCATCCCAAGCATAAATATTAATTGCGGCATATACTTTTTTGCCTATACTGTGTGCATATTCTATTGTTTTAGCCAAATCATCATCATCTACTTCTGCTCTGCTTCTAAGCGATAAGCTTCCTGTACCGCAATATACGGCGTCTGCTCCGTATAAGAATGCTGTTTTTGCCTTTTCAAATGAACCTGCTGGCGCTAATAATTCTGGTTTCTTCATCTCTTATCACATTCCTTTCTTATGTCACAAATTCTTTTTCAATTCTTAATCAAAATATTTACTAATCTCCTCTAACCCCTCAAATTTCTCTTGCCTCATAATTTCATATGCTACAATTGCAACTGAATTAGCCAAATTCAATGAGCGAAGTGTTGGTCTCATTGGTATTCTAATAGTTTTATCTATGTATTTTTGTAAAGTATCTTCTGGAAGTCCTTTTGTTTCTTTGCCAAATAATGCAAATACCTCTTCCATATCTCCATAGTTTGGCTCTGAATATACATGCTTTCCCTTAGTAGTTACAAAAAACATGTTGTTCTCTTCTGGTTTGTATTTTTCTAGAAACTTATCAAAAGATAAATGCTCTTCAATCTCTAATTTATCCCAATAATCAAGACCTGCTCTTTTTACTGCTTTTTCTGATATGCTAAATCCCAGTGGATGTACCAAATGTAATTTTGCTCCGATAGCAGCACAGGTTCTTGCAATATTTCCTGTATTTTGTGGTATTTCTGGCTCAACTAATACTATATTTAACTTCATTTATTTGTCACCTCTTTTTTAGCATATCTATTATACTATATATTTGCAAAAATTACAAATGAAAAAAACTTGTTTTTTTCCTCCGTCCCCAAAAACAAGTTTTCTATTCATTACTTAAACTTTTCTTAATTCAATTTACTTTTTGCTTTGTTTCTGCTATTATATATACTGTAATTTTATGAAAGGGTGTATTTTGATATGGAGCAGAGCATTAATAATACAAATAATGGAGTAACGGTTGCTGAAGATAAACCGCAAAAAAAGAAACTTCCAAGAATATACTTGTATTTTATATATTTTTTAATATTCTCATTTGTTGGATGGCTTTTAGAAACTTGTTTTAGTTTCTATTCTTTAGGGCATTTTACTAAAAGAGGATTTCTTTTTGGTCCACTTTGTCCAATTTATGGCTGGGGAGCGTTAATGCTAATCATATTCTTTAGCACATATAAAAAGCATAATTTAAAATTATTCGTGTATGCAGCAATTTTATTTACTGTTTTTGAGTATGTTGTAAGTTATGGAATGGAAGCATTATTTTCTTTAAAATGGTGGGATTATACAAGTGAATTTATGAATTTAAATGGTCGTGTAAGTATTTTTTATAGCTTTGCATGGGGTATAATTGCAATCCTATTTGTTAATTTTATTTATCCGTTCTTCAAAAAGAAAATAAATATAGTGCTTTCTAAAATACCATATAGGATTCAAGTGATTAGTGTGTATGTTCTCTTTGCAGTTTTTGTTACAGATACAGTTTTATCATGCATAAAATATTTTTTAATGTAACTTGTTTTTGGGGACGGAGGAAAAAAACAAGAAAATACTGGACTTTTTTGAAATAATAGTGTATAATATATTATGTTAATAGCATTTTTTTGCTAATAGGAGGATATTTTTCAGTTTTAATTTTTTACAGAGTACAAGAGAGCTTATTGGCGCCTCCTTTAATAATCCCCTGAGAGCTGATGTTCTCAGGGGAGCCTTTTTATTATTTTATTCTCTATATTTTTTCTAAGTTTATTTAATCCTATTTTGTTTATTTCTATTTACATACTATTTTTTTCTTGCAATTGCTAAACCATCTCCAACTTCTAGAATTTTAGTATCAAGAGTCTCATTTTCTTGTAATTCTTTTAAAAATTCTCTTAAATTTCTTACTGCTGTACGTTGTTTGTGCTTATTATAGTCGCTCATTACATATCCTTTATATAGTACATTGTCTGCAAAGATTATGCCGTTTGGTCCAAGCATTCTTAGTGCTTCCTTTAAGAAGAATGGATATTTGCCTTTGGAAGCATCTATAAAAACAACGTCATATGTTTCATTAAGTGTTGGCAATATTTCTACAGCATCGCCTTCAATGATATTTATTTTTTCTTCTACTTCTGCTTTTTTTATGTTTTGTCTTGCCTGAATTACTCTATCTGCTTCTCTCTCAATTGTGTCTATCCTTCCATCTTCTCCTAAGAATTCAGAAAAGCATATTGCAGAATATCCAACAGCTGTGCCAATTTCTAAGAATTTGTTTGGTTTTACATCTCTTAACTCTTTTTCTATTACCTCCAATGTATCATCCATTATTATTGGAATGTGGTCTTCAAGCGCTTTCTCTTTTATTTTTGCTAATTCTTCTTTATTCAAATTAACCTACCCTTTCTTTTTTGTCAAAATAGGAAATCAGGGACAAATACAACTGTCCCCAATTTTCACAATTTCATCTTATTTTCTTCTGGCTTCTCTCTCCCTAGTCTTACTATCCAATATTTTCTTTCTCAAACGGATATTTTTTGGAGTAACTTCAACAAGTTCATCATCTTGTATGAATTCTATTGCTTTTTCTAGTGATAGTTGAATTGGTGGCACCAATCTTAGTGCGTCATCTGATCCAGATGCTCTTGTATTTGTTAAGTGTTTTTCTTTACATACATTTATTGAAATGTCCTCATTTCTTGAGTTTATTCCAACTATCATACCTTCATATACTTCTACACCAGCACCTATGAATAATTCTCCTCTTTCTTGTGCGTTGTACAATCCATATGTTACTGATGTGCCTTGCTCAAATGCAACTAGCACGCCTCTTGTTCTAGCTTGAATATCGCCTTTGTATGGCTCATAGCAGTCAAATGTGCTATTCATCGTTCCTTCACCTTTTGTATCGGTTAAGAATTCTGTTCTATATCCAATTAATCCTCTTGCTGGTATTTTGAATTCTACTTTTGTATGTCCGGCTTCCGCTGGCTCCATGTTTATCATTTCTGCTTTACGTCTTCCTAATTTTTCTATGACGTTTCCTATTGAGTCGTCTGGAACGTTTACTACAAGTCTCTCTATTGGCTCACATTTTACACCATCAATATCTTTAAAAATTACTTTTGGACGAGATACTAATAGCTCGAATCCTTCTCTTCTCATTGTTTCGATTAATACAGATAAGTGCAATTCTCCACGTCCGCATACTTCAAAGCTATCTGCAGAGTCTGTTTCTTTTACACGCAAGCTTACATTTCTTTCTAACTCTTTCATTAGTCTATCACGAATGTGTCTTGATGTTACAAATTGACCTTCTCTTCCTGCAAATGGTCCATTATTTACGCTAAATGTCATAGATACTGTTGGCTCGTCGATGTCTACAAATGGTATTTTTTCTGGATTGTTAATGTCACAGATTGTATCCCCTATGTTAATCTCTGGAATTCCTGATATACATACAATATCTCCTGCTGACACTTCTTCTTTTTCAACTCTTTTCAATCCTTCATAAGTAAATAATTTTGCTATTTTACCATTTTCGTTCTTGTCGTTTTTGCATACAGCGACACTCATTCCAGAATTAATTGTGCCACGCTCAACTCTACCTACTGCTATTCTTCCTAAATAATCATCATAATCTATGTTAGATACTAGCATTTGCATAGCTCCATCTGTTTCACAGTTTGGTGCTTCTATAGTACTTATAATTGTGTCGAAAATGCAGTTAACATTATCGCTTTCATCTTCCAAATGCATTTTTGCAATTCCGTTTTTTGCTGATGCATATATTACAGGGAAGTCCAATTGCTCATCATTTGCATTTAATTCTATAAATAGCTCTAGCACTTGGTCAACTACTTTAAGTGGCTCTGCTCCTGGTCTATCTATTTTGTTGATTATAACTATTGGTTTTAAATTTAATGCCAATGATTTTTTTAGCACTTCTCTTGTTTGAGGCATTGGTCCTTCAAAAGCGTCAACTAATAAAAGTACACCATCAACCATTTTTAAAACACGCTCAACTTCTCCACCAAAATCTGCGTGTCCTGGTGTGTCTACTATATTAATCTTTACACCATTATACATAACTGATGTGTTCTTAGATAAAATTGTGATTCCTCTTTCCTTCTCAAGGTCATTTGAATCCATTATTCTCTCATCGACTTGCTCATTCTCTCTAAAAACATGGCTTTGTTTTAACAATGCATCAACCAAAGTTGTTTTTCCATGGTCAACGTGTGCAATTATCGCTACATTTCTTATTTTATCGTTTCTCATTTTATTTACTCCTCTACTCCAATAATCTAACTTCTCTATTATACTCTAATCCTCTTTTTTTGTCAACATAACTATCTGCTCCATAATTATTTCTGTTGCTTCATCTAACTTGTCCTTTTGGTTTTTGTATTTACTTAAATCTATTGGCTCCCCATAATTTACATACACTTTGCTAAAAGGTTTGAAAGTTCCATGTATTCCTACTGGAATTACTTTTACATTTGATTTGATCGCCATATATGCTGCGCCATTTTTTGCCTTCATGTTCTTTTCCATACCTTTACGAGTTCCCTCTGGGAAAATTCCTAGAAGCTCGCCCTTTTTTAGCACTCTTAAGCATCTTTTCATTGCTTCTATGTCTTGCATATCTCTTTTTATTGGGATTGCATCAAATAAATGACCTAGCCAATATAATATGCCATGTGTAAACAAATCTTCTTTTGCGACAAACTTTACTTTTCTTTTATTAAATAGCACTATTGCAGCTGCGTCTAAATAATTTATGTGGTTGCAGCACAATATATATGCTCCTTCTTTTGGAACAGAGCCATTTATCTTCACTCTATACGCAATATGGTATAAAGCTGACAAAAATACTTTTACTACTTTCCTTACAAATTTTTTCCAAGCATTTTCTTTACGCTCTTTATATATTTTTCCTTGCATTTTTATTTCATTTTTCTTTTTTTGGATTATGCTACTAATTTCTCTAACAACTTGATTGATGCTCATGCTTGTGCTATCAATCACTTCTGCATCATGAGCAAGTTTTAATGCGCCAATTTCTTTTGACTTATCGTTTTCGTCTCTCATCTTTATATTTTCAAGCACTTCTACATATGGCGTGTTTATTCCCTTTTCTTTGTTTTGCTTGAATCTTCTTCTTGCTCTTTCTTCCAAATCTGCATCTAGGTAGATTTTAACATCGGCTGCTGGAAATACATATGTTCCAATATCTCTACCTTCCATAATTACTTCTTTTCCTTCAGCCATCTTTCTTTGAAGTCCAACCATACTAAGACGCACTTCTTTAATGCTAGATACCTGTGACACAAAACCAGATACTTCTTTACTTCTTATTTTTTCTGTCACATCTTCATCGTTTAAGAATACTAAATCCTTATTATTTTCGTGTTTTAATTCTATATTAATATTCTCTAAAATTTCTTTTATTTTGTCTAATTCTTCTAACTTAACACCCTTATTTAGCATATCTAGAGCTACACATCTATACATTGCTCCTGTATCTACATTTATCAATTTAAATTTTTTAGCTAAAATCTTTGTTACTGTTCCTTTTCCAGTCCCTGCTGGTCCATCAATTGCTACTATAAATGACATTTTTACCTCCCAAGAGTCTTTTTCTCTTTTTTACCTATTATTTCTCATATTTTTTTACTTATTCTCTGGCATGTGAATTCCCTTTGCCATAACTGAAACTTCCTGCACATTCATTGTTGTTAATCTTTCAATTTCTTTCTTTACTTTTTGTTTAAAATCTCTTAAAACATTTACAATATTATATCCAAATATTACATAAACTTCCACATAAATGTTGGTAGCGCCAACTGTATTCTCTACTCTTACTCTTGAAACTCTATGTATTCCTTCAGTCTTCTTAGCGACATATTCTGTAATTTGTCTAAACACTGTATCAGATATTGTAAACTTACCCAAGTAACTAAAAGTAGGCCTTATAATTGACTTTTCTGATATGTACGGCTCATCATTCCTTCTATATTTAAAAATTTGGAGAGGGTCCAATATGTAACCAGCAAAATCTCTTTTTATCTCAAAAGTTGGAACAGGTATAACGTGTTTTCCTTCTGTTGTTCTTATTCTTTTTGCAGTCTCCATTTCTGTTTCTGTAGCCACTTCATTAATATATATAGTTTTTTCTGGATGTGGCAAGCCTAAATTATCTGCTATTTTTTCTACCATACCATCAGATGTACCTAGTATTAGAATGGCATCAGGTTTTATCTTCTTTAAGGCATCTCTCATCTCATTTCTATCTTCTTTTTCTATAAATATAGCTTTTTTTACTGTTTCTATTTTCGTAGGCGCCTTTTTAGCAGAATTTCCTGCAACCACATCATTATCATGAATTAAAAGCCCATCATCTATAATGTAATGTATATTATTTTCATTTGCTACCAATTGAGCCCTATAACTTTTGCCAGTTCCTGACGGTCCTACAAAAGCATACACTTTTATTTTTTCTAAAATCATTTTTATCATTCCTTTTTTAGTCGTAGTTTTTGCATTATGCAATTAAAAATTCTACATACAAGATTATACCATTTTATGCAGCAAGTCGCAAGAATAATTTTATTCTTGTTAATTAACCGAGATAAAACATGTATTTTATCTCGGTTATATCCACTAAATTTATATATTAAGCATCATTTGTCAATCTCTACCAACGCAATAGTATAATTGTAATCCTTGTAAGCAGTTGAATACGCTTCCTTAGATACAATCTTTGCTTCCAACTCTTCTACTAGCGAATCCGCAATAGCGTAGTTTGAGCCGTTTATTACCCAAATTCTAGCATTATCCTCCTTTATTTCGTCCAAATTATGTATTATCGTCATGTTTGGACCATAAGCACTTATTGCCTCATCTATATTCCAATTTGCTTCGTCCCAAAAATATTGCTTTTGCTCTGGAAAGTTAGCTGACACAACAAATGCACATCCTTCATTCCCATAAATTAATATATCCCCTTCTTGAACATTTGCTTTTAGATATTCAATTGGCTCTACATTGCTTGAATCGTAATTTTGTTGTATTAATAATATATTCACATAGGTTGCAAGAATTACTGATATTATACACACTACTAAAGTTATGTATTTGTTTCCGTATTTTCCAATTATATAGCTAATAAAGAATATGAATAATCCCGTAATACATAGCATGTATCTTGCATACAAAATTGGTCTTTGCATGATAAATGACATGATGCATACGCCTAGCAAAGTTAATCCATACATTATTATTGCATATTTGGCAGGTCTATTTTCTTCTTTATTCTTTCTGTTTTTAATGTATAGACAAATTACATAAACGCAAATTATTAATCCAAAAATTCCTGCTATCCAATTAGGAATATATGTTGAATCTGGAAGATTTCCAGAGAATTGGAATGTAAACATTTCTATAAGTGTATCTGGGAATGTAAATACTATCCAAAATCCAGCTGATACTTGACTTATTTGAAGTAATAAATACATCAGCCATGGCAAATATGCAGCAATTTGTATAACTCCTACTATAATGAATACTTTTAGATTGTTACCAAATTTCTTTTCCTTTACAGATTTTCTTATAAAATAAATTAGCAATGCTAGATTTATTATACCTGCTGCTGCCAAAGCATAATAATGAGTATATGCTGATGCCAAGCTAAATACTCCAAAAAGTATCCAATTTTTTATATTTTTCTCATTCGGATTTTTGTATATCCTATATGCATAAATTGCCATAAGTGTAACTAAAAGCATTGCCAAGCCATACATTCGTATCTCTCCTGCATACGCTACGTTTATTGGCAAAAAATATACAAAAAATGAAAATAGTAGTCCTACATTTTTTCCGAAGTCTTTTCTAATATGTGTAAATCCAAGGATTCCCAAAACAGAAATTGTTAGCACAGAAAATAATCTGTATATCATTATTTGATTTCCGAAAATCATTCTTATAATGTGCAAAATCCAATAATATAGCACTGGGTGGACATCATGGCCACCTATACTCCAAATATCTGCAAAATTTCGGTTTGAAATTGCTACAGAATATGATTCGTCATACCACAGATTAGAGTGAAATGTCGACAATGAAATAAAAATTATTCCTAGCACTATAATTGCTATATGTAAAATTGTTGTTTTATCTTTTATTTTCATATGTTTTCCCCTTTTTTGTTTTTTATGTGCTTTATTATAACATTTATTTGAATAAATGTCTTTAGTTTTTGCATTAAAAAAGCAAATAAAGTAATTCATACCTTATTTGCTTTTCTTCTAAGCTACATCTTTAATTTTTATATTTCTAACGTGCTCAATTTTATCCCAACTTGTGTCACGTTTAAATAAACATTTAAAGTTTATTAATAACCATGAGCCCAAGAATAATGGATAGCATAACAATCCTTTAATCATTGGTCTAATAGGCTTCTTATCCAATATCATAATAAGCAATGCTGTAAATATTGGTAATAAGAATGTTGGTATTAAATATCTTAAGCAGTTTATAACTAAGTCAGCCACAGTCATTCCATTAGCTGCGAATATTACAAAGTTTAGAACAAGTAATACTATTGTCAAAATAAACATTGGTATACTTCCTAAAATGTATAATAGTCCGTCAAAGTTCATCATTGTTTTATTTTCTTTAACTGCTGTAGCAAGTGGTTTTGTGTACTCTGTCATACATTGAATATGACCTACTGTCCATCTTGTTCTTTGCTTCCATGATTGTTTAAATCCAACTGGTTGCTCATCATAAACAATGGCATCTGTTGCCCATCCTAACCTTTTTCCTGTTATAATTCTTTTTAACGAGAACTCAATATCCTCTGTTAATGTTTTAGTGTTCCATCCTTCTGGTTTTATGACATCAAATTTAACCATAAATCCAGTACCATTTATTAATGGAGATAGTCCTAAATTATATCTTGCTAAATGATAAAATCTGTTCATTGTCCAATAAAACAATGCATATCCAGCTGAAACCCAGCTATCTGTTGGGTTTTTGATATCTCTATATCCTTGTACGACTTCTTCACCTTGGCAAAGCTTTTTGTTCATGGCTTTTAAGAAATTTTTATCAACTATATTATCTGCATCGAAAACGCAAAATGCGTCATAATCAGCATCTTCTTCAATTTCTTTGTTCAAAAACCATTGCAAAGCATAACCCTTTGTTTTATGCTCCTCATCAAATCTTTCCATTACTATTGCGCCATGATTTCTTGCAATTTCTGCTGTTCTATCTGTACAATTATCTGCAATAACGTATATATCATAGTGGTCCTTTGGATAATCTTGATTGTTTAAACTTTCTATTAATGCTTCAATTACGTTTTCCTCATTGTGTGCAGGGATAATCGCCATAAATTTATTAGTCTTCTCTTCTAATATTGGCTTATCTTTAAGCTTTACTAGTGAGCATATACTTATTATTAATTGATATCCCCAAAATATTGTTAACAACCAGACAAGAACTTGCTGAATCATAAATAAATAATCCATTTTTTTCTCCTTTAAATATATCTATATTTATATTATGCTCCTATTCTATGTTTGTATTACTTTTTATGAATAAAGTTTCACACATTATATATTATACTATTATATTACAAATTTTGCAACTTTTTTTCAAAAAATACGTCTGTCCCGGTTTTTCATACTTTCTAAATGGTACTTGTACCCAATTGAGTACCTGCATTTATTGCATTCCCACGTAGGAAATCTCCCACACTCATTCTTTTTGCATTTTCTCCTTGTATTTCAAGAACTTTTAATATTCCTTCTTTTGCCTTTATATACAATCCTTTTTTTGCATCAGAAAACAATACTGTTCCTGGCTCAATATCAGGCATTTTATACTCATATTCTCTCAATTCTGGATATTCATTTTTTAGCTCTTCTTCTGAAAGAATATCTACTTTCCAAAATTTTATTTTTTTCCCATTCCAATAACTAAATGCCCCCATTATTGGATTTAGTCCTCTAACCAAATTCTTTATTTCTGCTGCAGTTTTATTCTTCCAGTCAATTTCTGCCATGCTTTTGTCAAGCATTGGAGCTAATGTAAAATCTTCTCCTTGCTTCTCCCTTGGAGCTTTTCCCTCTTCTATCAATTTTAATGTTTTTACTAATAAATTTGCGCCTACTTCTGCAAGTCTACTCCATAGCTCTCCAGTCGTCTCATCATCGCCTATTTTGACTTCTTCCTTTAAAATCATATCTCCTGTGTCCATGCCTTCATTCATGTACATTGTAGTAATTCCCGTGGTTTTATCTCCATTTAGAATTGCCCATTGTATTGGAGCAGCACCTCTATATTTAGGAAGAAGTGAGCCATGCACATTTATGCAGCCAAACTTTGGAATTTCCAATAGCTCCTTTGGAAGAATTTTTCCATATGCTACAACACATATAACATCTGGATTAATTTTCTTTATTTCATCTATAAATTCTGTGTTATTTCTAACTTTTTGTGGTTGAAGAATCCTTAAGCCCTTCTCTTCAGCAAATTGTTTAACTGGTGAAGAAACCATTTTCATTCCTCTTCCTTTTGGTTTGTCTGGATTCGTTACAACTGCTTCAATTTCATGTCCCGCTTCATACACTTTTTTTAGTGACTCTGCTGCAAAATCCGGTGTTCCCATAAAAACTATTTTAAGCATTCTCTGCCTCCTTCTTACTCTTCCTCTGGCTTTACGTACTCTAGTGTTCCTGGTATCATGTTATCTACAAATAGCACACCCTCTAAATGGTCTACTTCGTGGCAAATTGCTTGTGCTAGCAAACCTTTTGCCTTTATTTTTATTTTTTCTCCGTTTTCGTTTAATGCCTCTACTACTATTTCTTCCGGTCTTATCATTTTAGCATATTGGTTTGGAAAACTTAAACAGCCTTCTTCTACTTCCTGTTTGCCTTTTCTTTTTAAAATTACTGGATTAACAAGTTTTAAAGGCTCATTTCCATCATATAAATCAATTACAATAACTCTTTTTAATATTCCTACTTGTGGAGCAGCCAAGCCAACACCATTATATTTGTGCATTGTTTCTAACATGTCATCTAGTAATTCTCTTATTTTGCCATCCACTTCCTCAACAACTCTTGATTTTTTTCTTAGGATTTCATCTCCATTTAACCTTATCTCTCTTATTGCCACAAATTTCCCCTCCTCTTCTATTATATTATAATTTAGTATATTTGATTTCCTTATTACTTTAAATTAAGAAGGTCTGTCCCAAAAACGACAACTTTGTCGTTTTTAGGCCTGTCCCTATAACGCCATCATGTTGTTTGGATTTAAATCTATTGATATTCTGGTGTTTTTCTTTTTTAATTTATAGTATTCTTCTAAAGCATCATTCATTAGTGTTATTATTTCCTCTGAAAATTTACATTTTATTAAGATTCTCCATCTATATTTATTTTTTATTTTGTCGATTGGTGATGGAAGTGCTTTATATAGTATTATGCCAATATTTTCTTTTATTACTCTATTTTTTAAGTATGCATGTATTTTTTCTGCTACTTCCATTACTTCTTTTTCAAATATTGATGTGAACCCAATTACTATTATATCGCAAAATGGCGGATATTTCAATTGTTTTCGTAAAGATATCTCTGTATTGTAGAATAATTTATAGTCCTGTTTTTTTGCACATTCTATGCTAAAATTATCTGGATTATATGTTTGAATTATTACTCTCCCTTTGTCTCCGCCTCTCCCTGCTCTTCCTGCTACTTGTGTTAGTATTTGAAATGTTTTTTCATTTGCTCTAAAGTCATCTATGTTTAAGCTACCATCTGCCGCTATAACTCCCACTAGCGTTACATTTGGGAAGTGATGTCCTTTTACCACCATCTGTGTTCCAATTAGAATGTCGATATTTTCATTCTTGAATTTTTCTAAAATTTGCTCATGTGAATTTTTTTTGCTTACCGTGTCTATATCCATTCTTATTGTTGAAGCACTTGGAAATAACTTTTGTATTTCGTATTCTAGTTTTTGTGTGCCTGTTCCAAAATATCTTATTTGCTCACTTCCACATTCTGGGCATTTCGTCACAACTTTTTCCTCATATCCACAATAGTGGCATTTTAATTTGTTTTTATTTGAATGATATGTTAGGTTTATATTACAGTTCTTGCATTTTACTGTGTATCCACAATTTCTACACATTACAAATGTAGAAAATCCTCTTCTATTAAGATACAAAATAGTTTGCTTTTTGTCTTTTAAATTCTTTTCTATCTCTTCATAAAGCTTGGTACTAATCATAGATTTATTACCTTTTGCTAGCTCTTCTCTTAAATCTATAATCTCTATGTTTGGGAGCTCAGATTCATTTGCTCTTTTTGTTAACTCTAGAAGCATTATTTCTCCATTTTGTGCTTTGTAGTATGTTTCCATGTCTGGAGTAGCACTTCCTAAAACAAGTGGTACATTTTTGTCTTTGCACATATATCTTGCTATTTCTTTTGCATCATATCTAGGAGCCATTTCAGATTTGTATGAGCCATCATGCTCTTCGTCTATAATTACAATTCCTAAATTTTCTACTGGTGCAAATATTGCCGAGCGTGCTCCTATAATAATTTTGGCTTTTCCTTCTTTAATCTTATGCCATTGGTCATATCTTTCTCCCACAGATAGCTTGCTGTGTAGTACTGCAATATTTTCTTTTCCAAATCTTGCTATAAATCTATTTACGGTCTGTGGCGTTAATGATATCTCTGGAACTAATAATATGCTTGATTTATGCTCATTTAGTGTTTTTTCTATTAATTGTAAGTAAATTTCTGTTTTTCCGCGAGCCTGTTACACCAAATAGTAGAAATTCAGAAAAAAGCATATCATCCATCGAATCACAAATAGTATCAAATGCCTCTTGTTGCTCGTCTGTAAGTTTTAGCTTTTCTGTTCTTTGTATATCTTTAAATTCAAATGGGTCTCGCTCTACCTTTTTTTCAATAATTTCTAAGTATCCATTTTTACATAGTGTGTTTACAACTGCTCTAGAGCTATCTGCAAACATCTCTATATCCGAAACCAACGAATCCCCATTTTGCATTATAAATCTTAATGTACGTATCTGTTTATCCGATTTTATTTTTCCATTTTCTATATCAAATTCAATTTCATCTTCATCTTTCTTTAAAGTAATAAAATTTACATTTTTTTCTTTTACTCTGTTAGTATTTATTTTCGATGTTGTACCAGGTGGAAGCATTAATTTTAAACAATCTGAGATATTACAAAAATATCTTTTTGCCATCCACTTTGCAAGTTTTATTCTCTCTTCATCTAAATACTTCTCTTCTATTCTTGCTATTTCTTTTACTTCGTACTCAGTGCTTGGCTTTATATTTACAATAAAGCCTTCTTCTAGGCTTTTCATTCTTCCAAATGGTATTAGCACTCTCGCCCCGATTAATTCTAAAGCTTTGTCTTCGTACTCTGCTGGAATTTTATAATCAAATACTCTATTTAGATTTTTTACGTTGCTTTGTATTATGACTTCTGCTATCATTTTTTCTCCTCTAAAATTTTTCTCTATTGCATAGGAAATTTCGTTAGAAATTTCCGGAGCAACAAGGTTAAGTTTCCTTAGGCCGTGCATATTCGCGAAGCGAAATGTACATGTGGCGAAGCCACTTTTCTTATTATATATTAAAAAAAGAAAAAAATCCAGATGAAAAGATATATATGTTTTTATTAACCATTAGCTAGTAACTTTATTTTTATTTATACTTTTGATGTGTGCAAGTGCAACATGGGGACAGATTAAAAATCTGCCCCCAGTGTTCCACTAATCATATGTTTTTTAAAATTCCGGATTTTTTAGTTTATATTCATTATTTATAATCGTTGTAATTATGTTTACAGTCTTTTCTAAGTCGTTGTTCTTAATAATGTAATCATACATTCCTATTTTTGATTCTTCATAATCAAATCTATTAAGTCTTAGTTGAATTTCTTTTAAACTAGGCTTATCAATTCTATTTTCTAATCTTCTTTGTAATTCTTCTTTTGGCACACGTAAAAATATAGTAACTATTTTTACATCATCTTTTAAGAGTTTTAGCAGATTTTCTACACCGTTTACTTCAATGTCTTTTACTATGATTTTTCCATTATTTATTTTATCATTTAATAGTTTTTTTGAAGTTCCATAATAATGCTCATGGTGAACAGAATACTCGTATAATTCACCATCTTTTATCATTCTTTCAAATTCTGCTGTGCTCACAAAATTATATGTAACTCCTGGAGTATCATTGGCTCTAGGAGCTCTATCTGTATATGAAGGTAGAGATTCAACATTTTCCATTCTAGTTATTAATTGCTTTTTGATTGTATCTTTACCAGCTCCAGATACACCTGACAATAAAACTAGCATATCGTCACCTTACCTTCTGCTATTTCATTTGCAGCAATAGTAACTGGCACTTCCTCATTTACATCTGTTAGTTTTTGTGCCCCATTTGCTATTTGTCTAGCTCTTTTCGCTGTTACTACTACTAACTCAAATCTGTTATCTACCTTTGTTAATAATTCTTTTACTGTTGGTTTTACCATCATTTTTAAATTCCCCCTTAACACACTTTTATTCTTTCTTATACCAAATTGTAATATTTTAGATACAAACTTGGCTTTTCTTCTGTATATAAAGCATTTTAGCTTTCTTCGCCTGAACTAACATCTTCATCTTTTTCTAGTCTTCCTGCGACCGTCTCTGGTTGAATTGACGAAAGAATAACATGACCAGAATCCATTATTATAACTGCTCTTGTTTTTCTTCCATATGTTGCATCTATAGCAGTACCATCATCTTTTGCCTCTTGAACAATTCTTTTTATTGGCGCTGATTCTGGGCTTACTATAGCCACAATTCTTGTTGCTGAAACAATATTTCCAAAACCTATATTAATTAATTGCATAATCTACCTCCAATTACATTTATATTACTCTTCTTCGGTATTAATTATTTCCTTCATATTTTCAACAAAATATTTCTTTTTTCCTTTATGATAAACAATTATGGACTTTATAACATAATATATAGCTACTGCATACAAAATTATTAAGACAATGTTTACATAGCTTGAAGATAACATTAAATTAACATATATTAATCCAAGTGTAATAACAGCCAACACAATGGTTTCTATTCCAAATATTGCTATTCTACCACTGTCTTTTTTGTATGCTCTTTCTAATAAAATAATTGCTAAAAATAATATACACATTGCAAATACTTTTAAATCTGTTTGATACATGCTATTTTCAATGTTATAGAAACCTAAAATTAAAAATATAAAATATACTATTATTATTATTGCAACTATAATATTATTAAACACAGGTTTATTAATTTCTTTAAGTGCATCAGCTGGTATTTTATTTTTCTTTTTGAAAATATTTTTTATTTCTTCAAATTTGATTAATTTAACATTTTCCTTTTCGGAAGTTGTTGCTGCAACCTCTTCTACGGCTTCATTTTTATCAACATTATCTTTTTTCTTCTCTTTTTTACTTTCTTCACTAACAACTTCTTTCTTCTTTTCTTTTTTGTCTTTTTCGCTAGCCGCTTCTTTTTTATTATTTTTCTTTTTGGATGTCTTTTTATCTTTCTTATTTTCATTTTTTTGACTAGTTACAGATTCTTTTGCATCACCATTTTTGTCATTTTCTGCTTTACTGCTAGTCTTATTTTTGCTTTTATTTTCTTTTACATTTTTAGATTTTTGCTCTTTTGAGCTATCATCAGTCTTTTTTACTACTTCCTTATCTTCAGCTTTTGCATTCACTCTAGCATCTTTTGTTTTTTTAGTTGCATTACTCTTATTGGAACTCTTTGTTCCAGTATTTTTATTTTTGCTAGCATCAGAATTTTCACTTTTCTTACTCTTTGCTTTTTCGGTGCCTTCTTTAATCTGCTCTTCCTTAATTTCTTCTACTTTCTCTTTTTTATCCTGTTCTTGCTTAATTACATCTGATTTTTTAGGCATCTTTATTCCCCCATTTTATATTAATTTACTTTACTCTCTGGCTCATTATAAATCAAACTCATAAATAATATCACTAATCATTACTAATGGTGCTGTTTCTGTTCTTAAAATTCTTTTTCCTAAACTCACACTTTTTGCGCCCACTTCCATTAACTCTGCTACTTCATTTTCACTTAAACCGCCTTCTGGTCCAATTACTATACCTATTTTTAATTTTTCTGTACTGTCAGATTTGCAATTAGCATTACTGCTGATTTCTATGATATCTTTATTTAATTTATTATTTTTGAGTTTTTGTAATTCATTTTTTAATGTAGTCTTCTCCTCATTTTCATACGCTATTAATATAATATCATATTTTTTAGCATTCTGGCAAATATTTTTTATATTTATTACATTATTTATATTAGGTATAACATCTCTTTTACTTTGTTTTGATGCAACTTCTGCTATTTTTTGCCATCTATCAATCTTCTTTGCCTCCGATTTACTATCTAACTTTACAATGCACCTTTCAAAATTTACTGGATAAATATTTTTAACTCCAATTTCTGTCGTCTTTTGAATAATGTATTCCATCTTATCTGATTTTGGAAGACCTTGAAACAAATCGATAT
This sequence comes from uncultured Clostridia bacterium, assembly GCA_904378095.1. Lineage (GTDB taxonomy): Bacteria > Bacillota > Clostridia > TANB77 > CAG-508 > CALXVA01. The sequence continues at coordinate 30,729 of CAJFHE010000001.1, read as the reverse complement.
TCACATTACTTTCTGTTGTCTCAGAAACCATTTCAAGTATCTTACAAATTATATATGATTTTTCTATTTGCATTATTTCTGAAATATAGCTTTTTCCTTCATCTTTGTTGCATAATATAATCTTGTCCGGTTGCTTTAGTCGTAGCACATTTACTATATGGTTTACATCTTCTCCGGTTATTGTAACTGTTTCTCCATCAATTTGTTTTTGTGAAATAAAGAATTTATACATTTCTCCCTCCAATAATATTAATATTATACCACATTTTAGCAAAGTTTCAAATTATTTTTTGGATAAATAATAAAAATTGCCTTTCCATTCATATATAGTAAAATATTGTGGCAAGTTTAAAACGCTGATTGGAATTTTGTGATTTTCAGTACTAAACTATATGGAATTTTGTGATTTTCTTGTTGCATACAGTCGGATTTTTGTGATATAATTTTATTAGAAGGTGATTATCATGGAACTTTTAAAAAGAAAAATTGATAAATTCTTGGTAGACTGGAAAAATAGCCCAGACAAAAAGCCATTAATAGTAAAAGGTGCTCGTCAAATTGGAAAAACAGAATCAATTAGAAACTTTGCAAAAAATAACTACAAAAATGTAATTGAAATAAACTTTATATTACAGAAGCAATACAAAGATATTTTCGATGATGGATTTGAAGTTGATACAATTATAAAAAATATCTCTTTAAGAAATCCTAATTTCGAATTTACACCCGGCAATACCTTGATTTTTTTTGATGAATTACAGGATTGTATAAATTGTGCAACATCTTTAAAATCTTTTAATCAAGATGGCAGATATGATGTTATTTGCTCTGGCTCTCTTATGGGCATTAACTACAATGAAATAGAATCCAATAGTGTTGGAAACAAAGAAGACTATGAAATGCATTCAATGGATTTTGAGGAATTCCTTTGGGCTAAAGGCTACAAAGAAGCTCAGATAGAAGATTTATATGAGCATATGAAAACTTTAACTCCATTTTCTAACACAGAGCTTTCTGTTATGCTTGACAACTTTAAGGAGTCTATGATAATAGGCGGCATGCCTGCAATAGTTAATTCATTTGTTACAAATAATAATTATAGCGGGACATTAAAAATGCAAAGACAAATACTTTTAGATTACGAAGAAGATATAACTAAGTACGCAACCGGTTTAGACCAAGCTAAAATACTTAATGTTTATCGTAAAATACCTGTTTTTTTAGGTAACAAAAATAAAAAATTTCAAATTTCAAAAGTTGAGAAAGGTGCAAGAAACCGCGAATATGTAGGAACAATTGATTGGCTAAATAATGCTGGTATTATAAATGTTTGCTATTGTCTTGAGCAGCCACAGCTTCCTCTAAGAGGAAATTATAATCCAGATAATTATAGAATTTATTTTAGAGATACTGGTCTTCTAATTGGCTCTTTGGATGAAGAAGCCCAGGAAGACTTACGAAATAATAAAAACTTTAACACATACAAGGGAGCAATTTATGAGAATATTGTTGCTGATATGCTTGTAAAGCAAGGGTACTCGCTATATTTTTATAAGAATGAAAAAGGAACTATTGAAATGGATTTTTTTGTTCGTGACAAAGATTCCTTAATTCCTGTTGAAGTAAAAGCTACAGATGGAACAACTATTTCTTTAAATAATCTTATAGATAGTCAAAATTATAAAGATATAAAATATGGTATAAAATTTGGATATAAAAATATAGGTTATAATGGTAAATTTTATACATTTCCTTATTTCTTAACTTTTCTTTTAAAAAGATTTTTGAAAGAAAGAAATTAGTTTTTTTAGGAATAGAGTTTTAACGTATATCCCTATTATTAAATAAAATTAGTTTAATAATAGGGTTTTCTCTATTTAGTAGTATCTACACATCAAATTTCACTATTTTTTTATAACTGCATATTATACTTTAAAAGAATTTCTTTTAAAGTATTGTCTAATAAACATTACTTGTAAAAAGAAATCGAAAGGAATGAATTTGTTGTGAAAAAAATCAGATTAGCCATAGTTGGTGCTACAGGATTAGTTGGTAGAACTGTTTTAAAAGTGCTTGAGGAAAAAAATTTGCCAATTTCGGAATATGTGCTATTTGCCTCTTCTAAATCTGCTGGCAAAAAAGTTAAATTTATGGGTACAGATTACATAGTACAAGAGTTAAAAGAAGATTCATTTGATAGCGGTTTTGATTTTGCTATTTTTTCTGCAGGAGGCTCAACCTCAAAGAAATATGCTCCAATAGCAGCATCAAAAGGCTGCATTGTTGTAGATAATAGTAGTGCATTTAGAATGGAGCCAGATGTACCATTAGTTGTACCCGAAGTCAATCCAGAAGAAATACAGAATAATCATGGAATAATTGCAAACCCAAATTGCTCCACAATTCAAGCAGTAGTAGTATTAAAACCTTTGGATGATAAATACAGAATAAAAAGAATTGTGTATTCTACATATCAAGCGGTTTCAGGTGCTGGAAGATATGGTGTAGAGGATTTGGAGAATGGAATAAAAAACTATGTGATAGATAATGCTTATGAATTACAAAAATTTGACTACCCTATCTTTTCTAACTGCTTGCCACATATTGATGTGTTTTTAGATAATGGCTATACAAAAGAAGAAGAAAAAATGATTAACGAAACTAGAAAAATATTAAAAAGACCTGAGCTAAAAATAACGGCAACAACAGTGCGTGTTCCTGTTTTTAATTCACATAGTGAATCAATCAATGTTGAATTTGAACAGCCTTTTAAAATGGAAGATTTGGTAAAGACATTGTCAGACTTTCCAGGGCTAATTGTGCAAGATAACATTGTTTCAAATGCCATAAAGCACGATAGTGCAAAAACTTTAGAGAACAAAATTACTGAGCCAGAACAAAGCAAATTAGATAAGCCTGTTTACCCTCTTGCCATAAACGCCTCCGGACATGATGAAGTTTTCGTTGGAAGAATACGTAGAGATTATAGTGTTGAGTCAGGCGTAAATCTTTGGATAGTTGCAGATAACATTCGTAAAGGTGCTGCAAGTAATGCAATACAAATTGTAGAAAAAATAATTGAGCAGCAAAATAATTTAGCTTGATGGCGTTTTCCATAAACAAAAAACGGGTAAAAGTTTTAGTTTCTTTTGCCCATTTTTTATTCTAAAAATATATTATTAGTGCTCCTATTATTGCAACTATAAATCCTAGTATTTTTAACCCCCAGGTTGCTTGGTTTTGGTCTCCAAAACCAAATAATCTTTTTGTAATTATTCGTGCATCATATACCATAACCACCCCGGCTAAGCACATTATTAATGCTATTAAATTAATAAATGTTTCCATTCACACCATCCCTTATTTTTTTAGATTTTATATCTATTCTTGTCTTGGCTTAGATATAAAATCTAAATTTTGGTTATTAATCATTCACTTTATTAAAAAAATTCAACTGTATATTTACATTCAAAAGTTTCCTTTGGTTTTAGAGAAATTATATCTTGTTTTTGAATGAATACACCTGTACTTTTTATTGTGTCAGCTGTTGAGTACCATGGCTCTATACATATAAATGGTGCATTTGGTTTTGACCAAACTCCTAAATAAGGAAATCCTGTGAAGTCTAAAGTTAATAAAGTTTTTCCTGTTGCTTTGTTTTTCAAACTTATTTTATGTGATGTTATGCCTTTCATTATTAATGCGTCATTGTTAAAAGTGTCTGGCCCTATAGCAATTCTTCTCTTGTCTATCATCGTATTTCTAGCATACTCTGTACCAACTAGTCCATCTACTAAATATAGGAAATGTATTTTGTCTTCGTCCTCTTCAAACTCTAAATAATAATTGCCTTTTTTTAATTCTTCTAAATCTATTTTAAAAGCAGGATGTCCACCTATGCCAAATGGTAAAGTAACATCGCCTGTGTTTATTACTTTATAGATAGTTGTTAATTTGTTTTCGTCTAATCTATAAGTTGTATATAATTCAAAGTCATATGGATATCTATTTTTTGTTATATTATTGCTTCTTAATACATAGGAATGAAAATTGTCCAATTTTGTTATTGGTTCAAATTCAAAATCTCTTGCAAATCCATGTTGTGGCATTTCATATATTCTACTATTTATTATTGTTTGATTTTTCTTTAGCTTACCTACTACTGGGAAAAGTACTGGCCAATGTCTTTTCCAATATACTTTACCATTTTCGTCTACACAATCTAATCCTTGGTGTACTCTTTCTTCGCCATCTAGCTTGAAACTAACTAATTCTCCACCCATTTTTGAGGTTAGCATTTTAGTATACATGTATTTCTCTCCTATTCTACAAAATTCTACAAAATTTCATATATATAATATTGTTTTTTTATGTAAATGTCAATAGTTTTGAGGGAATTTTCTAAATCATACTTGTTATAATTCACTACCTTAGTTTTTAAAACAATGATTCTTAAGAATTGCATATAGACTAAAAACAGGAGCAAATAGCTCCTGCTTTCAGTTCGTGCTTCAAAATCGACAAACATATGCTCCGTATGGAGCAAGAATCTTTGGTGTACTGCCTTCCAAAGAGAAAATCTCTTTGCTTCCTGGATAGAAAGCATTGAGCTCCTGCGGTGTTTCACTCCTGTTTAAGAACGCAACAACAATTCCGTTTTCACTTCTGCGTATAATCTCTGCCACATTCGCGTTTATGAACACTAAACTTTCGCCTGTTGAAAGAACATCCCTGTTATTTTTCCTTACAGCCCCAAGAGCGATATAGAAGTTAAGCATATCCTCATTTCCAGAATTCCATTGTTTTGGTTTTCTGCAAAATGGGTCTTTATAGCCACTCATACCATCTTCAGAGCCATAAAAAGTTACTGGAACCCCTTTCATTAGGTATAGCATCAAAGCAGCAAGCTTATGAACTTTGCTCACATTTTGCTTTAGGATGCTATCATGCTCATATTCCCATTTTCTAAGCTCATATGTAGGAAAAGGATTGACTCCTCTCCAATTGTTATCAATATCCCATATAAATCCAGAAAACGGGTCCTCTATCATGCCTTCACCTGCAAGCATAGTCCTCTCACGATGAGTATCATGTGTGCTAAGATAATTCAAAAGCACATCATTTACTTGGAGTGGGTACTTAGCAAGATTTAGCATACACGCGTTAAAATGTAGATAATTTCCATATCTTATCCATCTTAAAATGGCATCGGTCAAAGGATAATTCATAACGCTGTCAACTTGCTGGTCATAAATCTGTGGATTCGGTTTTTCTAAGGCAAACCTCCACATTTCACTTGCAATGACAACATTCGGATTAATCCTTTTTGCTACAGCTCTGATTTTTAACAAGAACTCTCTTGGTAAATTTTCTCCCAAGTCAAGCCTTATTACATCAGCACCGTTTCGAGCATAGAGCTCCACCACTTCACAACAATATTCTTGGTAAGAAGAATTTAATTTGTTGCATTGTGGCATGTCCTTAAAACCACTCCAGCATTTCGGCAAGCCTGTTTTGTCCCACTCGAACCAATCTCTGTACTTTTTATCACCTGCTAAGGCTTTTTTAAAGAATTCGCTATCAGCTCCCATGTGATTAAACACAAGGTCTACACCTAATAACATATTTCTTACATGCAATGCCTTTGCAAGCGAGCAGAAATCATCCCAATCGCCGATATACGGGTCGATGATTCTCTGGTCTTGTACATCATAATGGTGGTAAGTGGTAGTCCTAGAAATTGGACTTAAGAAAACAAGGTCTACACCCAATTTATCGAAATAATCGATTTTGCTGGCAACTCCTTTGAGGTTTCCCCCATAGAAGTATTGATTTCTGTACACTCCATCTTTATCTGGCTGCCAATTTGGAACAGAATCATTCCAATCTTTGAGCTTTCTTCCCTCGATAGAAGGAAGAGCCTCTCCAACCCGGCAGAATCTGTCTACCATGACTAAGTAGCCTGTCCGCCCCTTCATGATGTCTGGAACACGAATCATACTGCATCTTCCTTTCTAATTAAAAAATAAGATATATGAACGTAATTCTGCCTATACTTTACTCTCTTTTTTTCGCTTTGTCAATCTTTTCTTCCGAACTAGATACTAATTCTATCCGCAAATTTTTCTTCCACCAATTTATGCAGTCTTCTATTTTCTTCACTTTCAAGTTTTGGGTCTTTTTCTTCTATCTTTGCTGTTAGTGCTTGCACTTCTTTTAATATTGAAACATCTTCAAATAAATTCGCGATTTTAAATTCTGGAAGCCCATGCTGCCTTGTTCCAAAGAATTCTCCTGAGCCTCTAAGCTCTAAGTCTTTCTCTGCTACAATAAACCCATTGTCTGTTTCTTTCATTATTTTCATTCGCTCTCTTGTAGTTTTAGCATTTCCTTCATAAATTAAGATACAGTATGACTGATATTCTCCTCTTCCAACTCTTCCACGTAATTGGTGGAGTTGTGCTAACCCAAAGTGCTCAGCATTTTGAACTACCATAATGTTTGCATTTGGTACATTCACACCAACTTCTATTACTGTAGTGGATACTAGTATTTGTATTTCTCCATTTTTGAATTTTTCCATTATTTCATCTTTTTCTTTTTGTTTCATCTTGCCATGCAAGCATGTGACTTTAAATTCAGGGAAGATTACTTTTTGATACTTCTCTGCAAGCTCTACAGCAGATGTAAAATTGTCGAATTCTTCACTTTCTTCTACTAATGGACATACAATGTATGCTTGTCTTCCTTGTGCTACATTTGAGCGGATAAACTCTTCTATTCGTCTTTCATAGTTTTTAGTTACAGGATATGTTTCGATTTTCTTTCTATTTGGTGGTAGCTCGTCAATGATAGATATATCTAGGTCTCCATATAGAATAAGGGCTAATGTTCTTGGGATTGGAGTTGCTGTCATAACCAACACATCTGGGTTAGTACCTTTTGATACAATATTTGCTCTCTGTCTTACTCCAAAACGGTGTTGCTCATCTGTTACAACTAAACCTAAATTTTTAAATTCTACGTCTTCTACAAGCAGTGCATGTGTTCCAATTAATACATCAATCTCTCCATTTTTTAATCCTTCTAATACTTCACTCCTTTTTTTAGCTCTCATTCCTCCAAGTAAAAGCTCACATTTAATTCCAAATGGCTCTAATATCTTTGTAAACTCTTGCATATGCTGCTCTGCTAAAATAGCAGTTGGAGCCATTATTGCAGACTGATATCCACATTTTGCAGCTTTATATGCTGCTATTATAGATACTATAGTTTTTCCAGAGCCTACATCTCCTTGCAATAGCCTATTCATTGGCTTATTGCTTTCCATGTCATTGTCAATCTCTTCTAAAACTCTAAGCTGTGCCTTAGTTAATTTAAATGGAAGTGAATTTATTACATCTGACATTTTTACGTCTTTGCTAAATTCTATACCATCCGTTTCTTTGTCATATCTAGATTTCAAACTAGAAAGTGCAAGTTGAACAGTAAGTAATTCCTCAAAAACAAATCTTCTTCTGGCTTTGCTATATTCCTCAAAATTAGTAGGAAAATGTATCTGTTTTGTTGCTGTGTTAATATCATCCAAATTATATGATTTTAATATATATTCTGGTATTGTTTCTTCGAGCTTTCCCAATGTTAATTTTAATCCATTTTCGATAATACTTCTTATTTTATTTTGTGACAATTTGTATGTAAGAGGATAAATAGGTATGATTTTGCCAGTATTTTTGTTAAGCCCTTCCTTGTCGAAAACTGGTCTTGCCATCTCTATTCTTCCATATTTAACACTAACTTTTCCGTAGAACTGATATCTTTCTCCAACTTTAAATTTATTTTTCAAATAAGTTTGGTTAAACCATGTAAGCACGCAATCTCCAGTATCATCTCTAACAAGCATTTTTAGGACGGCCTTGTTTCTTGCAAATCTAGTTTCATTCATCTGGCTTGCACAAACTACATCTATTAACGCTTCTTCTCCATCTACTAATTCACATATTTTTTTAGGTTTTCCCCTATCTTCATAATTTCTTGGAAAAAAAGTAATTAAATCCTCTAATGTATTTATTCCAAGCTTTTGCAAAAGTACCACATTATTTGGCCCAACACCTTTTACATATTGAACATTTTGTTTTAAATCTACCATAGCCCCTCCTTGAATTATTACTGACATTACTATACCACAAAACAATGTTTTTTTCTACAAAAAATTTTTGAGAAGGAGCGTCTCTTCTGCTCAAATCGCAAAAACTTCTAAATTTTGCGATTATTTTTCATATTTCTATTTTCTTTTTATATAATTTATAGTATAATATTATTGTTAGGCTTTGAGCTAATCTAAGTAAAAAAATTTACTTCAATATACATGAATAAGCAATCAGCCTAATATAATTTAAAAGACATTTAGTCAGAAAAGAGAGGTTGTTATGTGGGTGTTTTGGTTAATAGCTGCTGGAGTATTTTTCATAATTGAAATGGCAACTATAGGATTTTTAGTTTTTTGGCTTGGTATAGGCGCTTTACTTGCAATGGTTACAAGCTTTATAACTGATAGCATTTTGATACAAGTAATAGTTTTTGTTGTAACTTCAACTTTACTTTTGATATTTACAAGACCACTTGTAAATAAATTTATAAAAGTTCCAAAAGAAACTGTAACAAATGCATATTCAATAATTGGCAAAAAAGCTATCGTTGTTAAAGAAATCAACAATGTTGAAGGTGATGGACAAATCAAGGTAGATGGCGAAGTTTGGTCAGCCAAGTCCAATACAGATGAAGTTATATCAAAAGAAACAGAGGTTGAAATTGTAGAAATCGATGGCGTTAAGGCAGTAGTAAGAAAAATCAGTGCAGACTCTAAAGTTACTGCATAAAAACTAAATAATCTAATTACTCAGAGCAATTAGATTTTACTGAAATAAGATTTTAATTTTTATTATATATTTTAAATATTAGGAGGATATTTTATGTGGGTTTTAATCGTATTACTAGTTATTATACTAATTATCGCATTTAAAACAATCAGAGTTGTAAGACAATCTGAAGTGTACATTATAGAAAGACTTGGTAAATTTTATAAAATAGCTGACGCAGGTCTTACAATAATCGTTCCATTTTTTGACCACGTTCGTAGCGTTGTAAGCTTAAAGCAACAAACAATGGACATTCCACCACAAGGTGTAATTACAAAAGACAATGTTACTATTACAATAGACACAGTTGTGTTCTACAAAGTAACAGACCCAGCAAAAGCTGTATACGAAATTCAAAATTTAAAGAAAGGTATTGAATACTTAGCAATTACTACAATTCGTGATATTGTTGGTAAGATGGATTTAGATTCAACATTTAGCTCTCGTGATGCAATTAATGACAAATTAAGAGTATTACTTGATGAAGCTACAGACCAATGGGGTTGCAAAATAGACAGAGTTGAAATTAAAGATATCACACCACCACCAGATATACGTGATGCAATGGAAAAACAAATGAATGCAGAAAGAAATAAAAGAGCTTTAATCCTTCAAGCAGAAGGTGAAAGACAATCTGCAATCACACTTGCCGAAGGTAAAAAAGAAGCTGCTATACTTGAGGCAGAGGCTGATAGAGAATCTAGAATTAGAAGAGCTGCCGGTGAAGCAGAAGCTATAAAGAAAGTAGCAGAAGCTAAAGCAGAAGAAGTACATATGGTATATGATGCAATTATGAAAGCGAAACCAGATGATAAATTGGTTCAATTAAAATCATTAGAAGCATTAAAAGAAGTAGCAAATGGAGATGCAAACAAAGTATTTATCCCATTTGAAGCAACAAGTGCTTTATCTAGCTTAGGTGCAGCAGCAGAAATGTTTAAAAAAGATAAACCTAGAGCAAAGAAAAATCAAATAGTTGATGCTACAGAAAATACGGATATTAACGATGTTCAAAGCAACGGAAATAGCGTAACTTTAAGTGAATAAAATATTTTAGAGTGTTCATAAAAAATGAACACTCTTTTTTAAATTTCTCCTAAATATTTGGTTCCTGCCATTTTATCTGGCAAGTATTGCTGCTCTACCCAATGACCTGGGTAATCATGCGGATATTTATAACCTTCATGGTAGCCAAATTGGCTCATTCCCTCTGCTGGTGCATTTCGTATGTGCATTGGTATTTCTCCTGTGTCCTTTGTTCGCACATCATTCAAAGCTTTATCAATTGCTAAATATGATGCATTTGATTTTTTAGCTCTAGCCACATATAAAGCCGCTTCTGATAAAATTATTCTTGCCTCTGGCATCCCCACCATATTTACTGCTTGCATTGCAGCTGTAGCTACTACTAGTGCGTTTGGGTCTGCTAGCCCCACATCTTCTGATGCACAAATTACTATTCTTCTTGCTATGAATACTGGGTCCTCCCCTCCATCTATAGCTCTAGCTAAATAAAATACTGTTGCGTCTGTATCGCTTCCTCTCATGGATTTAATAAATGCGCTGATGTTATCATAATGGCTATCTCCATTTTTATCAAACACTGCTTTTCTTCTTTGAATACAATCTGCCGCTATTTCATCTGTGATATGTATATACCCATCTTTATCCATAGCTGTTGTAAGTACTGCTATTTCAAGCCCATTTAATGCTGTTCTTACATCTCCATTGGAAACTTCAGCTATTTTTTTCAATGTCTCATCTTCTATTTTTATATTATAGCTTGCTAGTCCCTCTTCTGCCACTAGTGACCTCTTGAGCACCTTGTATATATCCTCTTCGGTAAGTGGGTTAAGTTTACATACCATTGACCTTGAAATTAAAGCCTTATTTACCTCAAAATATGGATTTTCTGTGGTAGCTCCAATTAAAATTACAGTTCCATTTTCTACATATGGCAAAAGTGCGTCCTGTTGCAATTTGTTAAAACGATGTATCTCGTCTATAAATAAAATACACCTTCCACTAGGGTTTAAAAGTAAATTTTGTGCATCTTCAATTGCCTTTTTTATATCTCCAATTCCAGCTGTTACCGCATTTATTCTTGTAAATTTATATTTAGTTGTATTACTTATTACTCTTGCAAGTGATGTTTTACCACACCCAGGAGGTCCCCAAAGTATAATACTAGATAGCCTATCTGCTTTTATTGTCCTATACAAAATTTTATCTTTTCCTAATATATGCTCTTGTCCTACGTATTCATCCAATGTTTTTGGTCTCATTCTATAAGCCAATGGCTGATTTAAATCCATTTCCGTCCCTTCTTCCATCTTTTATAATTTATCTGAATTTACATTCCTAAATACTTCAAACCTTGCTTTATAATCTCTTCTACAGATAGGTTGGCAGTATCTAAGTTTCCAATTGCCATATCTATGTCTTTTCGTGCATATCCAAGCACTTGAAGTGCCTCGATTGCATCACGTGCCTTATCATTTCTTGCAACAACCTTTGTAGGGATAAATTCTGTTTCTATTGCATCCTGAGTTTTCATCTTGTCTTTTAGCTCCAATATCATTCTCTGTGCTGATTTTGCACCAATTCCTGGCAATCCTTTTAATGTAGCCACATCTCCTGAAATTATAGCTAATGCAAAGCTTGAAGGTGATATATTAGACAGAATACTTAATGCTGATTTTGCGCCAACTCCACTTACACCTAGCAATTGCTCAAATAACTTTAATTCTTCGCTTGTGCAAAATCCATAAAGGCTAATATCATCTTCCCTTACCCTCATGTACGTATATACTTTTACAACTTCTCCAGTTTCTCCTAATCTATCAATTGAATTTGCAGACATAAATATTTTATATCCTATGCCTCCAACATCTATTACTACATAATCTATAGTTTTTAATTCTAAGCTTCCTTTTATATATGATATCATTTTTCAATTTCTCCTTTGTCTTCTTTATTTTCTCGTCTTCCACTTTCGCTTTTATATACGTACATATTGTATCATATAAATGTTCTTTTAGCTATACTTTTGAGACAAAAAAAATTACCCACAAATTGAGGTAAACCCAAAATGTGGATAATCTTTTAGAGCATTGTTTGCGTGTTCTTTTCTCCTGTTCCGAAATCTCCTGATGTTGCGCTTGCATAATCACTCATATTTCCATTTGTGCTATAATACCAATAGTGTCTAATGTTATTACTAATGCAATTAATGTGATAGCTTGATTACTTTTTAGTTTTTCTTTCACTTTTACTCCTCCTCCATTTTTTAACATTATTCACATATTTTGCACTTTTTATGCATATTTGTCCTTATTTTCTAATTTTATACTTTTTACTTCAATTTGTTCTTCTATATTCACTTTGACTCACCTCGCTTGCTTGTTTTTTGCATTTATTTTTAAGTGCATGTTTTTGTTATAAAAATATAGGCTATTCCTAGAAACATTTTTCTAACTTTCTTGTTTCAAATATATAGCCTATTATTTCCTTTATATTATTTTGTGCAACGCAAACAAAGCCTACTCGGCTATCTTCCGCATAGGTATTGTTTGTTCCTCTTTTGTATTGTAAACATAGCAAATTGACACACTTGTATAGAAATACTTGTGTGTGTGTGTGTGTGTGTGTACAGTCTCAAGGGTTTCAGCAGTTTCTTTGTGTTGCATTTTTTCTCCTTTTATTTATTATTTTTTTGTTGCTCATTTCATATTTGCAAAGTGACATTATATATATTAAATCCACTTTTCATATATTGTAGTTTTCCTACAACTATCTCGATGTTATTCTATACTATCAGACTGCTTTTTTCAACCCTATAGGCATATTTGTAACATATTTTTAATATTGCTGTAATAATTTTGTAATATTTTCATTTTTTTACCTCAAGGAGTGTCCCAAATATACAAGTTTTTCAATTATATTATATAAATTTATTTAAAAATTCGATTAAAAATAATGGAATATTCAATATCTTGCCATCTCTAACCAAATTATTCATTGAAAGCCTTATTGATAATTCATTATTATTTTTCTCATTGTATCTTGTTAAACTAATATTATTGGTTGTTTTATTTGATTTTACCTCTATAGGAATAATTTTGTTTTTAAATTGAATAATAAAATCAATTTCATGCCTATCAAATGTATAATAATTAGGTACCATATCAAACGTACTGCATAACATATTTAATATGAAATTCTCCGTAAATGCGCCTTTAAATTCCTCAAATAATTTATCTCCCTCTACTACAATTCTACTATCTAAATTAGCCATTCTTCTAAGTAAACCAACATCATTTATATAAATTTTAAAAGCACTTAAATCATTGTATGCTTTTAGCGGAAAATCTGTTTTAGTTAAATTATACACTTTATAAATTAGGTTAGCATCATTTAACCAATTTAAAGCTGATTCATATTCTCTCGCTCTTGCACCTTCTTTAATTGTTTGATAAAGAAATTTTTTATTTTCTTTTGCAAGCTGTGAAGGTATATTATTCCAAATCAAAGAAATTTTGTTTGCTTCACTATTACTAGTATGTTTTGAAAAATCACTTTCATAAGCTTTTAAAATATTTTCTTGAATATTATTTACTAGTTCAATATTTTTTTCCTCTGTCCATATTTTTACTGCTTCCGGCATCCCACCAATTATAAAGTAAGCTTTTAGCTTTTCTTCTAGTTGATTAAAAAATATATCAGGAATTGCTCCTATTTTTTCTATGCTTTTCATATATTCCACCAAATTTTCGCAATTATCTGCAATTAAAAATTCTGTAAATGTCATTGGATACATATTTAAGAAATCAACCTTGCCAACTGGAAAAGATGTGTGTGATAATCTTATTCCTAACAAACTACCGGCGCAAGCAATATGATATTCGTTTGCTTCTTCTTGAAAATATTTCAGACTATTTAATGCATTTGGACATTCTTGAATCTCATCAAAAATTATTAGTGTTTTTCCAGGAATAATAGCTTTTCCATATATAAATGACAATTGCTCTAAAATTCTTTTCGGGTCTTTGGTATTACTAAATAAATTATACAAATTCTCATCATGATCAAAGTTAAAGTATGCTACTCCTTCATAGTTTTCTTCGCCGAATTGTTTTAAAATATATGTTTTTCCAATCTGTCTTGCCCCTTTTAAAATTAATGGTTTCCTATATTTACTTTCTTTCCATTTTATTAATTGTTCTAATATCAATCTCTTCAAACAAATCATCTCCTATAATTAATATATACTATTCTATACTAATTATACATCTAAAATCACATTTTTGCAAATATTTTTGCATAATATATCACACTTTTGTAAGTATTTCTGTAATATTTATCACATTTTTGTAGATATAAAGATAAAAAAATTATCCTCAAATTTGAAGTGAATTTAATATCGAATATTTTTGTCATATTGCTTAGGACTGTCCCTAATGTGCAAAATCTTTCACATTTAGAAGTGTCCCTATATTGCGCAAGGAAATCTTTATATGCTATAATAATACACATGAAAGGATGTAAACAAAATGGATAATATAAATTGGCTTAATAGAGAGGAAATGCTCATCGGAAAAGAGAGCATAAATAAATTAAAGAATTCTAATGTTATAGTTTTTGGACTAGGTGGAGTAGGCTCATATGTTGTTGAAGGTCTGGTTAGAGTTGGTATCGGCAATATAACTATAGTTGACAAAGATGTTGTTGATATTACTAATATTAACAGGCAGCTTATTGCGGATACTGAGACTGTTGGAATGGCTAAAGTGGACGCAGAAAAGGCTAGAATTCTAAAAATAAATCCACAAATAAATGTTGCCTCAATCAAAGAAATTGTAAATAAAGATAATATAGAAAATATATTTGCAATTGCTAATAATATAATTTTAAATAATGCTACAACAATTGAGAATAGCGGAACAAAGTTTAAAATTGATTATGTAATTGATGCTATTGACACAGTTAGCTCTAAATTGGAAATTATTAAATATTGTCATGATAAAGATATTAAGATAATCTCGTGCATGGGCACTGGAAATAAATTAGATGCATCTAGATTTGAAATTACAGATATAAATAAGACATCTGTATGTCCACTCGCTAAGGTTATTCGAAAAGAATTACGAAGGCTTAATATAAATCATTTGAAGGTTCTTTATTCTACAGAAGAGCCTATTAAAACAGATGCTAAAATCCCTGCAAGTATAAGTTTCGTTCCTTCTGTCGCAGGTCTTTTAATAGCAGGCGAAGTTATAAGAGAATTGATGTAAAAAAATATACTCACTAAATTTTTTATTGCAATTTACCAAAAACGCTTGTAATTTATTCATTTTTGTGATAAACTTATATATAGTCAATTTTATTCACGCATATAGGAGGTGCAAAATCATGGCAAAATGTGAAATTTGTGAAAAATCAATAGCACACGGAAATAAAATAAGTATAGCTCGTTCTCACGTTAGTAGAAGAACATCTAGAACATTTAAACCAAATTTAAGAAGAGTTAAAGCAGTTGTAAATGGAGATACAAAAACTATATTTGTATGCTCAAAATGCTTACGTTCTGGAAAAGTAACTAGAGCTTAAGGTTATGTTTATACATAATTTATATATATTTTATTACGCGTAATAATGTAGGTTCATTAGAAAATGACCTACATTTTTTTGTGCTCCAAAAAATATATAAAAGTTTTTTAATATTTTTGTATATTTTGAAAATAATTGGAAATTATATAAATGAAATTATTTAAATTGGAGGTTGATTTTAATTGGGTATAGAAAAACATTTAAGTATTACTGGAACATCTAGCGTATCTTGGAAAGATGCTGTTGTTCAAGCAGTTGCAGAGGCTGCAAAAACAATTGATTATTTAACACAGGTAAGGGTAATTGACCAAAGGGCTAAAATTGATGGCAAAAAACTAATTCAATATTATGTAGATTTGGATTTAGCTTTTGTCATTGATAGAGACAGAGATTAAACTTTAAAATTTGGAAAGGATTTTAATATGAAAAAAATTGAAACTAAACAAGAATATCTTGACTATGTAGATAAAAAATCTCCTAACTCCCCCATTTTTAAGAATTGCTTTAATGCTTTTTGGGTTGGTGGATTAATTTGCTCCATTGGTCAAATAATATTTGATTTTTGTAAATACAAAGGTATGGAAGATACTTCATGCTCCACTGTTGTTTCTATTGTATTAATAGGTATTGCTGCTCTACTAACTTCACTTAACATTTTTAATAAAATAGGTAAATTTGCAGGTGCCGGCTCACTAGTTCCTATTACTGGATTTGCCAATTCTATTGTCTCTCCTGCTATTGAATATAAATCTGAGGGATATGTGATGGGTGTTGGTGGAAAAATGTTCACAGTTGCAGGACCAGTTCTTGTATATGGAATTTCCACTTCTGTTATTGTAGGAATTATTGCTACTTTTTTCGTTTAAATCTAACGACTTGGACAGAAGGAACTCTTCTTTTTGTCCAAGTTTCAAATAAAGCAAATAATTTAGGAAGGTGAATTTTATGAATAAAATAGGAAAACAAACCATTCAATTTTCTTCCCCACCATACATTTTAGAAACTTCTTCAATTGTTGGTCCCAAAGAAGCACAAGGTCCTCTTGCCAAATATTTTGACCAATGCTTAGAAGATGAATTCTGGGGAGAAAAGACATGGGAAAAGGCAGAAAGCAAGATTATTAAAGAAAATGTTAATTCTGTTATTGCTAAATCTTGCATTCCCAGTCAAAATATAGATTACTGCTTTGCAGGTGATTTATTGAATCAATGTATTTCTTCAAGTTTTGGGCTTAGAGAAATTAATATTCCGTTTTTTGGAATATTTGGTGCTTGCTCCACTTTTGTTGAAGGTATGAGCTTAGGAAGCATTTTTATAGATAGTGGAGCTGCCAAAAATGTACTTTGTGCTACATCTAGCCATTTTTGTAGTGCAGAAAAGCAATTTAGGTTTCCTCTAGAGCTTGGTAACCAAAGACCGCCAACTGCCCAATGGACAGTAACCGGCTCAGGTGCTGCGATTTTGTCTAATACTAATTTAGATAAAGTTTGTCCTCAGGTAACTTACATTACTCCGGGTAAAATTGTGGACATGGGTGTAAAAGATGCTAATAACATGGGAGCCGCAATGGCTCCAGCAGCACTAGATACGCTTATTACACATCTTCAGGATACCGGCAGAAAACCTAGCTACTATGATGCAATTATAACTGGTGACTTAGGTTATGTTGGAAAAGAAATTTTAACAGAAATGGCTGAAACTCAAGGCTACAACATTAAAAATAACTACAACGACTGTGGCGTACTTATTTTCGATAAAAATGCACAGGACACTCATGCTGGCGGAAGTGGTTGTGGCTGTGTTGGCTCTGTTTTCTCTGGATATTTTTATAAAAAATTGAAAGAAAAAAGTATTAATAGATTGCTTTTAATTGCTACAGGTGCATTAATGAATTCCACAAGCTCTCAACAAGGTGAAAGCATACCTGGAATAGCTCATGCAATAGCAATTGAAAATCTTGTTTTTGGGGACGGAGGAAAAAAACAAGATTTTGGCAATAAGTAAATATTGAAATTCGGTGACATCTTTAAATTTGTCACCAGCATTTCACTGAATTCTAACTTTAGTAAAGGAGTCGTGATTTATGGATTTTTTGCAAAGCATAGATTGGATGCAACTACTTAGATGCTTTGTAGTTGGAGGATTAATTTGTATTATTGGACAAATTTTAATTGACAAAACGAAACTTACATCTGCAAGAATTTTAGTTATTTTTGTTACTGCAGGAGTAATACTTGGTGCACTAGGTATTTATCAACATGTAATTGATTTTGCTGGATGTGGAGCAACTGTGCCATTGCTTGGATTTGGTGCAAACCTTGCGAAAGGTGCAATCACAGAAGCACAGACATCAGGCCTTCTTGGAGCATTTATCGGTGGAGTAAAAGCCTCTGCTGGTGGAATCGCTGCAGCCATCTTCTTCGGATACATTGCTTCACTTATTGCCAAGCCTAAGATTAAGAAGCAATAAACAAAAAGCGTTTCTTATGTCCCTAAAACAAGAAATGAAGACAGGTCATGTAACATTTATTACTATTGTTTCATAACCTGTCTCCCTGCTTCAACTAAATATTGTTAAGTACATCATACCAGCTATATACTCTTTTTATGTTTTTACCCTCCATATTTTTATTATATGGATTGTCGAAACAAAGCACTGGTATTTTTTGTGATATATCTAAAATATTTCTAGGAGAGTCCTCTATCATTATGTCAATGTTATTTTCTAAGCAATATGGTAATTTACTTCCCTGTGTAAAAATCAATCTATCATAATTGATATTATATTTCTTTAGCCAAGCTTTTACCAACTCTTGCATTTTTCCATAATACTCTGGTGGAAGCCCCTCTTCATTCCTTGCCGTTATAATGTATATTTCATTATCTTGTTTTAGTTTTTCTATAACTTCTCTAGCAAATTCTCTTGGATTATATTCTATAGAATAATATGGTAAGTATTCATTCCAAAATTTTTCTACATCCTCTAATGATATTCCTAATGCTTTTGACTCGTCATATTCATCTTCTTTGATGCTATACTTAATATTATTTTCATAACAAAACTTTGCTCCATAGTCTGCTACAAATCTTGATATATCTGTAATGCAGCCATCCATATCTATTCCAATTTTCATTTTATTAATCCTTTCTTTAATAGAACAGGTTATGAAGCATAAATAATCTTATTCATGTTTCACAACCTGTCCTCGTATTTTAAAAGTGGAACGATGCTTCGTCCCCTTTTTTCAACTATGCTTTTTTTGCTAATTCACAAACTTCTGTAAAAGCTTTTGCGTCTGTTACAGCAAGCTCTGCTAGCATTTTTCTGTTTATTACAACATTAGCTTTCTTTAATCCAGCTATTAATTTGCTGTATGTCAAACCATTCATTCTAGCTGCTGCATTTATTCTTGCTATCCATAATTTTCTAAAATTACTTTTTCTATCTTTTCTACCTACATATGCATACATTCCAGATTTCATAACAGCTTGTTTTGCCATTCTAAATCTATAATGTTTTGCACCATAGTATCCTTTTGCTCTTTTTAATATTTTTTTATGCTTTTTACGTGTAATTATTGCTGTTTTTACTCTTGCCATTTCTTTTCACCTTCCTTAATTTTAATTTCCGTATGGTAATAATCTCTTAATACCTGCCTCGCATGTTTTATCTGCATAGGCATCCATAACTTTTCCTCTAGATTTTGCTCTTGGAGTTTTATTTGCTAAAAGATGTCTTCTATTAGATTTTGTTCTTTTTACTTTTCCTGTAGCAGTATATGAATATCTTTTCTTTGCTGCTTTGTTTGTTTTTAATTTTGGCATAACTTATTCCTCCTTGTGAATTTTATTATCTATAAATATATTTTAAATATATTATCAAAATATTATTTTTCTGCTTTTTTAGCTAGTATTATAAACATATTTTTACCTTCTAAAACAGCTTTCTTTTCAGGACTTGCAATGTCAGATAAAGCTTCTGTAAATTTGTTCAAGTTTGCTTCACCAAGCTTTACATAGTTTAGCTCTCTACCTCTAAATCTAACTGTTATCTTAACTTTATTGCCATCCTCTATGAATTTTCTTGCATTTTTTACTTTAAATTCAAAGTCGTGTTGCTCGATATTTGGTGTAATTCTTATTTCTTTTACTTCAAATACCTTTTGCTTTTTCTTAGCTTCTTTTTCTCTTTTAGCTTGCTCAAACTTGTATTTTCCATAGTTCATTATTTTACAAACTGGTGGTTGTGCATTTGGTGCAACTAATACTAAGTCTAGTTTCTTTTCATATGCTAGGTCTAAAGCTTCATTAAGTTTTACAACTCCCTTTTTCTCTCCTTGCTCATCAATTAATTGAACTTCTCTTGCTCTAATTTGCTCATTAATAGGTAATTCTTGTTTTATATAAAACACCTCCAAAAATATATGTGTGCTTTCGCACAAAAAAATTGATTTGTTTTAAAGAAACAAACCAATCCACAATTATTTGCAGTAATCATAGCTTTTTAAAGCATGTTATTCACATTTTGCACAATTTCTGTGCATAACGTATTATATATATGATTACTTTTTGTTTTAACTTTTCTAACTATAATTAGTTCAGTTAAAACATAGTCTCTTACCTTTTCCTTCATAAGTTAAGGTGAGAAGTGGATTGCTTCTTCTTCAAACGACTATATTATAATACTATATTTTAGCAAAAATGTCAACACTTATTCAAAAATTTTATGAATAAACTAGAAAACTTGTTTTTGGGGACGGAGGAAAAAAACAAGTTGTAAGTTTTCTAGTTTTTTTCAATTTTCCTTGACATTTCCGTAATTTTGTTATAAAATATTATAGCATTATATCGAATATGACCAAGAGAAAGCTTCTCCCCGGTGGCTTTTTACTATGGTTTCATATATATTATAAAATTTTATTTATGAAATGGAGGATACATATTACCATGAATAATACAACATATAGTATTAAAAAAAGTGAAATTGAAAGAAAATGGTATATAATTGATGCAGCTGACAAACCTCTAGGAAGAGTTGCTACAGAAGCTGCTAAATTATTAAGAGGAAAACATAAACCAACTTATACTCCAAACTTAGATACTGGAGACCATGTTATTATATTAAATGCAAGCAAAGTTGTTTTAACAGGAAAGAAATTAGACCAAAAAGTTTACAGACATCATTCTGGATATATTGGTGGTTTAAAAGAAATTAAAGCAAGGGATTTATTACAAAAAAATCCAGAGCAAATGATGATGCGTGCTGTAAAAGGTATGCTTCCACACAATAGTTTAGGAAGACAAATGCTTAAGAAATTAAGAGTATATGCAGGAGCAGAGCATGAGAATGCAGCTCAAAAACCAGAAGTTTGGAATTTTTAATTAAAGGAGGATTTTTAAAATGCCTAAAGCAAAAACAGATAAAATAATGTTTTATGGTACTGGAAGAAGAAAAAGCTCTATTGCTAGAGTTAGACTAGTAGAAGGCAAAGGAGCTATTACTATAAACGGAAAAAATATAGATGAATATTTAGGAACAGATACATTAAAAGTTATCGTTAGACAACCTCTAACTGCTACAAATACTACAGATAAATATGATGTTATCTGCAAAGTACAAGGTGGAGGATTTACAGGTCAAGCTGGAGCAATTCGTTTAGGTATTGCAAGAGCATTATTAGAAGCAAATAGCGAATATAGACCAACTCTAAAAGCTGCTGGATTCTTAACAAGAGATTCTCGTAAGAAAGAAAGAAAGAAATATGGTCTTAAGAAAGCTAGAAAAGCTCCACAATTCTCAAAGAGATAAGATTTATACAAAACTCAAACCTCGAAGTTTTATACTTTCGAGGTTTTTTGTTTTATCTTTTCCCTATTCTCTTTTTTCCAAAGTAGAACTAGTCTACCATATCTATTAATTGGTCTTCATTTAATCCTTGCAAATTATAATAAGCATCTGGAATATTGCCAACAATTACTCCTTCTATCAGAAGCACCTGGTTTGTAATTGTTTCTGTTATTGTTTCATACGGAGTTAGAATGGTAACATTACACACTACCTCCAAGTACACTCTATGTAGTGTTTGATTGATTCCCGCTTCTTTAAATTCTGACTTTAAATCTGTAATCACATTTCCGTCCGTCATCATTTTTATCTTTATGTCAGGCCCCATTCCTGCAAAATATTTACTTCCTAAAAAGCTGCCGAAGTTTTATTGTAAAAGTATTATTTTCTTCTTTTTCCAATTCATCTTGTATAAGTATTGGTATATCAGAAATAATCTTATTTATTGTTATCATGTCAGCACTTATCATTTTTATATTATTTTCATCATCTTTTATCACTCTAAACAAGTATTCATATTTATAATCCGCCATAACCCTTGTTGCCTCTTCATTTGATATCTTAGTAGCAATAGATTTTGCCATATTTTTACACTGCTCATCTATAATTGGCATAGTTGCATCAATTGCGGTTTTTAATACAATAATCGCAATTCCAAGTATTGCGATTATTGTTAATAGTTTTCTAAAATTTTTATTATTCTTTATTCCTACACTTTTAAAATTTGGCAGTTTTATTCGTGGCCTACTAAAAATTTTCTGCTCTTTTTTATTCATGATATCTAGGAATAAATAATTGCTGTGCCACATTAAGTTTATCTACATTTTCTATTCCATTAATCCTTGCTATCTCCTCCACCGTACTTCCAAATTTCTTTGCAATTTTCCATAAAGTATCACCATCTTTAACATAATATATAACTAAACTGCAAGTACATGCACTTCTATTTTCTTCCTCTTTAATGTCGTCAATTATGTTGATGTCTGCACTTTTTGCCATTGTCACATTAAATATTATATCTATTTTTACATCGATGCTATCATCCGATGTTATTACAAAATCTTGCGCTCCCATTTCAATATTGGTCTCTATATTAGAATTTTGATTAACCCCTGGAAAATCAACATTAAAATTAAATGGAACAACTATTTTCTTTGTATCAACCCCATTACTAGAATTGAAAATGTAATTTAAAGTCACTTCTCCTTCGTATAGAATTCTATCATTTAATACAGTTTGTTTTGTGATATCCACATTTGTAGTAACATCATATATTTTATTTCCAGCAAGCTCAGGTATTGTCTGCTTTTCTCGTATATTGCAAGTACTTTGCACATTTTCTTTTCTTTGCATTATTTTTATTTGTTTTTGTGTAAACATTATATTCATAGTCGGACTGTATAAATCTTGTATAATGTTTATTTCTTGGTTTCTATACACTTCACAATAAATTTCAATCTCTACTTCAACATACACAGAATGGTCCTCTGCATTGTTTGGCTTAATCACCACATTTTTTATTTCGTATTTTGTGTCGCATACATTCTCTTCTGTAACATCAGGCATATCAATAAAGCCCATAACAGGAATTACACTTTCCACTGTATTCATTCTGTTATCATCTGTTAGGTATAGAAGTCTTACATTTAAGTCTGCCTTTGCTAAAATTTTATTATAGCTTATTTTCACATCTTTATTCGAAATGTGCAAATCTGCTTTCATTATTTCTGCCAAGTTATCTATATTATCTATAACTATAGTATCTTTTGCATATACTTTTGTGCTTCCCCTTCCAATAAGTGAATTAATATTTAAATTTTTATTTAGCATCTGTATTCCTTTTAAATTTAC
Organism: uncultured Clostridia bacterium; assembly: GCA_904378095.1. Classification (GTDB taxonomy): domain Bacteria; phylum Bacillota; class Clostridia; order TANB77; family CAG-508; genus CALXVA01. The sequence continues at coordinate 7,506 of CAJFHE010000001.1, read as the reverse complement.
ATTATTTATAATGTCTATATCTTCATTTGTAGTAACTTTAATGTTTATCTCTAAAAAGGCTTTTATGCCTATCTTTCTTCCATTAATTACTTTACATTCAATGTTTTTTAGTTTAACTTCTGTGTCTAAATTCATCTCTGGCATAGCATTTGGAACATCAATCACCTGTGTAAAATCTAAATTCACATTCACTCCTCTTATGCTGTTATTTTCATCATCTGCTAAATACATAACATATGTGTCTATACATCCATCTAGCCTTACTTTGCCTTCATTTATCTCTTTTTTATAAATGCAAACAGTTCCACTTGTACTAATTGCATTCAATATATCTGGCTTTATATCTGGAATTATACTATCTCCTTCCACTATCACAGTCTCTGTTTTTTGCGCTATAATGTGATTTACACATATATTGTCCCTTGTAGTTTCTATAGCCATTAATCTCCCTCCTTATATTTCTGATTACTTAATATATATTGGGACGACTAAAAAAAAATTCCTATTTTAAGGAATTTTTTTGTGGCGCTATAGTGCAGGACTAAAAAATATAGAGACAGTTTTTAACCTGTCTCCTTACTTCAGTTATGCTTCAACAGCAGAAAGTGGTGGTATTAATGGGCTATATCCATTTCCGTCAAACACATCTACTTCAATTGTTCTAGTTAATATATCTGTGTAACTATAGCTTGCATTTCTATCATTTTCTTCAAACTTTATCACAAATAAATTTGGATAAGCTTTTTCTATTGTAGCTTCTTTCTCAAACGATTTACTCCTTCCTAAAGACCCCTTCACAATTATCTTTTGTCCAATTTTTTCATCAATATCTGTTTTTAAATTTGTAATATCTTTTTGGCAAATCATTTAATCACCTACTCCTATATTTCTGCACAAATATTATCACAAAAATAGCCCAAAGTCAAAATAGGTCGGTTGTTGTCGAACTTCTGTATTCTGCTTGTTTCTAAGGTTTTTCATGTTTTTTACAGTAATATTACATTTATATTACATTTTTGTAAAACTTGCACATTAGGGACACTCCTAAATGTGCAAAAACTTGTACATCGGGGACAGACCTTCCGAGGAGTGTCCCAAAATTCCAAGAACTTGCACAAAAAGGAGTGTCCCTAATGGACAAGTGAGCCAAGTTAAATTAGCAAAATCTTCTTTTTTCCATTTGCTCCAATTCCGGTTTATTCCTCTTTCTCCGTCACGCAAGTCTTCCTCAATATCTTGGATTGTAAGATATCTATTTGAATCTGTAGTAGCTATTTTTTCTGCTACTACAAGTGGGTCCACAAAGTCTATCATAATTCTTGCTGGCGACGATGCAAAGTTTGCGCCCGCTTCTATAAGTGCTTCATAATAACTTTGGCACGCTCCAGCAAAAATAACTAAGTTTTTATTTTGCCCTCCCTTTCTAGCATTCCTTACTGTCTGAGCAAAATATCTCGAATTCCTATAATTATATATGTCTTCATATCTTCTTCCTGCTTTTATCATTCCGTCATGCCCGAGTAACTACTAATATATCTGGCTTATATCTATCTATTAAGGCATTTACTACATTTGCTTGTCTATTTTCTGCAATATTTCTTACAATTGCATCTAAGCCCATCTTTTTATAATACATGCTAGATTTTTCGCTATACTTTTTATCTCCATCAAGATGTAATATTCGTCCTGTGTATAAAATCACCTCTCTACTATATGGTTTTCTTGCGACAATATCTCCCTTTTTTATTGTTTTCAATATTCTCACCTCTATATAAATAGTCAGCTATTATATAGTATGTCGAATATTGTAAAAAGGTGTTATTTTCTCAAGCTTGCTCCAATTTTCTTTTCTAGCATATCTATTATTTTTTCTATTGATGCATTTACTTCCTCGTCTGTTAATGTTCTGTCATTCTTTTCAAATGTTAGTGAGTATGCAATGCTCTTTTTGTTTTCTTCTATTCCTTTGCCTGTATATACATCAAACACATCAATTTTCATCAATATAGAGCCTGCTGCTTTTTTGATTAGTGTTGCTATTTCGTTTGATGTTATATCTTTATCTACTACAACTGCTAAATCTTTCTTTACGCTTGGGAATTTTGAAATTTCTTTATACTTCATTTTTCCAACTTTTTTCTCTAGCAATTTGTCTAAATCTATCTCCATCACATAAACTGCATCTTTTTCTAATGATGGATGCACTCTGCCTATTAATCCCACGATGTCGTTATTTACTGATATTAATGCTGATTGTCCTGGATGAACTTCGTCTGGCATTTTATCTTCCTTTATAACAAAGCTATATCTTCCGCCATAGCCAAGATAGTCCAATAGCTCCTCTGCAATTCCTTTAATTATGTAGAAGTCTACTGTTTTTCTGCTGTCTACTCCTAGGTAAAACTCGCCTGCCATTAATGCAGCTATTTTGTTGTTTTCTCCATATTCTTCGCCCTTTTTATAGAATGCTTTTCCTATTTCGAAAATTGACACGTCTTTGTTGCTTCTTGCTTTATTGTATTCATATATCTTCACAAGTGATGGAAGTATGCTGTGTCTTAGTGTGTTGCGCTCTTCTGTCATTGGGTCTAATAAGCTTACAAGCTCTGTGTCGTCTTTTGTGAAGTATTTTGCTTCTTTATCATTTACTAACACATATGATAATGTTTCATTTAATCCCAAATCGACCATTTTGTTTCTAATTCCACGTGTTACTCTGTCATAGCTTCCAGCTTTCATTGGCATTTCTGGTAGTCTACCTACAATGTTGTCAACTCCGTATATACGTCCAACTTCCTCTATCAAATCTTCTCTTATTGAAATATCTCCTCTTCTTCTTGGAGCAGACACTACAATATTTTCAATATTTTCTAGCTCCTGCTCTGTTTCTGTAAAATCAGATTTTTTGCCATTTATATACACTTCAAATGCTAATCTTCTAAATACATCTAATACATCTTTTTTAGCAATTTGCATTCCTAATACATCATTTATCTTTTGGAAAGATATTTCTATCTCTCTATTTGCTAAATTTGCGTTGTCATATTTTGCAGTTCCTCCTACAACTTCGCCAGCTGCATATTCTTCAAGCAATTTACATGCCCTTTCCATTGCCATGTATGTTCTATTTGGGTCTAGCCCTTTTTCAAACCTAGAGCTAGCTTCGCTTCTTAATATTTTTTGTGATGTTTTCCTTATCTTCACTCCATCAAATATAGCTGCTTCAATAATAACATTTTTTGTATTGTTAGTAATTTCAGTGTCTAGTCCTCCCATTACACCTGCTAGGCCTATTGCTCTTTCTCCATCAGAAATCACAATGTCTTCCTCTGATAAGATTCTTTCTTTGCCGTCAAGAGTAGATAATTTTTCTCCTTCTTTTGCCATTCTAACTTCAATCTTGCCTTTTATAGTATCTGCATCATAGAAGTGAAGTGGCTGGCCAGTTTCAAGCATTACGTAATTACTAATATCTACTACATTATTAATTGGTCTTATTCCAGAAGCAATTAGTCTGTTCTTTATAAATGCTGGGCTTTCGTGAATTTGTATGTTTTTCACTTTTCTTGCTAAGAATATAGAGCAATTGTCAGTGTTAACCTCAACTTTAAAGCTGTCATTGATATTTTCGCTATTCTCTCCATGTGATAAATCTATATCTTTTACTTTTTTATCATAGATGGCACTTATCTCATACGCCATACCAAGTATGCTAAGCAAATCTCCTCTATTTGCAGTCAAATCAAAGTCAATCACCTCGTCATCAAGCCCCATGTATTTAATTGGGTCTTCACCAACTGGCGCATCTGCTGGCAGTTCATGAATTCCAGTTTTGTCAACCTCGTCTGCATATTTGTGCTCTAATCCAAGCTCAAGCATAGAGCAAAGCATTCCGTTTGACTCTTGCCCTCTCACCATTCCTCTTTTAATAACTCTTGGCTTATCGTCTTTTTCGATAATTCCACCTACTTTAACAGTAACACCTGGAAGCACAGCTCCATCCAATGCCACAATAACTTTAAGTCCTTCCCTTACATTTGGTGCACCACAAACAATATTTAGCACTTCGTTTCCCACATTCACTTTGCATACATGCAAATGGTCAGAATCTGGATGCATTTTGCATTCCACGACTTCGCCTATCACAAGCTTTGTAGCATTTAAAAGCTTGCCAGCTTCGTCATATTCATTTCCTACTCTTGTCATATCTTCTGCAAGAGTGTGTACATCAACATCTATATCTACATAATCTTTAACAAAATTTGTACTTAATTTCATATTTCTACCTCCATAAATTATCTTTCTTTCACCTTAGGAACACTACTTAGACCTGTCCCCAAAACGACAACCTTGTCGTTTTTAGGCCTGTCCCTAAAGCGACAAGCTAACGGTCCAATCTGTCGAATTGGTTTAATAATCTCACATCATTTTGATATAGTAAGCGTATGTCTGTTATTCCGTATTTGAACATTGCGAGCCTATCTAATCCAGTTCCAAATGCAAAGCCTGTATATACTTCTGGGTCGTATCCTCCCATTTTTAGTACATTTGGATGCACTATACCTGAGCCTAGTACCTCTATCCAACCTGTTTGTTTGCATAAGTTGCAGCCTTTACCTCCACACTTGAAGCAGCTTACATCTACTTCATATGATGGCTCTGTAAATGGGAAGTAGCTTGGTCTGAAACGTAGCTCTAGGTTTTCTCCTAACAATTTTCTTACAAATACTTCTAATGTTCCCTTTAAATCTGCCAAAGAAATATTTTTATCTACTACCAATCCCTCTACTTGGCTGAATTGATGTGAATGTGTTGCGTCATCATCTCTTCTATATGTTTTGCCTGGGCAAATAACCCTTATTGGTGTTTTTTCTGTATTTGCCATCATTGTTCTTGCCTGAACTGCTGATGTTTGCGTTCTTAATAGATACTCAGAAGTGATATAGAAGCTATCTTGCATATCTCTTGCAGGGTGTCCCTTTGGAAGATTTAGTCTTTCAAAGCAATACTCATCTGTTTCAAGCTCTGGACCTGATACAACATCATATCCCATAGATACGAATAAATCTTCTACCTCTTCAATAATCCTATTTAAAGGATGTTTACTTCCTCTTTTTACTTTTGTACTAGGAAGTGTAATATCAATAGTCTCTTCTTTTAGTTTTCTATCTAGCTCTTGCTTTGCAAACTCCTCTTCTCTAGCCTTGATTAAGCCTTCAAGCTCATCTCTTACCTCATTCACCTTACTACCAATTACCGGTCTTTCCTCTGGTGATAGCGAGCCCATGCCTCTTAAAATAGCTGTTAGCTCACCCTTTTTTCCTAAGTATTTTACTCTAGCCTCATCTAATTCTTTTGCATTAGTAGCCTTGCTTATTTCTTCTACAGCTACTTTTCTAATTTTACTAATTTGCTCTTCCATTAATTCTCCTCCTTTATTCAATACTTGATAGATTAAAAATAGTATTCTTCATTTTATACTAAGACAAATTAAAAGTAGTATATTGCTAGGAAAATGAATAAAAATTTTTGAGATAGTACTTAATGTACATCGAAAAAATTTTTATGAAATTTGACAACGCAAGATGCTGCTTTTAATTTGTCTTACAAAAAAGCTAGCCACCTATATGGATATATAGGACGACTAGCTTTTTCAATCGTGGTACCACCTAAATTTATTAATTAAAATAATTAACCTCATTAACGCTATAACGGGCTCCCCGTCTTTTTCTACTTTGTAATATACTTTCAAAAAAGAACCTCAAAAGTGAAATTTCAATTTAAGACTTATTAATAGGCTTCCAGCCTTGACCTATCTCTCTTAAAATAAGCACCTTAAATCTACTTTGCTTTTTCTATGGTTTTGTATTTATTTTTTTGCTTTTTAACTTGCAATGCATATATTATATCACAAAATTACACAATTGCAAGAGTAAATTTTATTCCGACTCGTTCTTTCTAATTAGTGTATAATCGCAGTTAATTGTTTATGTTGATTTGCTCAATATTCCTTAATCAGAGTTCAGTGCTACAAATAATGCTGACCTGCTACCATAGCTGCTGCCGGTCTGGGACGGACTGCCGATGCCGCGGATAGACGCTGGACAGCCGGAGCCAATGAAGTTGTAGTAACCGCCACGACAAACTCGGGCGCTGGTGTTGCCCGCTTCAATCGTCCAATCATATACGTTTCCTGCAAGGTCGTATATATTATTTGCCTGCCATGCATCATTAGTACCTGTAAGCTGCTTGCTACCTGAATTAGTTGCAGCTGCACCTGTACTATTAGAATAGTTACCCCAACTGCTTGAATTCATTAAATCAGAGTAAGTCTTGTCTCCAGTCTCGGTTAACCAGATAAGCGCTCTATCCCACATGCTTCCCCAAATCATAGTACTCACAACATTGCTATTAGCTCCGATAAGCTTACTGTTTTGATACATATAGTACCAGTTAACACTACTAATACTATTATTACCTTTAACAACAACTGGCTTACTATTTGGACTTGCAACTAAGTTACCAGTCTCGTATCTTCCAATATAGAAACCTCCATAGGTGTCCACACTCTCTATCATTTCATTAAACTCTTCTTGCAATTGAGTTTTGAATTCACTACTACTAGATAATCCTAATATAGTTAAATATGCGTTACCATCGTCTGTAGGTACAACGTCTGGCTCTCTATAAGTTGTAGTACCTTGTCCATAATTACTCATTTCAGTAGCTCCTGTGGTAGAGAAGTCATACAGCTTACCTTGATAATTCTGTCTACCGTTTTCGTCAGTTCCGCTGGTTTGATTTGCAATTTGACTGATATCATCTACTGGAATCCATACAAATTGATTTCTTGTTGTTTTAGCTGTAGTTACATTACCATCATTTACCACCTCTGTACCTTCATATATTACAAATCCATCATTTACACTATTTTCTCCAGTAGCTTCTGATGCTGTATATCCAATTGGTACTGGTACAGTAACCCCATCTGCTGATTCAACTGGTGTTACTTTTGATGTATCTCCTCCAGGCTCGTCTGGCACCGTTATCTCATTATCCTCTTCCATTATGTTTGTGAACTCTTCCATTACTCTATTCATTTCCTCTTGCTCTGCCGTTGTAGAATTTGCTGCCATATCTTTTGCAAGTTGTGCTCTTTTTATAAGTCCATTATTTCCAAATGCCAAATCTATTGTTACTGTGGATAAAATAATTATTACAATTATTGTTATAACCAAAGCAACTAATGTGACACCTTTTTGATTTTTCTGTATTACTTTATTTTTCATAGATAACACATTCCTTTCATACTTTTTTCTTTTGAATAATATTTTCCAAGAAAATATTATCATAATGACTTTTATTTTTCAAGCATTTTGCCATAATATTTTAACTTTTTATTTTACCGCAAAATTTTCATTGCCAATGCAACAACTTTTTTCTAAAAAGTATTGTCCACATCTCGTTTTATATTTTTGTTTTTTACTATTTTATAATTTATTTTTG